>JAICYC010000035.1 GCA_025934395.1 Solirubrobacteraceae bacterium | reverse complement strand
GCCATGCGCACATTAAAGCCGCTCCGTGCGCGGAACGCGCACGCTCGCCTGCAGGGGGTGACCCGGGACGGGGCGTCCGGGGACGGGGAGCCGAGACGGCCGCAACGTGCCATGCACGCTCCGTTACCCGCAAGTCGCGATGCGACCCGTCCGCCGCGCGCTCCCAGGCTCGGGCGTGTGCGCCGCGAGCAACCGTTCGGGTGCTCCGGCGCTCCACATCTGCGCTCAGGGCCGTGACAGGCCGAGCGCGTGTGGCACGGGCGCGCCCGCGTCGAGGGCGCCCAGGGCTGCGAGCAGCTCTGCGCTGCGCGCCGCGCCGAGCAGCGGCTCGGCGAGCACCGCGAACTTCTGCGCCAGACGCTCGCGCTGGGCGGCGAGGTCTCGCTGCGGCGTGTTGAGGTCGACGGCCGCCCGCACGGTGTTTCCGCCGGCGAGACGAGCCTCGACCATGGTGGGCCGGCCCGCGAGGCCGTCGTGGGCGAGCGTGATCCGCTCGCGCACCGCGATCACGTCGGCGTCGTGCGCGGCCGCATCGCTGATCGCGGTGGTGGGCCGGTCCAGCAGCGCCATCGCGGCGAGGTGCGCGATGCTGAACTTCACCTCGAGGCCCGTGGCCGGGGCGGGTATCGCGCAGGCGCCGAGCTCGAGGTCGCTGACGTGCAGGGTGAGCTCCTCGAGCGAGCCCGCCTCGACGCTGCCGTCTGCTCGCAGGCTGCGCACGCCCTCGAGCGTGGAGTGGGTGAAGTAGCAAGCGGCGTGGTACTTGAACAGGTTGTCCAGCACGTACCAGCCCGACGGCGGGTCCGCCAGCGCCGCCTCCGTGTCGCAGGTGCCGCCCGAGAGCGCAGCGAACCCCTGGGTGGCCTCGATCGCATCCGGGCTGGCCGTGAAGCCGCGTGCGGCGAGCTGGGCGGCGAGCAGCCCGTTCGCGCAGGCGCGTCCCGCGTGCAGCGACTTGGCCATCGTGCCGAGGTTGGCCTTCACGCCGGCTGCCTCGCTCGCTGCGAGCGCGAGCGCCACCCCGGTGCGCTCGGGGTCCAGGCCGAGCAGCCGCGCGCACGCGGCGGCCGCGCCGAACGTCCCCACCGTGCCGGTGAAGTGCCATCCGCGGATGTAGGGCTCGGGGCCGATCGCGACCGCGACCCTGCACGCGGTCTCGTAGCCTGCGACGAACGCCGTGAGCAGCTCGGCGCCGTCCGCGTCGAGCTGCTCGGCGAGCGCCAGCGCCGCCCCCAGCACCGCGACGGAAGCGTGCCCGAGGAACGACATGTTGACGTCGTCGAAGTCGAGCACGTGCGAGGCGGTGCCGTTCAGCAGCGCTGCCTCCAGCGGCGCGAGGCGCAGCTCGCGCCCCACGATCGTGCAGCCGCCCTCGGGGAGCACGGCCGGCGCCCCCGCGGCGAGCGCCTCCAACAGGATCGAGGGCGCCGGCTCGCGGCAGCCGCCGAGCGTCACCCCGAACCAGTCGATCAGGCAGTGGCGCGCGACCTCGATCGCGTCGTCGGGGATCAGGGCGCGGTCGAGTGTCGCCGCGCGCTCCGCGAGCGCGCCGGTGAGGGCGGCGAAGCGGGCGGGCGCGCGGTGATCGATCGACGCAGGTGCCATACGGCTGTATGACAGCACGCGCGCGGCCCGGGCGGATGCGGGCGCGATGCCTCGCGTACGCTGTCGCGGTGAGCCGGCCGCAGCACAGGCGCCCTTGAGTCGCGCGGGGAAGGCGCGGTGAGCTCGACCGCCGCCGCACGGCTGCGCGAGCTGCTCGCCGGCGACGAGCTGATCGTCGCACCCGGCGTGTACGACGGCATCTCGGCGGCGCTCGTCGCGGCGAGCGGGTTCCCCGCCGCCTACATGACGGGCGCCGGGGTGTCTGCGGCCGGATGGGGCCTGCCCGACGTGGGGCTGCTCACGCTCGCCGAGATGGCAGAGCGGGCGCGCACGCTGACGGCGGTGCTCGGTGCGGGCGAGCGCGGCGCGCCGCCGCTGATCGCCGACGCCGACACCGGCTACGGCTCACCGATCAACGTCGTGCGCGCGGTGCGGGAGTACGAGCGGGCGGGAGTTGCTGCGATCCAGCTCGAGGACCAGACGTTCCCCAAGCGCTGCGGGCATCTCGCCGGCAAGGAGGTGATCGACGCAGCGCGGTTCGCCGTGGCCCTGGAAGCGGCGGCGCAGGCGCGCAGCGACCCCGCCACCGTGATCGTCGCGCGCACCGACGCGCGCGCGCCGCTGGGGCTGGAGGAGGCGATCGCGCGGGGGCGTCTCTACGCCGAGCGCGGCGCGGACGTGATCTTCGTGGAGGCGCCCCACAGCGTCGAGGAGGTCAGCCGGATCGCCGCCGAGATCGATGCGCCGCTGCTGCTGAACGTCGTCCCCGGCGGGCGCACCCCCGAGCTGCCGCCTGCGCGCCTGGCGGAGCTCGGCTACCGGATCGTGATCCACCCCGTCGCCCTGCTGTTCGCGGCCGCGCGCGCGGCGGGCGCGGCGCTCGATGCCCTCGGTGGGAACCGCGAGGCGTCGTTGGCGGGCGACGTCGCCGGCCCCGAGGCGTTCTTCGAGCTGTTCGGGCTCTCGCGCTGGACCGCGCTGGGCGAGCGCTACGGCGCCTACGAGGAAGGGACCTCGCCGCAGCGCTAGCGGAGCCCGCGCGAACTCACGAACGCGGGGATCTCCTGCGCCTCCAGCGGGCGCGCGAACAGGAACCCCTGACCGCTGTCGCAGCGCTCGTCGCGCAGCAGCGAGAGCTCGTCGGCCTCCTCGATGCCCTCCGCGACCGTTTCGATCGCGAGCGCCTGGCCGAGCTGCACGACCGCGTGGATCAGCGTCCGCCCCTCGCGGTTGCCGGCCAGCCCCGACACGAACGAGCGGTCGATCTTCAGGGCGTCGACCGCGAAGGCTTTGAGGTGGGCCAGCGAGGAGTAGCCGGTGCCGAAGTCGTCGATCGCGATGCGGACGCCGAGGGCGCGGATCGCGGCCAGCCGCAGCGACGTTTCCTCCACGCTGCGCATCAGCGTCGTCTCGGTGATCTCGATCGTGAGCGCCTGGGGCTGCAGGCCGGTGCGTTCGAGCACGTGGCGCACGTCGTCGACGAGCCTGTCGCTGTCGAGCTGGCGTCCGGACACGTTCACAGCGATCGCCAGGTCGTGGCCTTCGGCGCGCCACGCCGCCGCCTGCCTGCACGCCTGCTCGAGCACCCAGCGACCGACCTCGACGATCTGGCCGCTCTCCTCCAGCAGCGGGATGAACGTGGCGGGCGAGATCGTGCCGCGGTCGGGGTGCTCCCAGCGCAGCAGCGCCTCCACACCGGTGGGGCACATGTCCGCCAGGCGCAGCGTCGGCTGGTAGACGAGCCGCAGCTGTTCGTTGGCGAGCGCCCCTCGCAGCGCCATCTCGAGCTCGAGGCGGTCCTGCATCCGGTGCTGCATGCCAACCTCGAAGAGCGCGTAGCGGTTGCGGCCGTCGTGCTTGGCGCGGTACATCGCGATGTCCGCGTCGCGCAGCAGCTCGTCCGCGGCGCGCTCGCAGCCGGTGGCCGCGCCGATGCTCGCCGTGACGGTCAGCGAGACCTCGCCGTCCTCCCCGAGCGCGAACGGCGTCTGGAGTGCCGCCAGCAGGCGCTGCGCGAGCAGCTCGGCCCCGTCGCTGCGCGTGAGCTCCTCGGCGATCACCACGAACTCGTCGCCGCCGAGGCGGCCGAGCGCGTCCGAGCCGCGGACGACGTCCTGCAGCCTTGCGGCGACGCCCTGCAGCAGCTGGTCGCCGGCGCGGTGCCCGAGCGTGTCGTTGATCGACTTGAAGCCGTCGAGGTCGATGAACAGGGCCGTCACCGGCGCACGCGTGCGCGTTGCGCGCGCGAGCATCTGCCCGAGCCGGTCTAGGATCAGCGCCCGGTTCGGGAGCCCGGTCAGCGGGTCGTGGGTCGCCAGGAAGGCCAGCTCCTCCTCGCGGTGGGCGAGGGCCTCGTCGGTGCGACGGCGCTCGCTTTCGAAGCACTCGCAGACCCGCAGCGTGGTCGCCTCCACCGCGAACTGGAGCGTTGCCAGCGCGCGGGTGAGGGCGTCCGGATCGGTGTCCAGCTGCTCGGCGCAGTCGCGCAGGACCGACGCCATCACGTTGCGCCACACGAGCGTGCGGCGGAGCACCTCCTGCAGCGATGTGGCGCGGCGCGCCGCCACCTCGCCGAACACGCGCGAGGTTTCCTCCGCCGAGGCGAACGTCACCTGCACGTCGTCGCCGGCGATCCAGCGCGACACTCCGTAGGTCGAGTTGTGGGCGACCGTGACGAAGCTCTCCTGGATCGAAGCCTCCAGAAGCTCGCCCGAGGCGACCGTCTCGTCGACCGTGCGCGCCACCACCTCCTCGCTGCGTGCGTGCAGTGCCTCGCCGAGGCGATGCACGTCGGCGAGCACCGGGTCGAACCCGGCCTCCGGCACGCTCTTCGCCGCGCGGGGGGCTTCTGTGGCCATTTGACTCGTCGATCGTCAAGTCGTCGACATCCCCTTGACATCGGCGCCGGAACGTAGACACGTGTCGGAGGAAACACCCCGTAGGATGGGCGTTCACACCAGCGAGGGCGCCGCTCGCCCGCCAAGGAGGATCTCCACGCATGCTCACCCTCACCGGTCTCGACGAGGTCAAGGCGCACGTCGGCAAGGAGCTCGGCGTCAGCGACTGGCACGACGTAACGCAGGAGAAGATCAACGAGTTCGCCGAGGTCACCGGCGATGACCAGTGGATCCACATCGACGTGGAGCGTGCGAAGGACAGCCCGTTCGGCGGCACGATCGCGCACGGCTACTACACCCTCTCGCTCGCGCCGCGGTTCTCCTATGACATGTTCAAATTCGAGGGGTTCGCGTTCGGGATCAACTACGGGCTCAACCGCGTGCGGTTCCCCGCCCCGATGCCCGTCGGGCAGAAGGTGCGGATGCGCGCCGTGCTGAAGTCGGTCGAGGAGATCCCCGGCGGCGCCCAGATCACCAGCGAGCTCACGTTCGAGCGCGAGGGTGGCGAGAAGCCGGTGTGCGTTGCCGAGTCGCTGGCACGGGTGTACACGGGCTGAGGCGCGTCATGGCCGAGCTGATCGCTGACGGGGTCTTCTCGGGTGGAGGGATCAAGGGGCTCGCGTTCGCGGGTGCGCTGGAGGGCGCCGCCGAGGCGGGGTACTCGCGCTGGCACGGCCTCGCGGGCACCTCCGCGGGGGCGATCACCGCGATGGCGCTGGCGGTCGGTCACGACGCGAGCAGCCTGCGCGCGACGCTCGACGCGTTCGACTTCGGCAAGATCGCCGACTACGGCAGCCCGATCCACCTGCTCGGGGCCGCGAGGAACCTCGTCCTGCACGACGCCGTGGTGGAGGGCGACGCGCTCACCGACTGGATCCGCAGCCTGCTCGACGGCGCCCCGCTCGCCGGAGTCACCGCCGATCTGACGTTCGGCGAGCTGCGCCGCCTGCGCGAAGGCGCCGAGCTGATCGTGATCGGCTCCGACATCGCGCACGCACGGATGGTCGAGTTCCCCACCGACGCGGGCTCCTACCTGGAGGCGCGCACCCGTGAGCCGATCGTGCCGGACGATTTCCCCGTAGCCCGCGCGGTGCGGATCAGCGCGAGCTACCCCTACTTCTTCCCGCCCGTCGGCGGCCTGCTGGACTCCCGCACCCGGAACGAGGCGGTGTTCGTCGACGGCGGGGTGGCAAGCGCGATGCCGCTGTTCGTCTTCGACCGGCGCTCGCCTGCGCACCCGACGTGGGGCTTCCACCTGCACGGAGGGCTCACGGCCAGCGAGAGCGACGTGCCCCATCACCCGATCGGCGGGATCGGCTGGCCGGTGCAGATGCTCGAGGGCATCCTCGACACCGCCATGAACGCGCTCGACTCCTTCGAGGAGCGCCGCTTCGCCAAACGGGTCGTGGCGATCCCCACAGGGGGTGTCTCCACGCTCAACTTCAACCTCGGCGACCGGGAAAAGGCGTACCTCTACGAGTCGGGCCTGACCGCCGCGCGGGCGTTCTTCGCCTCCGGCCCCACCGGAGAGAACAGCTTCGGCGAACGGCCGCCCGCGCAGGCGGTCGGCGGTTAGCCGAGGCCGCTCGGGCGGCGCGGAGCCCCGGGCTCCTGGACCGGCGTCGAGTTCGGCGGCACCTGCACCGGACCCGAGTTTTCGCAGCCCCCTTCCCTCAGCTCCCGCGGCCCCACCCGGACCGGGGCGAGTTTCGGCGTGTGGATTTCGCGCGTGGTGCTGAACGCGCTCGTCAGATCACCCGTCACCGAGCGGCGCCACGCCGAGAGGTTGGGCACCTCCACGCCGAAGCGCGTCTCGAGGAAGCGCAGCAGCGAGGTGTGGTCGAAGGTGTCCGAGCACACATAGCCGCCGCGCGCGAACGGCGAGGCGACGATCAGCGGCACGCGGAAGCCGAGGCCGACCGGCCCCGTGATCCCGCCCGCGCTGTTCGTCAGGTCGGGCACGGTGAGGTACTCACCGGGGGTTCCGGGGGGCGCGGTGGGCGGCGCGACGTGGTCGAAGAAGCCGCCGTTCTCGTCCCACGTGATGAACAGGGCGGTGCTCTTCCACGTGCGGCCGTGGCTGATCAGCATCCGCATCAGTTCCCGCACGGTGTGCTCGCCGATCTTCGCGGTCGAGATGCCCGGGTGCTCGGTGTCGGCGAGCGACGCGTTGATCCACGACACCTGCGGCAGTTCCCCGCGTTCGAGGTCTGTACGGAAGTCGTTCGGGTAGACCGGTTTGAACGCCTTCGCGGCGAGCGCTTCGTTGGTCTGGAAGCTCTCGAAGAAGCTGAGCGGGTTGTCGAAGTAGCCGAGCTCCGAGCCCCCGTACACCTTCCAGCTGATGCCCGCCGACTCCAGCTGCTCGGGCATCGTGGTCCATCTGAAGCTGAACTCGGTGCGGTTCGCCACGGTCGAGATCAGCGGGCCGCCCGCCTTGCCTTCCGGGTCGATCGTGCCGCTCATCGAGTAGAGGCGGTTCGGGTCGGTCGGGCCCTGCACGGAGCAGAAGTAGCTGTCGCAGAGCGTGAAGGCTTCGGCGAGTTCGAAGTAGGACGGGATGTCCTCCCGCTCGTAGTAGCCCATCGTCGCCGGGCCCGCCGCCGCACCGTCGGTCGCGAGGTGCGCTTTCACGAAGCCGTCCATCGCGCCGTTGTCCCAGCTCTTGTGCTGGGGCGCCCAGCTGTGCGTTATGTCCGGGAAGCACTGCGCGGCGCCGTGGGTCTCCAGATGGAACGGCAGGAGCTCGCCTTCGAACCCCGGTGCGGGGTAGCCGGGCTGCGCGATCACGGCGGCCGCCGCCGGATCGCCCCAGCCGCGCACGCCCGGAAACGTGCCGAAGTAGTGGTCGAACGAGCGGTTCTCCTGGATCAGGATCACCACGTGCTCGATGTCCGACAGGTGCCATTGGCGCGGCGCAGTCGCCGCCAGCGCCCTCGACAAGAGCGGCTCTGATGCGAGCGCGACCGCCCCTGCCGCTGCACCGGCCCCGAGCAGTTCCCTGCGCGTCATCCCTGAGCCCACGGTCACCCTCCTTGCGCTCCTCCGATCCCGTCGCCGATCATAGCCCCGCGCGCCACCCCCGGGCGCATACGCCAGCTAGCTGGTGTGCACGACGCCAGCGCGCCGCATTGGCGCCCGGCCGCTGGGCGCGCACGCTTCTCTCGACCCCCGATCACGAGAGGAGCAGACATGAACTTCACCGCTCGGGCCGCCACCTGGAGCGCGGCCAACTGGAAGAAGGCCACGTTCGGATGGCTCGCGTTCGTCGTGGCGATGGTGGCGCTCGGGCAGATCGCCGGCGTCGTGAAGCTGACCGAACGCGAAGAGGGCAGCGGCGAGACCGCGCGCGCCCAGGCGTTGCTCAACCACGGCGGCCTCGCCCGGGTCGCGCGCGAGCAGGTGCTCGTCCAGAACCGCTCCGCCGGCGTCGAGGAACCCGGATTCAAGCGTGTCGTGGAAGGTGTGCGCACCCAGATCTCGCGACTGCCGCAGGTGGCCGATGTCCGCTCGCCCTACGAGCCGGGCGCCGCCGGCCTGACCGCGGCCGACGGGCACTCGGCGCTCGTGCAGTTCGATATGCGCGGCAGTGCCGAAACAGCCCACGAACGCGTACAGCCCGTGCTCGATCGCGTTGCAGCCCTGCAGCGCCGGGCGCCCGCCGGCTTCGAGGTCGCGGAGTTCGGGGACGCGAGCGCGGGCTGGGCCGCCAGCAAAGCCGTCAGCGACGGGCTTGCGAGCGCGGAGAAGCTCTCGCTCCCGGTCACCTTCGCGATCCTCCTGTTCGCGTTCGGCGCGTTCGTCGCCGCGGGCATCCCGGTGCTGCTCGCCTTCTCGGCGGTGCTGGCGGCCGGGGGCCTGTCGGCCGTGCTCAGCCACGCCGTGCATCAGTCCGAAGCCACGAGCTCGGTGATGCTGCTGATGGGCATGGCCGTAGGGGTGGACTACTCGCTCTTCTACCTGCGCCGTGAGCGCGAGGAACGTCGGCGCGGGCTGTCCGCGAACGCCTCGCTGGTGCGCGCCGGCTCGACCTCGGGCCGAGCGGTCCTCGTGTCCGGGGTGACCGTTCTGATCGCGATGGCGGGGATGCTGTTCACCGGCTCGCCCGTGTTCACCTCGCTCGGAGTGGGCGCGATGCTCGTGGTGCTCGCCGCGCTCGTGGGGTCGCTCACCGTCCTGCCCGCCCTGCTCGGGCGGCTGGGCGACAAAGTCGAGCGGGGAAGCGTGCGCCGCCGGCGCGCAGAGCGCTCCGGCTCGCGCGTGTGGGGTTACCTGGTCGATCGCGTCGTGCGCCACCCGCGTGCCGCCGTCACGGCGTCGGCGCTCGTGCTCGCCGCGCTCGTCGTGCCGGCGTTCGCGATGCACACGAGCTTCCTCAGCGCCGGGGACCTCCCGCGGAGCCTCCCCGCCGTGAAGACCTACGAGGCGATCCAGAGAGCCTTCCCGGGGTCGCCCACGCCGGCGCAGCTCGTCGTGAGGGCCCCCGACGTGACCGCGCCGAAGGTTCGCACCGAGCTGGGCGCCGCGGTCCGCGCGGCGCTCGCCGCGGGAGCGGTGCACGAGCCGGTCTCGACGCGCGTCGGCCCTGGCGGGAAGGTCGCGGTCGTGACCCTGCCCCTGTCCGGGAACGGCGAGAACGCCGTCTCGGTGTCCGCGCTGCGGACGCTACGCGACCGGGTTCTGCCCGCCACGCTGGGCCGCGATGCGCGCCTGAGCTACGCCGTCGGCGGCGAAACCGCCGGAACCGTGGACTTCAACGCCACGTTGCGCAGCCATGCGCCGATCGTGTTCGCGTTCGTCCTGGGGCTGGCGTTCCTGCTGCTGCTGGTCACGTTCCGATCGCTTGCGATCCCGCTGCTGTCGCTCGGGCTCAACCTCGCCTCGGTCGGCGCCGCGTACGGTGTGCTCGTGTGGGTCTTCCAGGACGGGCACCTGCAGGGACCGCTCGGCTTCCACTCGAATGGTGCGGTCGTGGCATGGCTGCCGCTGTTCCTGTTCTCGGTGCTGTTCGGCCTCTCGATGGACTACCACGTGTTCATCCTCAGCCGCGTGAGCGAGCTGCGCGAACAGGGCCTGTCCACCGCCGAGGCGGTTTCGCGGGGCATCAGGGGTTCCGCCGGAACCGTCACCGCCGCCGCCGCGGTGATGGTCGCGGTGTTCGCCATCTTCGCCTCGCTGCCGTCGCTCGACATCAAGCAGATGGGCGTGGGGCTGGCGGCGGCCGTGCTGCTGGATGCGACCCTCGTCAGGGGCGTCGTGCTCCCCGCGGCGATCACGCTGCTGGGCGAGCGCACATGGTGGCTGCCACGGTCGCTTTCGTGGCTGCCGCGCGTGAGCGTCGAGGGAGGTCGTGTGGCCGTGGCCCGATCGCAGGCACCCGCGACCGAGGCCGCGTGATGCCCGCGCCGGGCGTCACCGCACGCAGGCTCCTGTACCTGCTGTCAGGGATGCCGCTCGGCATCGTCTGGTTCACGCTGCTGGTGACCGCCTGGTCGCTCGCGGCGGGGCTGATCGTCACGCCGCTGGTGGTCGCGCTGTTCTACGCGGGCGGCGCGGCCACGCTCGGCGCCGGTGCCGTCGAGGCCGCGCTCGCGCGCACCCTGCTCGACGCGCCGGCCGCGGCCCCGCGCTGGCCCGGGCTCGGGCAGGGCTGGTGGCGGCGGCTGCTGGGCCCGGTCGCCCACCGGTCCTTCTGGCGCGTGCAGGCGTTCCTGTGGCTGCGCGCGCTGCTCGGCTTCGCGCTCGGCGTGCTCCTGCTGAGCCTGCTCTCCGTCACGATCGGGGCCGTCGCTGCGCCGTTCTACGCGTGGGCGGTGCCCGGGGGGCTCGACTACGGTCTCTACACGGCGCATGACGTCGGCGAGGCGCTCCCCGCGGTGCCTGTGGGCCTGCTGGTCGCCGCAGCCACGATCATGCTCGTCGAGCCGATGACCAGACCGTTCCGCGACAGCTCCGTGCGCCTGCTCGGCGACGCCCGAACCGTGACCGGCGATGCGTCAGGCGCCGCCGCGCCTGCGCCCGGCCCCGCGCCTGCCCGCGGCGCCCCGCCTGCGCCCGGCGCTGCGCCCGCGACGCCCGCGACGCCCGCGACGCCCGGGCGCGAGGCGGGCCTGATCGCGCACGCGTGGTCGACGGGGCTCCTGTGGATCGGGCTGGTGCTGATCTGGGCGCTGTCGGACACGAGCTACTTCTGGCCGGTGTGGGTGATGCTCCCGACGGCCGCAGCCGTTGCGATCCACGGTTGGCTGCGGCTGCTCGCGCGCCGGCCCGACCTCTGGCGGCGGGGGCCGGTGGACCACGCGCTCGCCGTGCACTCCGGCGTGTGGGCGTCGCTGTCGCTGTTCTTCATCGGCGTCTGGGCGGCCTCGGGCGGCGGCTACTTCTGGGCGGGGTGGGGGATCGTCGGTTTCCTGATCCCGCTCGCGATCCACGGCAGCGTGGTGGCGCTCAGGTCCGCAGGGCGCATGAGCGAGCGGATCGATGTGCTCGAGACCACGCGCGCCGGCGCGGTCGATGCCGAGGGCGAGCGGCTGCGCACGATCGAGCGCGACCTCCACGACGGCGCGCAGGCGCGGCTGGTGGCGCTCGGGATGAGCCTCGGGATGGCAGAGCAGAAGCTCGCCGACGCGGAGCCCGCGGCCGCGCAGGAGCTGCTCGCGGAGGCGCGCGCGGGCGCCGAGGACGCACTCCGCGAGCTGCGCGACCTCGCGCGCGGGATCCACCCGCCGGTGCTCACCGACCGGGGCCTCGAGGCCGCGGTGCGCTCGCTCGCCGACCTCAGCCCGATGCGCGTGACCGTGTCGGCGGACGCCGGCCGCGAGCGGCCGCCCGCCGCGATCGAGAGCGCCCTCTACTTCGTCGCCGCCGAGGCGCTCGCGAACGCCGGCAAGCACGCCCGCGCCGAGCACGTCGAGGTGCGCCTGCGCCGCACCGATGTGGGGTTGCGCCTCGACGTCGTGGACGATGGGGTGGGTGGCGCCGATCTCGAGGGCAGCGGCCTCGGCGGCCTGCGCCGCCGCGTGCGCGCGCTCGACGGCGAGCTGCGCGTCACCAGCCCCGCGGGGGGTCCGACGATCGTCCACGCGGAGCTGCCTTGCGAGTGGTGATCGCGGAGGACCTCGCGCTGCTGCGCGACGGTCTCGAGCGGCTGCTGCGCGACAACGGGTTCGACGTGGTCGCGGCGGTCGGCGACGGCGACGCGCTCGTCGCGGAGGTGCTCGAGCGCCGCCCGGACATCGCGGTGGTCGACATCCGCCTGCCCCCGGGCTTCCGGGACGAGGGTCTGCGCGCGGCTCTGCGCGCGCGCGAGCAGGTGCCGGGGACGGCGATCCTGATCGTCTCGCAGTACGTCGAGCACGAGTACGCCGCGGAGCTCCTGGCCGATCGCAGCGGCGGCGTGGGCTACCTGCTGAAGGACCGGATCATGCACGTCGGGGAGTTCATCGAGGCGGTCACGCGGGTCGCCGAAGGGGGCACCGCGCTCGATCCCGAGGTCGTCGCCCAGCTGTTCGCGCGGCGGCGCGAGGACGCCCCGCTGGAGCGCCTGACGCCGCGGGAGCGCGAGGTGCTCGGGCTGATGGCGGAGGGCCGCTCGAACGCGGGAATCGCGGACGCGCTCGTCCTCACGGTGGGCGCCGTGGAGAAGCACGTGCAGAGCATCCTCGGCAAGCTCGATCTCGCGCAGTCGCCGACCGACCACCGGCGCGTGCTCGCCGTGCTCGCGTACCTGCAGGGCTAGCCTTCGCGCGCGCGTAACATCCCGACCCCATGGACTCTGTTGGCCAGCTCGGTCCGACGGACGTTGCGGAGCTGGGCTCGCGCATCGCGGCGAACGTCGCGCGCGCTGTGAAGGTGCCGGAGGGAGCGCTGCGCGACCTGCTGATCGCGCTGATGGCTGCGGGGCACGTGCTGATCGAGGACAACCCCGGCGTCGGCAAGACCGCGCTCGCCCGCGCGCTGGCCTCCTCGATCGACGCGGAGTTCTCGCGTATCCAGTGCACCTCGGACATGCTCCCGTCGGATCTGATCGGCACGAACGTCTTCAACCAGCGCGACGCACGCTTCGAGTTCCGCCCGGGGCCGGTGTTCGCCAACATGGTGCTCGTCGACGAGATCAACCGCGCCTCGCCGAAGACCCAGTCGGGGCTGCTGGAGTGCATGCAGGAGCGACGCGTCACCGTGGACGGCGTCACGCACGAGCTCGCGCGCCCGTTCGTGGTGATGGCCACCCAGAACCCCGTCGAGTACGAGGGGACCTATCCGCTGCCCGAGGCGCAGCTCGACCGCTTCATGGTGCGCATCTCGCTGGGGTACCCCGCCGCGGGCGAAGAGGCCGCGATGCTCTCCGAGCACGCCGCGCGCGACCGCGTGCTGGACGTCGAGGCCGTCACCGCGACGGCCGAGGTGATCGCCGCGCAGGAGGCAGCCGCACGCGTGTACGCGAGCGATCCGCTGTGCCGCTATGTGGTCGCGCTCGTGGACCACACCCGCGGCGATCCGCGCACCGAGCTCGGGGCCAGCCCTCGCGCCGGCCTGTGGCTGCTGCGCGCCGCGATGGCGCATGCGGCGCTTCAGGGTCGCGACCACGCAACGCCCGACGACGTCCAGGCGCTCGCCGTATCGGTGCTCGCCCACCGGCTGCTGCTCGCGCCCGGCAGCGAGGAGCACGAGCGAGAGCGGATCGTCGCCGACGCGCTCAGCGCCGTACCGGCGCTGTGAGCGGCGCGCGCCGCCTCGCCGGTCTGGGGGTGGCGCTGTGCCTGCTCGGCGGCGCGTTCGCCGCGTCCGCGCTGTACGTGCCCGGCCTCACGCTGCTGCTGCTCGCCGCCGCGGCGCAGCTGGGCGTGCGCGCGGCGGCGTGGGGGGCGCGCCTGGAGCGCGAGCCCCCACGGGCGAACGTCGAAGAGGGGGAGACGGTCACGATCACGCTGCGCGTGCACGGGGCGCTGGCGCGCTGGGCGGGGGAGCTGTGCCGCGTGCCCGGCGCCGAGCCGGAGCGGGTCCCGCGAGCTGCCGGCGGGGCGGTGACCCTGGCGCCGACGATGTCGCGCCGCGGCCTGCACCGGATCGGGCCCTCGCAGCTGCGGATCGCCGACCCGCTCGCGATCGCGGCGCGGGAGCTGTGCTCGCCGGACACCGAGGTGCTGGTCCTGCCCCGGATCGAGGCGATCCCCGCCCGGCGCCTCGCGCTGCTCGGCGCGGCCCCTCGCGACGCCCGTGCGCACCGGCGTGAGCCCGCGGGGGCCGAGGCTGACGGCCTGCGCCCCTACCGTCCCGGAACGCCGGCCAACCGGATCCACTGGCCCTCGGTCGCGCGCACGGGCGCCCTGATCGAGCGCCAGCTCAGCGCCGAGCGGGACCGTCACGCACTCGTGGTGCTCGACGGGCGCGCGCCCGCCGACGGGCGCGCCTTCGACATGTGCGTGCGCGCAGCAGCCTCGCTGGCGACGGGGATCGCGCGGCGCGAGGGGTGCGGGCTGCTGCTGCCGGACGTGCAGCGCGCATACGTGCTCGACCCCGCGCTGTCCTCGTGGGAGCCGCTCCACGCGCGCCTCGCGCTGCTCGCTCCGGGCGGAAGCGTTGCGCACGCGCCCGTCGAACGGGCCGCGACGGTCGTGTGGGTGGGGGTCGGCGGTCCGCCGCGCGCGCTCGCCACACGCCTGCAGTCCTCTTGCTATCTCGTCTCGCCGACCGCCGCCGCGGGCGCACGGGTGCTCTTCACGGTCTCCGGGTGCGCGGTCCACGCGCTCGGCGGGGCGGCGCGGGCGGCCGCATGAGCGCGACCGCTGCGTCGGTGCCGGGTCGCGCCCCCGCGCCGCCGGCTGCGGAACGCGATCAGACGGCCGCCCGGCCCGGGCCGCGGCTGGCCGCGTTCACGGCGTTCGCGGCGTTCGCGGCGGTCGAGTACTCCACGCTGCTCCTGCACCCGCCCACCCTGCGCGTGCTCGGCGCTGTTGCGCTCGCCGCCGTGGGGGGCGCCGCCCTGGCCTCCCTCGGCGGCCGCTCACCCGCACGCCGCATCGCGCGCTGGATCGTGCCGCTCGCGATGCTGATCGCGCTGATCGCGGTGCTCGGGGTTCCCCTGCACCTGCTCCCCCCGTGGCGCTGGGGCTCGCTCACGAGCAACGTGAGAGAGGGCATCGACGGGCTCGAAGGCTGGCTGTGGCCCTATCGCGGCGGGTCCCGCTGGGCGCGGCTGGCCGTCCTGCTTCCGCTCGCGCCCGCGCTGACGCTCGCCTCGGCGGTGTGCCTCTGGCCGGCGCCGCGGAGCGTGTGGCGCGAGCTGATCGCGCTGGGAACCCTGATCGCGGTGTTGATGTGCGGGCTCGTCAACCAGCACGCGCCCGCGTGGCGGGTGCAGGGGTTCGCGCTCGTGCTGCTGGTCTGCGCCTGGCTGTGGCTCGCGTGGCTGCCGGGCCGCCGCGTCAACCGCGCGCTCGCGTGGGTGCTCGCGGCGTCGGTCGGCGCGCTGCTGCTCGCGCCGGCGCTCAGCTCGAGTGAACCGTGGCTCGACTACCGCTCGTGGGATCCCGTGCCGAGCGAGATCTCCTTCCAGTGGAACCAGACATACGGGCCGATCACGTGGTCGCGCTCGGCCGCGACGGTGCTGACCGTCAGCGAGCACCGCCCGTCGCTGCTGAAGCTGATCGCGCTCGACCGCTTCGACGGGGTCGCGTTCGTCCGCTCCTCGACGCCTCCCGGCGCCGCGCGCCTGGACCTGCCGTCGCCGCGCTCGCAGCTCGTGGCGCGCAACCAGCAGAGCGTCACGGTGACCGTGGCGGGCCTGCGCGCCCCCCAGCTCGTCACGGGCGGCGGTGCGCCCGAGCACGTGGAATGGCTCAGCGGGCGCTCGGCGCCGGTGACCGTGACGGCGGACGGCGTGCTGTCGCTGCCGGCCGCGCCCTCGGCGGGAACGCGTTACCGGATCAGCAGCTACGCGCCCAGCCCCAGCCCCGCGGTGCTCCGCGCCGCCCCCCGCGCCTACCCGCGCCGGTACCTCCCGTATGCGGCGTTCGCGGTGCCCGGTCCGCCGCCCCACGCAGGCCTCCTGCGACTGCGTGCGGGCGTCGGTGGGGCGCTGCTGGTGCCGCCCGCGCCGGGCGTGAGCCCCGCGAGCGTGCCGGCGATGCGCGCGCGCATCGAAGGCTCGCCGTATGCCGGCGCGTTCGCGCTCGCGCGGCGGCTCGCGGCGGCCGAGCCCAACCCCTACGACGTCGCGGCGCGCATCGACGAATACCTCAGGGCCCACTACCGCTACAACGAACGCCCGCCGCTGACGTCGTATCCGCTCGAGTCGTTCCTGACCGGGAGCGCCGGCGGCTACTGCCAGCAGTTCTCGGGTGCGATGGCGCTGCTGCTGCGCCTCGACGGGATCCCCGCGCGCGTGGCCGAGGGCTTCGCGCCGGGCACCTTCGACGCCGCGCAGGGTCGCTGGACGATCCGGGCGCTCGATGCTCACGCGTGGGTCGAGGTGTACTTCGCAGGCGTGGGGTGGGTGCCGTTCGACCCCACCCCGCCCCAGCCGGGCGAAGGGCTCACGGGCGCGGGACTCGGGGCGCTCAACCGCGGCGTGGCGGCCCCGCGGTCGCCTCCTCGCCCGCGGCGTCGCGGCCGCTGCACACCCGTCCGCAGGTGGCGCGCGCGGTCTCGCGGCACCGGTCGAGCGATCTCGCCCTGCTGCTCGCGATCGCGCTCGGGGCGGTGGTCGCGCTGGCGACGGGCCTGCTCTGCCTCGTGGGCCGCCGCCGGTTGCGCGCGAGCCTCGCCGGCGATGCGGAGGGCGCGGTCGCCGAGCTCGGCGCCGCGCTCGTTCGCCTGCGCGTCCCCGTCTCGCCCGGGTCCACGCTCGACCGGCTGGCGCAGAGCCTGCAGGACGGCGAAGCACCCGCGGCGGCGCGCTACACGCGGCTGCTCGCGGGCGCGCGCTACGAGCCCGCTCCCACCGCGCGAGCGACGCTCCGCGATCGGAGGGCATGCCGCCGCGAGCTCGCCGCGCTCGCGGGAGGGAACCGCGCGCAACGGCGCCGCCGTCCGATCGCCGCCCTCGGAGCTCGCGCGCGGGCGCTGCTCGCGCTGCCGCCGTTGCTCGCGCGCGCCGACAGCAGCACGAGCGGTGCGCCGTCGGCGTAGTGTTGGGCCCGTGACCCCTGCCGGCAGCGATCGCTACGAGCAGCTGGTGCGCGAGCACCGCTGGGAGGTCCCCGAGCGCTACAACATCGCCACCGACGTCTGCGACCGCCATCCCGTCGATGCGCTCGCGATGGTGCACGAGCACCACGACGGCGCGGTGCGCGAGGTCCGCTGGGGCGAGCTCCAGGCGCTCTCCAACCGCGCCGCGAACATGCTCGCCGCGCTCGGCGTGGAGCGCGGGGACCGCGTCGCGGTGGTGCTCCCGCCGACGGCGGAGACCGCCGCGGTGTTCTTCGCCACCTGGAAGCTCGGCGCGATCCTGCTGTCGATGTCGGTGCTGTACGGCGACGAGGGGATCGCGCATCGTCTGCGCGACTCCGAGCCCGCGCTGCTCGTGACCGACGCGGAGAACGCCCCGCGCTTCCAGGGCCCGCACGTGCCACGGCTGCTCGTCCTCGACGGCGAGCAGCTCGCGGGGCACAGCGACTCCTTCGAGACCGTCGACACCGCAGCGGAGGACCCCGCGCAGCTCTACTACACCTCCGGCACCACGGGCCTCGCGAAGGGGATCGTCCATGCGCACCGATACCTGCTCGCCCACAACGAGTTCGAGCTGTGCCACGACGTGCAGCCGGGCGAGCGCTTCCACGGGATGGGCGAGTGGGCCTGGGCGGCCGGGATCTGCCCGCTGCTCGGCCCTTGGCGCCTCGGCGCGGTCCAGCTCGTCTATCAGCGCGAGGCCGGCTTCGACCCGCACCGGCAGCTCGACTTCCTCTCCCGGCACGAGGCGGCGAACGTGTTCGCCACGCCCACCGCGATCCGCTCGATGATGGCCATCACCGACGCGCGGGATCGCTATCCGCAGCGCTTCCGCGTCGTGTGCTCCGCCGGCGAGCCGCTGAACCCCGAGGCGATCCGCTGGTTCCGCAGCCAGTACGACGTGACGGTGCTCGACTACTACGGGCTCACCGAGTCCTACCCGCTGTGCGGGAACCTGCCCTGGATGGAGGTGCGGGAGGGCTCGATGGGCCGGCCGATGCCGGGCTGGGAGGTGGCGATCCTCGACGAGGACGAGCAGCCGGTCCCGCAGGGGGAGCGCGGTGAGATCTGCCTGCGTGCGCGCTCGAACCCCCACTACCCGCTGGGGTACTGGCGCCTGCCCGAGGCCAGCGAGGAGGTGTTCGGCGGCGACTGGTTCCACACGAAGGACGCCGCCCGCTTCGACGAGGACGGCTACGTCTGGTACGAGGGACGAGCCGACGACGTGATCATCGCCGCCGGCTACCGGATCGGGCCGTTCGAGGTCGAGTCGAGCTGCCTCGAGCACCCCGCCGTCGCGGAGGCCGCTGCCGTCGCCGCGCCGGACGAGCGCCGAGGCGCGATCGTGATGGCCTACATCGTCCCCGCCGCGGGGCACGAGCCCACGGACGCGCTGGCCGAGGAGATCCAGGCGTTCGTGCGCGACCGGCTCTCGGCCTACGCCTACCCCCGGCGGATCGAGTTCGTCAGCGACCTGCCCAAGACACTCACCGGCAAGATCCGCCGCATCGAGCTGCGCGAGCGGGCCGCCGCCGGGGCCTGAGCGCCGCACCCGGGCGCGCGAGGTGCGCGCTCTAGACTGCGCCGACATGCCGTCAGGGATCAGAGGCCTGCTCGCCCGCCTGGGGCTCGTGCGGGCGACGCGCTCGTTCAGGCATGCGCTCGTCGCGCGCCGCGACGCGCGCCCGGGTGAGGAGGACGGCTCGACGGATCCGTTCGCCGCGCTCGGCG
Organism: Solirubrobacteraceae bacterium; assembly: GCA_025934395.1. Classification (GTDB taxonomy): domain Bacteria; phylum Actinomycetota; class Thermoleophilia; order Solirubrobacterales; family Solirubrobacteraceae; genus Palsa-744. The sequence goes on along the minus strand of JAICYC010000035.1, from coordinate 9,186 downwards.
GGGTCGCGGGCTCCACGCTGCGCTACCCGGAGTCGGCGCGCTACTTCTCGCGCGGGTACCGGTACGCGCAGCGGCTGCCACGCGGGACGAGCACCGGCTCCACCGAGGAGGGCGCGCGCGAGGGGAACCCGCTTGAGCAGTTCTTCGACGCCTACACGGAGGGGCCCGGGATCTGGAAGTGGCGCCACTACTTCGACATCTACGACCGGCACCTCTCGCGCTTCCGCGGCAAGCCGGTGCGGATGGTCGAAATCGGGGTGTTCGGCGGCGGCTCGATCCAGATGTGGCGGGAGTACTTCGGCTCGCAGGTCCACATCTACGGCATCGACATCGACGAGAGCTGCCGCGCGCTCGAAGGCGACGGCGTGGAGATCTTCATCGGCGATCAGTCCGATCCTGCGTTCTGGGCGAGCTTCCTGGAGCGCTCCCCGACGTTCGACATCGTGCTGGACGACGGCGGCCACATGCCCCATCAGCAGATGGTCACGCTCGAGTGCCTGCTGCCCGCGGTGCGACCCGGCGGTGTGTTCATCTGCGAGGACGTCCAGGGGGCGTTCCAGCCGTTCCACGCGTTCGTGGACGGGCTCACGCACCCGCTCAGCGGCATCGGCTACGCCGAGCAGGCGACCGCGAGCGCCGTCCACGATCACGTCGGCTCGGTGCACCGCTATCCGCTGGTCACCGTGATCGAGAAGCCCGGGGCGAGCGCGGCGCGCTTCCGCTCCGAGCGCCACGGCACGGACTTCCCCACCTCCAAGTGGCTCGCCTGACCTCCTCGGAGGCGGCCGACCGGCGTCCTACGCTGTGGCCGCGATGAACCCGCTCGAGCAGCTGCGCGGACGCCTGGCCGAGCTCGTCGACCTCGAGGCGTTGACGAGGCTCGCGGAATGGGACCAGCTCGTGATGATGCCCGCCGAGGGCGGCGAGGCGCGGGCGCTGGTGGCTGCAACGCTCGCGCGCCTGGAGCACGAGCGCTCGACCTCGGCCGAGATCGGCGAGTGGCTGGAGGCGATCCCCGAGGACGGCCTCGATGACATCGACCGGGACGTGGTGCGCATCGCGCGGCGCGACTGGGAGCGCTCCCGGCGCGTCCCTGCGGACCTCGCCGCCGCGGCTGCGCAGGCGGCGGCCGAGGGGCAGGACGCTTGGCAGCGGGCGCGCGCCGAGGATGACTTCGCCTCGTTCGCGCCCGCGCTGGAGCGAAACGTCGAGCTGGCCCGCCGGCGCGGCGAATGCCTGGCCGAGGACGGCCAGTCCCCATACGACGCGCTGCTCGGGGGCTTCGACTACGGGCTGCGCTCCGGGGACCTGCGCGCGTTGTTCGGCGCGCTCGCCGACGCGCTCACGCCCCTGATCTCCGCTGCCGAGGAGCACTCACCGCCGCGTGCGCTCGCGATCGGCGTGGCAGAGCAGGAGGCTGCGGTCCGCCGCGTCCTCGCGCGCCTCGGCGTCGACACGGGGAGCTGGCGCGTGGACGTCTCGGCGCACCCATTCACGTCGTGGTTCTCGCGCCGCGACACGCGCGTGACGACCCGCTACCGGGACGGCGACGTCGAGTCGCTGCTCAGCTCGCTGCACGAGTACGGGCACGGCCTCTACGAGCGTCAGATCGACCCCGCGCTGGCGCGCACGAACCTCGACACGGGCACCTCGATGTCGGTGCACGAGTCCCAGAGCAAGCTGTGGGAGAACCACGTGGCGCGGAGCCCCGCGTTCGCCGAGGTGCTCGCCGCGGATGTCTCCGAGGCGGGCTTCGACGTGAGCGCCGCCGACCTGCACGCGTCGCTGGTGGGTGTCCGGCGGTCGCTGATCCGCGTATCGGCCGACCCGCTCACCTACCCGCTGCACATCATCGTTCGCTTCGAGCTCGAGCTCGCGCTGATCGGGGGCGAGCTGGCCGTAGCCGACCTGCCGGAGGCATGGCGTGAGGCGATGCGCCGGCTGCTCGACGTCGAGGTTCCCTCTGACGCCCTCGGCTGCATGCAGGATGTCCACTGGGGCGCCGGCGCGTTCGGCTACTTCCCGAGCTACGCGCTCGGATGCCTGATCGCCGCGCAGCTGTGGGAGACGATGGACGCTGCGATCGGGCCGCTCGACGAGCTGCTGCGTCGCGCCGAGGTGGCGCCGATCCAGGCGTGGCTCGGCGAGCACGTCCACGCGCACGGCAGGCGCCTGGACACGATGCCGCTCGTCCGTGCCGCCACCGGACGCGGGCTCGAGGTCGACCCGTTCGCACGGTACGTCGCGCCGCTCGCTCGTGCGGCTCACGGCGCCGGCGCCTAGCGGATGACCGAGCCCGAGCAGATCGACCTGCTCCATGGGGGCCATCCGCACGTGCTCTCGAGCTGGCTCGTGGGCGATGTGCTGGTCGACCCGGGGCCCACGAGCTGCCTGCCGACTCTGCTCGCAGCGCTCGACGGCCGCGAGCTGCGCGCGCTCGCGCTCACGCACATCCATCTCGACCACGCGGGCGCCGCAGGTACGCTCGCGCGCCGCTTCCCGGGCCTGGAGGTCTGGGTCCACGAGCGCGGCGCTCCCCACCTGCAGGACCCCGCGAAGCTGCTCGCCAGCGCGACCCGGCTGTACGGCAGCGAGCACATGGAGCGGCTCTGGGGCGAGGTGGCTCCGGTGCCGGAGGCGCAGCTGCGGGTACTGCGCGGCGGCGAGCGGATCTCCGGCCTGCGGGTCGCGTACACGCCCGGCCATGCCTCCCACCACGTCGCCTACCTGCACGAGCCGAGCGGCGACGCGTTCGCGGGCGACGTGGCGGGGGTGCGCATCGGATCCGGGCCCGTGCTCGCGCCGACGCCGCCACCGGACATCGATCTCGATGCGTGGCGCGCCTCGATCGGGACACTCGAAGGATGGGCGCCGCGCCGGCTGGTGCCCACGCACTTCGGCGCCTACGACGACGTCGACGCGCACCTCGCCGAGCTGCGCGAGGAGCTGGAGCGGACCGCGGGGCGGGCCGGCGAGCTCGACGAGGCGGCGTTCGCGGCGGATCTGATCGAGCGCGTGCGGCCGCTGGCGGATGAGGTGGACGCGGCCGCGTACGCCCACGCGCTCCCCGGCGACCAGAGCTATCAGGGGCTTCGCCGTCACCTCGAGCGGCGCGAGCGCTGAGACATCGGTCGAGACTTGTTTACCCCCGCGGGTTTGGTGGCATGGCCCAGGCAAGATGTCCGAGTCCCGCGCGCCCCGCATCGCTTCCGGGCGATGCGCGGCCCCTCCTGAGCTTCCAGCCCCGAATCTCGCGATCACGCTTCCGCTGGACCGCTACGCGCCGCGGGCGGCGCGGCACCACGTCGCACTCGTGGACAGCCCCTCGCCGGACCTGCGTGACGCGATCGTGCTCCTCACGAGCGAGCTCGTCAGCCGCGTCGTCGAACACGCGTGGCCCGGTGCCGGCGACGCGTTCGAACTGCGTGTGTGGATGCCGCCCGACGTCGTGCGGGTCGAGGTCCGTGCGCCGCGGCCGCTGCTCGGCGGGCGCCCGACCGCGGGAGCGCCGAACTTCGACCACCTGCTGTTCGGCCACCTGGCCGATCGCTGGTCGGTCGCCGCCGACGAGCAGGCCACGTGGTTCGAGATCGACCGCGTGCGCCCTCGTGTAGCGTCACCTGTGTGACGCTGCATCCCCTCGCAGAGCAGTTCGCGACGGTCGCGGACTCCTACGAGCGCGGCCGCCCCGAGCACGCGCCCGCAGTGGTGGGGGCGCTGTGCGCCGAGCTCGCGCTCGAACGAGGAGCGCGGGTCCTCGACCTCGCTGCCGGCACCGGCAAGCTCACGCGCGCGCTCGTCGCGGCCGGTCTGGACGTCACCGCCGTCGAGCCGCAGGCGGCGATGCGCGAGCGGCTCGCGCAGTTCGTGCCTGCGGGCCGGGCGCTGGAGGGGGCTGCCGAGGCGATCCCGCTCGCGGACGGCTCGATGCAGGCGGTGACCGTCGCGGACGCGTTCCACTGGTTCGACGCGCCCGCCGCGCTCGCAGAGATCGCGCGGGTGCTCGAGCCGGGCGGCGGGCTAGCCGTGCTGGTGACCGCGCCTGACTGGCGCGGTGCCTCGTGGGCGGATGGCCTCGGCAAGCTGCTGGTCGACCTGCGCCCCGAGCATCCGCAGTTCGACGGCCCGTCGTGGCAGGACTCGGCCCGGGCCGCAAGCGCCTGGGGGCCGCTGCGCGAGGTGCGCGTGAGCTTCCCGCAGGACACCGACGCCGAACGGCTGCTTGCGTACATGGGCTCGATCAGCTGGGTCGCCGCGATGCCGGAGGACGAGCGCGTCGAGGTGCTCGCCCGGATGGCGAGCCTGATCGAGGCCGGGGAGACACCCCCGCAGATGCCGCTCAGAGTCGCGATCTGGCTCACGCGGCTCGCCTAGGCGGTCCGCGCTCAGCCCGCGCGCTGCACGGCCGCGCGCAAGGGCGCGGCCATCGGCTCGAGCTCGTCCGGCAGGCGCTCCAGGAGCGTGAGCCAGGCGGGGTTCACGGCGGCTGCCCGCAGCACGAGCTCCACGCCGCGTTCCAGGTCGTCTGCGGCGGTGCCGACCCCGCCCCAGAACAGCAGCTCGTCCGCCTCCGGCGCGAGCTCCGCGGCGGCGATGTAGCGGGCGCGCGCCTCGGCGCGCGACCCGGCGGCGAGCAGCGTGTCGCCCTCCTCGGCCATCTCGTAGGCGCGAGCAAGTCGCAGCAGCCGGCGCAGCTCGGGGAGGGGCGCGGGGGCGTCGTCGACGCGGACGTCGAAGCGCGTCCGCCAGGGCTCGCCCGCGGCGGGCACGACCAGCAGCGCTGCGGACTGGCGCCCGCGCAGGTCGCCGCCCTGCGCCTCGGCGGCCTCGAGCGCCGCTAGCAGGCGCTCGGCGAGGTCGCCCTCTTGCGCCCGGTACGCCGCTGCCATCGCGGCGGGCACCGTCGTGCCGGCCATCATGTTCGCCTGGCAGGAGAACCCCTCGCCGGTCTCGTGGCCGGCGTGGGGGATGCAACCCGCGCCCGTGTGCGCCGCGGCCAGTCCGTGCGCGTCGATCGCGCCGAGCTGGCGGAAGCGGGCGAGCTCGTCGTGCGCGAGCACGGCCGCGATCGCGGCCCCGGCGTCGAACCCTTCCGCCAGGCGCTCGAGCGCGTTCGGGCCGTGGGCGACCTCGGCGATCGACTGCGTGGCGACAGCGCCCACGCCCGGCCGCGCCCAGGTGACGACGCTGCCGACCGAGAACCAGTGCGATTGGACTGCAACGCCGAGCTCTCCGCTCGCGGGATCGCGGGCCACGATCGAGTAGGTGCCTCGGCGCACCCGTGGGATCCTACGCGCGCTCTTCGAAGAGCTCCACGAGCCGGGCGCGGCAGTAGGGCCACTGTCTGCGGTTGCGGTTGCCGCCGGGGTGCAGCGTGTCGAGCAGCGCCAGGCCCCGCATCGTCGCGGCGGCGAGCTCGACGCGGTGGTCGAAGTCGGGGTGCTCGGCGAGCTCGCCGAACAGGCTGCGCGCCAGCACGAGCGTCTCGCGGTCCAGCCGGCGCTCCACCGGCACGAGGCGCTCGCGCAGGTCGGGGTCGGTGCGTGCGTGGGTCCAGAGGTCGAGCGCGGCCTGGTAGAGCGGGCTCGCATAGCCCTCCCACAGCAGGTCCAGGCCGCCGATCAGGCGCGCGCGTCCGCGCGGCAGGCGCTCCAGGGCCGCCTCGAGCGCCTGGCCGCGCCGCTCGGCGAGGCGTTCCATCGCGGCCGCCACGAGCGCGCCGCGAGTCTGGAAGTGGTGCAGGTGGGCGCCGCGCGAGACGCCCGCGCGGGCGGCGACGCGGCTGGTCGTGGTGTTCTCGTAGCCGTCCTGCACGAGGCACGCGATCGTTGCGTCGAGGAGGGCTTCGCGGGTCGCAGCGCTGCGCTGCGCCTGGCTGCGGCGCGGGGCTCCCTTGGTCGCGGTGGGCATCGGCTGATCCTACACAGCATATTTGCGTTCGCGCCTGAACGTTTCTGTGGTAGCGTTGCGCGCGCTCTTCCAGCTCCTCTCCACGACCCAGGAGGTCAACCGATGCCAGCCACCGACGCGCTCGTGTTCGACGCGATCCGGACGCCCCGCGGCAAGGGCAAGTCCAACGGATCGCTGCACGGGACCAAGCCGGTCGACCTCGTGGTGGGCCTGATGCACGAGACGCTCGTGCGCAACGAGAAGCTCGACCCGGCCCGCGTCGACGACGTCGTGCTCGGCTGCGTCTCCCCGGTGGGCGACCAGGGCGCCGACATCGCCAAGACAGCAGCGATCAAGGCCGGCCTGCCCGACACCGTTGCGGGCGTGCAGCTGAACCGCTTCTGCGCGTCGGGGCTGGAGGCCGTCAACGTGGCGGCCCAGAAGGTCGCCTCGGGCTGGGAGGACCTCGTGTTAGCGGGCGGCGTCGAGTCGATGTCGCGCGTGCCGATGGGCTCCGACGGCGGCGCGTGGGCGATGGACCCGGAGACGAACTACGACACGTCGTTCGTCCCGCAGGGCGTCAGCGCGGATCTGATTGCGACGCTCGAGGAGTTCAGCCGCGAGGACGTGGACGCGTACGCTGCGCGCTCGCAGGAGCGCGCTGCGGCGGCCGAGGAGGAGGGCCGCTTCGCGGGCTCGGTGATCCCCGTCAAGGACCTCAACGAGAACGTCGTGCTCGATCGCGACGAGTTCATCCGGCGGGGGACGACGGTCGAGACGCTCGGCGGGCTGAAGCCGTCGTTCGCCGCGATCGGTGAGATGGGCGGCTTCGACGCGGTGGCGCTGCAGAAGTACCACTGGGTGGAGAAGATCAACCACGTCCACACCCCGGGCAACTCCTCCGGGATCGTCGACGGGGCGTCGCTGCTGACGATCGGCAACGAGAGGACCGGCAGCGAGCTCGGGATGACGCCGCGGGCACGGATCCTCGCGACCGCGCTCTCCGGCGCCGACCCCACGATCATGCTCACCGGACCGGCCCCGGCGAGCCGCAAGGCGCTGGAGAAGGCCGGGCTCACGGTGGACGACCTCGACCTCGTGGAGATCAACGAGGCGTTCGCCGCGGTCGTGCTGCGGTTCGTGCGCGACATGGGCCTCGACATGGAGAAGGTGAACGTCAACGGCGGCGCGATTGCGATGGGCCATCCGCTGGGCGCGACCGGGGGGATGATCCTCGGCACGCTCATCGACGAGCTCCACCGCACCGGCGGCCGCTACGGGCTCGCCACGCTCTGCGTGGGCGGGGGCATGGGCATCGCGACCGTCGTGGAGGCGATCTGATCATGGGTGAGACGAAGACCATTCGCTGGGAGCAGGACGACGACGGGGTCGTGGTGCTCACGCTGGACGACCCCAACCAGTCGGCCAACACGATGAACGCCGACTACGCGGAGTCGATGGCCGCGACGATCGATCGCCTCGAGGCCGAGAAGGAGTCGATCGCCGGCGTGGTGATCACCTCCGCCAAGAAGACGTTCTTCGCGGGCGGGGACCTCAACGACCTCAAGCGGGCGGGGCGAGAGGACGCTCCGGAGCTCGCGGAGATGGTCCGCTCCGGAAAGGCGCAGCTGCGCCGCCTGGAGACGCTCGGCAAGCCCGTCGTGGCGGCGATCAACGGCGCGGCGCTGGGCGGCGGCCTCGAGATCTGCCTGGCCTGCCACCACCGCATCGCGGTCGACGACCCGGGCGTGCAGATGGGCTTCCCCGAGGTGCAGCTGGGGCTGCTCCCCGGCGCGGGCGGCGTCGTGCGCACCGTGCGGATGCTCGGCATCGCCGACGCGCTGCTGAAGCTCCTGATGCAGGGCCAGCGCCTGCGCCCGCAGCAGGCCAGGGAGACGGGCATCCTCGACGAGATCGTGCCCACCCGCGAGGACCTGGTGCCGGCGGCGAAGGCGTGGATCGCATCGAAGGCCGGCGAGGAGGTCTCCCAGCCGTGGGACGAGCCCGGCTACAAGATGCCGGGGGGCGTGCCGTCGAACCCGAAGCTCGCGCAGAACCTGCCGGCCTTCCCGGCGAACCTGCGCAAGCAGCTCAAGGGGGCGAACTACCCCGCGCCGCACCACATCATGGCCGCCGCCGTAGAGGGGGCGCAGGTCGACTTCGACACGGCGATCGAGATCGAGGGCCGCTACTTCGTCGACCTGCTCACCGGGCAGGTGTCCAAGAACATGATCCAGGCGTTCTTCTTCGACATGCAGGCGGTGAGCGGCGCGCGCGGCCGGCCCGAGGGCCTCGAGTCCTTCCAGGCACGCAAGGTGGTCGTGCTCGGCGCCGGGATGATGGGCGCTGCGATCGCCTACGTCTGCGCCAAAGCGGGCATCGAGGTCGTGCTGAAGGATGTCTCGCTCGAGGCGGCCGAACGCGGCAAGGGCTACTCCCGGAGCCTCGTCGAGAAGGCCCTTTCGCGCGGGCGCACCACCCAGGAGAAGGCGGACGCGCTGCTCGCGCGGATCACACCGACCGCCGACGCCGCCGCCGCGGAGGGCGCGGACCTCGTGATCGAGGCGGTTTTCGAGGATCCGGCCGTCAAGGCGCAGGTGTTCGGGGAGATCGAGCCGCACCTGCTCGCAGACGCGCTGCTGGGGTCGAACACCTCGACGCTCCCGATCACCGGGCTCGCCGAGGGCGTGTCCCGGCCGGCCGACTTCATCGGCCTGCACTTCTTCAGCCCGGTGGACAAGATGCCGCTGCTGGAGATCATCAAGGGCGAGAAGACCAGCGACGAGACGCTCTACCGCGCGCTCGACCTCGCGCGCCAGATCAAGAAGACGCCGATCGTCGTCAACGACAGCCGCGGCTTCTTCACGAGCCGCGTGATCGGCACGTTCATCAACGAGGGCGTGGGGATGCTGCTGGAGGGGATCCCGGCGCAAACGATCGAGCAGGCCTCCAGCCAGGCCGGCTACCCCGCGCCGGTGCTGCAGCTCAGCGACGAGCTCAACCTGAAGCTCGCACGCAAGATCCGAGACGCGACGAAGGCGGCGATCGAGGCCGAAGGGGGCACGTTCGAGGACCGCGCCTCCTTCCGCGTCGTCGACCGGATGCTCGAGGCGGGCCGCGCGGGAAAGCTCGAAGGCGCCGGCTACTACGACTACGAGGACGGGAAGCGCGCGGGTCTGTGGAAGGGGCTCAAAGAGCTGTTCCCCGAGAGCGGCGACCCGAAAGAGCTGTCGCTGCGCGACCTGCAGGAGCGGATGCTGTTCATCGAGTCGATCGAGGCGGTCAAGTGCCTGGACG
>JAICYC010000084.1 GCA_025934395.1 Solirubrobacteraceae bacterium | reverse complement strand
GGCTCGGTGACGCCCACCCCGCAGGCGAAGGCAGCGGTCGTCCTGCACATCAACAAGCCCGCCTTCCAGGACTTCCGCAACGACGCCAGCTGCAGCGTCCGCCCGCAGGCGCTGATCGGCGAGAAGTACGTCGACTGCCTGCCCACGCAGCCGCGCGTGGAAGGCACGCCGCTCCCGCCGCCGATCAAGAAGATCCCCCACGGCCGGGAAGGCTCCGGCCAGTACCTGCTTCCGGTGCAGAACACGCACAGCCCCGTCGACGTGGATCTGCTCGGCGACATCTCGCGCCTGCCCGAACGGCAGCGCCTGACGATCATCCTCAACGAACTCGGTGCCGGGCTCGCCGGCCGTGGCAGCGACCTGAACGCGGTCATCCGCCGTGCCGACCCGGCGCTGCAGGAACTCGAAAAGGTGCTGAGGATCCTCGCCGGCGAGAACAAGGTGCTCGCCCAGCTCGCCGTCGACTCCGACCGCGCGCTGCAGCCGTTCGCGCGGGTGCGCGAACGCGTTGCGGACTTCATCGTGCAGGCCAACAAGGTGGCCCAGGCGAGCGCTGCGCACCGCGGCGCGCTCGCGCGCAACCTCCAGCTGTTCCCGCCGTTCCTGCGCCAGCTCGGTCCCTCGATGGAACGGCTGCAGCGGTTCGCCGAACAGACCACCCCGGTGTTCGCGGACCTGCGCGCGGCCGCGCCGGGCATCAACCAGGCGTTCACCCACCTGCCCGCGTTCTCGCGGAGCAGCTCCACGTTCTTCAAGAACCTCGGCCAGACGGCGAAGATCTCCGGTCCTGCGCTCGTGGCAACCGAACCGCTCCTGAAGCAGCTGAAATCGTTCGGCACGGCGGCGAAGCCGTTCGCGGGGAACCTCGCCACGCTGCTGACGAGCTTCCGCGAAACGGGCGGGCTCGAGCGCCTGCTCGACTTCAGCTTCCTCGGCACCAACGCGGCGAACGGCTACGACGCGCTCGGCCACTTCCTGCGCACCGAGGGCGTCGGCAACGCGTGCCTGAAATACTCGATCGCGCAGAGCGGGATCTGCGCGCGCAAACTCGGCAACACGGGCTCGCCCGCATCGACCGTCGCAACGGCGGCGAAGGTCGACCCGACCGCATCCGGCGAACCCGTCGGTCTCGTGATGGCGCGCACCCTCGCGGTCATCAAAGGTGCCACCCCGGCGCAGGCGCTGGCCGAGTACCCCGGCCCGAAGGGCAGCGCCGCGGAACTCGTCGGCGGCGTGCCGTCGGTCGCGCCCGGCGGCGGTGAAGCGAAGACCGCCCAGCCGGTGGGTGGCTCGACGTCGGGTACCACGTACTACTCGCCGTCCGGCGAAGGATCGGAAGCGGGCGGCCTGCTCCTCAACTACCTGCTCGGGAACTGACCGATGGGCACGCCTCGCACGATCCCGCCGCCCGCCCTCGCCCTCGTCCTCGCCGCGAGCGTGATGCTCGTCTGCGCGCTCGGCGGCGGGAGCGCAGGCGCTGCCGAACCGCAGCCGACGCCGGCGGGCCCCGCGACCGAAACGACCGCGCCCGCGCCGGCGCCGGAAGCGACCACCGTGCCGCAGGCCGCCCCGCCCGCGAGCCCCCAGACCGAAACGACGGCGGTGCCGGCGCCCGCGACGCCGCAGGTGCAGACCCAGTACTCGCAGGGCATCACGCCGAGCACACCGGCGAAGGGCGGCCGGCACGGCGCCGCAGAAGGCAACCCGGGCCCCGGGGCGAAGGCGCGCGAAGCCGAAGAAGAAGCGCTGCGCAAGGGCGCCAGGGCGGTGTCGCCGGGAACGCTCACGCCGGCCGTCCCGCTGTCGCTGCAGGCGGCCCTCGAGAAGCTGCCGGGCTTCTTCATCGAAAGCTTCGCGGTGCCGCCGTTCCTGCTGCCGATCTTCCAGGCCGCGGGTGCCTCCTACGGGATCCCGTGGCAGGTGCTCGCGGCGATCAACGAGGTGGAGACCGACTACGGGCGCGATCTGAGCATCTCGAGCGCCGGCGCGGAGGGCTGGATGCAGTTCCTGCCCTCCTCCTGGACGCAGTACGGGGTCGACGCCAACGGCGATGGCTTCGAGGATCCGTACAACCCCGCAGACGCGGTGTTCGCTGCAGCGCGCTACCTGCGCGCTGCGGGCGGCGAACACAACATCCGCGGCGCGGTGTTCTCCTACAACCACTCGCAGGCGTACGTCGAATCGGTGATGCTTCGCGCGCAGCTGCTCGGAGGGACCCCCGCGGAACTGCTCGGCGCGATCACGGGGCTGACCGAGGGACGCTTCCCCGTGCACGCGGCGGCGCACTTCAGCGACGGGTTCCCGACGGTGCAGGGCCGGCCCGGCTCGCCCGCACGGCAGCTCGTCGGGACGACGATCTACGCGTCCGCCGGTGCCCCGGTGATCGCGGTGCAGGACGGGAAGGTGGCGCAGATCGGCTCCTCCGCGGCGCTCGGGCGCTTCGTGGTCCTGCGCGACGCGTACGGCAACAGGTACACCTACGCGCACCTGGGCAGCGTCGCCTCGGTGTACCCGGTCCTCACGCCGCACGTCGACTCCACGGTCTCGCGCCGGATCGAGAGCTCCGCGCACGCGAGCGAACCCGCGCCCTCCGGCCCCGCCACGGCGGGTGTCCAGCCGCGCTCGCCGCTCAGCGACGGCGCGACCGTGTCGGGGCTCGCGAACGGGGCGGCCGCGCAGCTCGAAGCGGCACCGCCCGCGCCGTCGGCCGCGCCCACCGCGCCGCCGGTGCTCGCGCCGCCCCCCGCGCCCCCGCACACGACCGCGTTCCGCTCGGGCTCCGATGACGTCTCCCTGCACCCGCTGCGCGCCGGCGTGCAGGTGATCGCCGGTACGGTCCTCGGCCATGTGGGAGCAGCCGCAGCCGGAACCGGGCCGCACATCGTCTTCCAGATCAGACCGGCCGGCGCCGGCGCGCCCTTGATCGACCCGAAGCCGATCCTCGACGGCTGGGTGGCGCTCGAGAGCTCCTCCGTGTTCCACGCCAGGGGCGAGAACCCGTTCCTGGCGACCTCGCCCTCGACCGGCCAGGTGCTGCTCGAGTCAAAGCAGCAGCTCGAGCCGCAGGTGCTCAGAGACGGGGGCATCCACCTCGGGCGCTGCGGACGCGCGGACGTGCAGGGCGGCCGCGTGGACAAGCGCGTGCTCGCGCTGCTCGAGTACCTCGCCGTGTCCGGGCTGAAGCCGAGCGTGGGCGGGCTCTCGTGCAGCACAGCCGCGCCCACGGCCGGCGGCGGGCAGGGACAGGGCAACCCGACTGCGGGCGAGAGCATCCGCGCGATCACGATCACCGCCGTCAACGGCGTGCCGGTCGCAGGGCACCAGCAGGCGGGCTCCACCGCCGAGGACGCGGTGCGCAGGATGCTGATGCTGCAAGGCCTCGCGCGGCCGCAGCGGATCCTGAGCCTGATGAGCTTCCCGGGCAGCCAGGTCGCGCACAGCAGCGCGCGCGCCGCCGACGCGATCCGTGTCGCGTTCGGCGCCGCGGGCGCCGCCCGCGCGGCTGGGCTCGCGGGCGCGGGGATCTCGGCGAGCTCGTGGATCAAGCTCGTGGCGCGCCTCGGCGAGATCCCCGACCCGTCGGTCTCGCGCGCGCCCTCCGCGGCGGCGATCGCCGACCACCCGAGCGAAGGAGCGGCAGGTGGCCACCACTAGCCCGCCCACACCACCCGCCGCCGGCGCACCCGCGCCGTCGGGGCCCGGCCGCGCCGCCCCGGCGCGCGCGGGCTGGACGCGCTGGCTGCCGGTCGCGGCGCTCGCGCTCCTGATCCTGATCGTCGCCTACCTCGTGTTCGGCGGCAAAGGGGGAGCGAGCTACCACCTGGTGTTCGCCGAAGCGGACCAGCTCGTCCGTGGCGACCAGGTGCAGGTGGGCGGCGTGCCCGTCGGAAGCGTCACCGACATCTCGCTGCGCAAGGACTACAAGGCGGACGTCACGATCCACGTCGACGGGTCGCTCACGCCGCTGCACGCAGGCACCACCGCGCAGGTGCGCACGCCGTCGCTGTCGAGCGTCGCCAACCGCTACGTGCTGCTCTCGCCCGGCCCGAACAACAACCAGAAGCTGCAGGACGGCGCGACGCTGCCCGCGAGCGCGACCTCGACGGTGACCGACCTCGACCAGCTGTTCAACACGCTGAACCCGAAGACCCGCAAGGGGCTCTCGCAGTTCATCCAGGGCACCGCCGAACAGTACGCGGGCGCGGGCTCTGCACTCGGGAAGGACGTCGAATACTTCCCGCCGTTCCTCGGCTCCACCAGCCACTTCTTCGGCGAGCTGGTGCGCGACCAGGGCACGTTCACGCACTTCCTCGTGGAAACCGCGCGCGCGGTGACGACGATCGGCGCGCGCCAGGCACAGCTCGCGGACCTGATCGAAAACTCCAACAAGACCTTCCAGGCGATCGGCTCCCAGCAGACACAGCTCGCGCAGGGCCTGAAAGCGCTGCCGGTGGCGCTGCGCCAGGGCAACCACACGTTCGCCGAACTGCCCACCACGTTCGGCGCGCTCAAAGAACTCGTAGATGCGTCGAAGCCCACGAGCAAGCCGCTCGTGACGCTGTTCTCGCACCTGCGCGGGCTCGTCACGACCGCCACGCCGACGGTCCACAACCTCAACATCGGCTTCAGCCAGCCGGGCGCCAACAACGACCTCACGGACCTCGTGCGCGCGCTCCCCGCGCTCGCGAAGACGCTCGAATCGGCCTCGCCCGCGAGCGTCACGGCGCTCCGGGAATCGGTGCCGGTCAGCGCGTTCTTCGGCCCGTACTCACCCGACCTCGTCGGCGGACTGCGCACGTTCGGCGGCGGCGGGGCCTACTACGACGCCAACGGCCACTACGCCCGCGTGACGCCTGTGCTGCCGGACTTCACGCTCGGTGAAAACAACACGCTCGTGCCCACCAGCTCCGCGCAGGCCTTCCAGTCGCTGCAGACCGGCGAACTGCGGCGCTGCCCGGGCGCTGCGACGCAACCCTCCAGCGACGGCTCCTCGCCGTTCACCGACGAAGGCAAGCTCACCTGCGACCCGTCGGAGACGCCCTGATGGATCGCCGCCGACGCAACTCGCTGGCGGGGAGCCCGCTGCTGATCGGGGCGATCACGGCGCTGATCGTCGTGGTGGCGGTGTTCCTCTCCTACAACGCCAACAACGGGCTGCCGTTCGTGCCCACCTACAACATCAAGGTCGAACTGCCGGAGGCGTCCGGCCTGCAGAAGGCCAACCAGGTCCGCATCGCCGGCTCGCGCGTGGGGCTGGTGAGCGGGCTGAAAGCGGTGCAGAACCCGCACACGGGACGCGTCAGCGCGATCGCCGAACTGAAGCTCGAAAAAAAAGTGGAACCGCTCCCGGCGGACACACACGCGATCGTGCAGTCGGTGTCGGCGATCGGCCTGAAGTACCTCGAACTCGAAAAGGGCTCCTCGCACCAGACGATCAAGGCGGGCAACACGATCCCCGCCAGCCAGACGCGTGAACCGGTGAACATCGAGGAACTCTTCAACATGTTCGACCAGAAAACGCGGACGGCGATCAAGATCAACACCAACAACTTCGGCGACGGCCTCGCCGGCCGGGGGCTGGGGCTCAACAACACGATCTCCGAACTGCGCCCGCTGGTGACGAACGCCGTCCCGGTCCTGCACAACCTCGCCGCGCCCGCGACAGGGCTGCGCGAGCTGTTCATCGCGCTCGAGCGGGCGTCGGGCCAGGCGGCGCCGGTGGCGGAGGCCCAGGCGAGCTACTACACCGACCTCGACATCTTCTTCAAGGCATGGGCGGGCGTCACGCCGGCGCTCGAAAAGGCGACCGAGGGCGGCCCCGCGTCGCTCGAACAGGCGATCCACTCGCTGCCCTTCGAGGCTCCGCTGCTCGAACGGTCCGCCGAGTTCATGCACCTCCTGCGCCCGAGCGCCGCCCTGCTGCGCACGGTCGCCAAGCCACTCGGCCACGCGTTCAAAGAAGGCGCCACGAACCTGAAGGCCGCGACCGAACTGAACACGAAGCTGGCCGCGTCCTCGCAGGCGCTCGAGGAATTCGGCAGGAACCCGCTGGTGATCCAGAGCTTCGAAGACTTCACGCACACCGTGGAAATCGGCAACCCGCTCGTCGCCGGCCTCGCCCCCGAGCAATCGCAATGCAACTACCTGACGCTCGCCTTCCGCAACCTCGCAAGCCTCGAGGCCGAGAACGTGGGCGTCGGCACGCTCGCGCGCGCCGGCTTCGTGCTCGCCCCCGAGGGGCCCAACAACGAGGGCTTCCCCTCCTCCGCGCCGGCGAACGGGCCTTCGACCGAACCGACCGAAAAAGGCAGCACGAAGACGATCGACTCCAACCACGTGCACTTCAACCCGTACCCCTCCGTGTCCGGCCCCGGCCAGCCCGGCTACTGCGAAGCGGGCAACGAGACCTACCTGCCCGGCAAAGCGCAGTTCGGCCCGCTCCCCGCCGCGAGCGTCGCCAAGAACCGCGAATTCACCAGCCGCAGCAACAACATGTTCGGCGAAAAGTACCCCGCCGCCACGCTCCAGGCGCTCGGCCTCGAACCCGCGAAAACAGCGACGCCCAAGAAGAAATCCACCAAGAAGAAGAGCGGGGCCAAGAAATGAGCCGCTGGTGGAGACGGCGCGACGAGACGCCGGTCGTGGAGCTGCAGCGCTACCGCCCGGTGCGCACCGGCGTGATCGCGCTGATCGTGATCGCGATCGTGACCTACTTCGGGTTCACCAAGGCGATCCCGTTCAAAGAAGGCTTTCGCCTGCACGCGGTGTTCGGCAGCGCGCTGAACATCCACGCGAAGTCGCCGGTCCGGATCGCCGGCGTCGACGTCGGCAAGGTCACCGGCATCAAGCGCGAAGGCAACACCGGTGTGGTGACGATGGAAATCAACAAGAGCGGACTCCCGATCCACACCGACGCGACCGTCAAGATCCGGCCGCGCATCTTCCTCGAAGGGAACTGGTTCGTCGAACTGCAGCCGGGCAGCCCGTCGGCGCCGAGCTTCTCATCCGGCGGCACGATCCCGATCACCCACACCTCCGACCCCGTCCAGCTCGACCAGGTGCTCAACGCGCTCAACACCGACACGCGCGCGAACCTGCAGACGTTCCTGATCGAATACGGCGCCGGGCTGACCGACAAGCCGACGCCCGAACAGGAAGCCGCCCAGGATCCCGAAGTGCGCAAGCTCAACGCTGCGCAGGGCCTCAACCGGGCCTACCAGCGCGGGCCCAAGGCGCTGCGCGCCGGGGCGGTGCTCAACCAGGCGATCACCGGCACCGACCCGCACGACCTCTCCAAACTGATCGCGGGCATCGGGAAGGTCACCGCTGCCCTGAACGTGCACGAACAGCAGCTTGGCGAACTGATCGGCAACTTCAACACGTTCTTCGCATCGTTCGCAGCGCAGTCGGCGCCGCTGCGCACGACCGTCGCGGAACTGCCGTTCGTGCTGGGCAACATCGACCGCGGCCTGGCCTCTCTCGACGCCTCGTTCGCGCCGACGCGCGTGTTCGCGCACGACATCCTGCCGGGCGTCAAGCTGACGCCGTCCGTGGTCACGGTGGCGGTGCCCTGGATCGAACAGGTGCAGGACTCGCTCGAGCCGGAAGAGCTCGGTGGCGTCGCATCCGGGCTCGCCAAGGCCCTGCCGTCGCTCGCCAAGCTGCAGGGCGAACAGATCCCGCTGTTCCACGCGACCGACCTGTTCAACAAATGCCTTACGAAACTGATCTATCCGGCCGGCAACACGGTCATCCAGGACGGCAGCGCCACGAGCGGCGTCGAGAACTACAAGGAATTCTGGTACGCGTTCACCGGCCTCGCCGGGATCGGCGCCACCTTCGACGGCAACGGCCCCGCGGCGAAGTTCCTCGTCGGCAACAGCGGCCAGACGCTGCGCTCCGCCCCGGTGGGGATCGTCGGAGCGAACGTCAGGCCGGGCCTGCGCCTGCTCGCCAAGGCGCCGCTCGCCCCGCAGGGCACGCGCCCCAAGTTCCCCGGCGCCGAGCCCGAATACAAGCCGCTGGTGCCGTGCTACACCCAGACGCTGCCTGACTTCAACGGCCCGTTGGCCCAGGGCCCCGCGGACGGCTCCGGATGAACCCGCAGAGCGGACACGGACACGAAGGCGGGCTCTCCGTCCGCGACCAGATCGAGCGCTACCGCACGGCGTTCATCTCCGTCGTGACGATGTTCATCATCGCGGCCGCGGTGGCGGGCTACATCCTCGCTCACGAGAACCTGCACCTGCCCAGCTGGGTGCCGATCTTCGGGCGCAGCTACTACACGCTCAAGGCGGACTTCCAGACCGCGCAGGCGGTCACCCCGGGCCAGGGGCAGGCGGTGACGATCGCGGGGGCGAAGGTCGGCGAAATCGCGAGCGTGGACCTCCGCAACGGCCAGGCGCTCGTGGCGATGAAAATCACGCCCAAGTACGCGCATTTCTACAAGAACGCGACGCTGCTGCTGCGTCCGAAGACGCAGCTGCAGGACATCACGGTGGAGGTCAACCCCGGGACGCCCTCGGCCGGCAAGCTCAAGAGCGGCGAAGTGCTCCCGCAGTCGCAGACCGCGCCGAACATCGACTTCGACGAATTCCTGGCGGGGCTGGACAAGGAAACGCGCGACTACCTGCAGGAGCTGCTCGCGGGCGCCGCGGGCGGCTTCAAGAACAACTCCGCCGCGTTCGCGGCGACCGTGAAGCGCTTCGCCCCCACCGCGCGCTACACGCAGGAGATCGCCTCGCAGCTCGAAGCCCGGCACGCGAACGTGGCTCGCTCGATCCACAACTTCCGCCTGCTGATGGAAGCGCTCGGCGGCAAGGACACGCAGCTCGCGCAGCTCGTCGACGCGTCCAACGCCGTGTTCAAGACGTTCGCCGACGAGGAAGCGAACCTCCAGAGCACGCTCCACCTGCTACCGGGAGCGCTGCACAAGACCGGAGTGGGCCTCGGCAAGCTCCAGCAGGCCAGCGACCAGCTCGGCCCCGCCCTGCGCGAGCTGCGCCCGTTCGCCAAGGCACTCGGCCCCGCCAACGAAGCGACCAAGAGGACCGCCGCCGAAACGAAGCCCGTGATCGAAAAAGAGATCCGCCCGTTCGCGCGCGAAATCCTGCCCGTCATCAACCAGCTCGGACCGTCGACCGAAGGCCTCAGCGAAGCGATCCCGAAGCTCGCCACCAGCTTCACGGTGCTGACCGAATTCTTCAACGAGCTCGCCTACAACCCCGGGCCGAGCAAGCCCGGGTTCCTGTTCTTCGTGCCGTGGGGGAACCACAACCTCAACAGCGTGGTGAGCACCTCCGACGCGAACGGCCCGCTCGGACGCAGCCTCCTGTACTTCAACTGCGAAATCCTGCCGCTGTTCACCGGCGTCGGCGAAATCAACGCGAACGTGAACGTGCTCATCGGCCTGCTGAAGCCGCCCACCAAGCAGGACTGCGCGGCCGCAGGCATCCTCAAAGGCTCGGGGACGACCGTGAAAGCGGCCGCGAGCGCGCGCACGAACCCGCTCACCGGGACGGGCGGGGCCCTCGGCGGGCTCGGCACGGGCCCGTTCGGCGGCGCCGCCGCGCACGCCGCGAAAGCGGGGGGGAAGGGCTGAGATGCAGAAGCGCGCCCCCACGCTCGGCAACATCCTCGTGATCATCCTGTTCGCGCTCAGCTGCTTCGGGCTGCTGATGTTCCTGTGGGAGTCCTTCGGGGGCCCACTGCCGCTCAAGCCGAAGGGCTACCGCTTCAGCGTCGCGTTCCCGCGCACGCTCGCGCTCGCCGAAGAGTCCGACGTGCGCATCAGCGGCGTCGACGTCGGGCACGTGGTGGCGATCAAGCTGGGCGAAGACGGGCGCACGCACGCGACGATCGAACTGTCGAGCCGCTACGCGCCGATCCGCGCCAACATGCACGCGATCCTCCGGCAGAAGACGCTGCTCGGCGAGACCTACGTGCAGCTGATCCCGCAGGCCAACGCCGGCCCGAACCTCGGCGACGGCGCGCAGCTCGCCAACAGCCAGGTGGAACAGTCGGTCACGCTCGACGACATCCTCGCCGCGTTCGATCCGAAGACGCGCAAGGCCTTCCAGATCTGGCAGCAGGCGGTCTCGGAAGGGATCAACGGGCGCGGCGAACAGATCAACGCGGGCTTCGCCGAACTCGAACCCTTCGCCTCCCAGGGCAACAAGCTGCTGACCGTGCTCAACTCCCAGGAGGGGGCGCTGCGCGAGGTCATCCACAACACCGGCGTGGTGTTCAACGCGCTCGCGAGCCGCGACCACCAGCTCGAACAGATGATCGTCAACGGCGAACACACCTTCAAAGCGGCCGCCGCGGGGAGCCATGCGTTCGCGCAGGCCTTCGAAGCCCTGCCCACGTTCGAGCACAACTCCCGCGTAGCGCTCAAAGAACTCGACCGCTTCGCCGCCGACGCCACCCCGTTCCTGAAGGAATTCCAGCCCGCCGAGCGGGGGCTCTCCTCGCTGCTCAG
>JAICYC010000148.1 GCA_025934395.1 Solirubrobacteraceae bacterium | reverse complement strand
GGTGGGCGCGTTCATCATCTTCAACACGTTCTCGATCACGGTGGCGCAGCGCACGCGCGAGTTCGGCCTGCTGCGAACGCTCGGCTCCTCGCGCACGCAGATCATGCGCTCGGTCGTCTACGAAGGGCTGATGCTGGGCGTGGTCGGCGCGATCCTGGGGCTGGCGGGCGGGATCGCGCTAGCCCCCGGCCTCAACGCGCTGTTCAAGGCGTTCGGGGCGGACCTGCCCAACAACGGCACCGTGATCGAGTCGCGCACGATCATCGTGTCGCTCGTGGTGGGGATCCTCGTCACCGTCGCAGCCGGCCTGCAGCCCGCGCTGCGCGCCACCCGCGTGCCCCCGCTCGCGGCGATGCGCGAGGGCGTGGAGATCCCACGCCCGGTCCCCTCGCGCCGCGCGCTCCTGATCCGGTTCGCAGCAGTGATCGCGACGCTCGTGATCGTGCGCGCGACGCTGGGCGGCGGCTCGGCGCTCGTCCTGCTGGTCGTGGTCGGCGCGCGCGGGGTGCGGCTGTACAAACGCCTGCGGCGGGGCCAGTCCCAGCCGCCGTATCGCATCACGCGCACCCTCGCCAGGGTGGTCGGCGCGACCGTGCGCTGGCGCGGCATCACCGGGCGGCTCGCCCAGGAGAACTCGGTCCGCCAGCCGGGCCGGACGCTCACCACCGCCGCGGCGCTGACCGTCGGCCTCGCCCTCGTCGCGCTCGTGGCGGTGCTCGCAGACGGCTTCAAGGCGACGATCAACAGCGCCGTGAACCGGTCGTTCGCGGGCGATCTGATCGTCGAGAACGCGCAGGCGAGCGAAGAAGCCGCGATACCCGCCCAGCTCGCGGTCGCGCTCAGGCGCGTGCCGGGGGTGGCGTCGGTCACGCCGATCGCGTTCACGAAGGGCCGCCTTCGCACGAGCAAGGACAACGAGGCGATCACCGCGATCGAGCCGGAATCGTTCGCCCGGGTCTACCGCGTGGAATGGACGCACGGATCGGACGCCACGCTCCTCGGCCTGGGCCTGACCGGCGCGGTCGTGAAGAAGGAATTCGCCGACTCCCACCACCTGAAGGTGGGCCAGGGCATCGAGGTGCACACGCCCACCGGCAGGTACGTACGGCTGCGGGTCGCCGGGATCGCCCGCGACAACGCGCGGCTGCTCGGCGACCTCACGATCACGCTCGCGCTCGCGCGTGCCTCCTTCGGGCAGCGCGAAGATGCGGTGGACTTCCTCGCCTTCGCACCGGGGGCGGGCACCTCGCAGGTCCAGCCGAGGGTGGACCGCCTGCTGGCGAGCGAGTTCCCGCAGGCGCGCTCGCGCACCGCTGCCCAGTTCAAGAAAGACCAGGCCGGGCAGATCAACACGCTGCTCACGCTCGTCTACGTGCTGCTCGCGCTGTCGGTGATCGTGTCGCTGTTCGGGATCGTCAACACGCTGATCCTCTCGATCTACGAGCGCACCCGGGAGCTGGGCATGATGCGCGCGATCGGGACCTCCCGCAAGCAGGTGCGCCAGATGATCCGCTACGAGTCGGTCATCACGGCGCTGATCGGCGGGGTGTTCGGGCTCGTGATCGGGGTGGTCGCCTCGATCCTGATCACCTCGCTCGCATTCTCTGGCTCGGAATACGTGCAGGCCTATCCGGTCGGCACGCTCGTGATCCTGCTGTTCGTCGCCGCTCTGGCCGGCCTGCTCGCCGCCCAGCTCCCGGCCCGGCGTGCAGCGCGGCTGGACATGCTCTCGGCGCTCGCGAGCGAG
>JAICYC010000094.1 GCA_025934395.1 Solirubrobacteraceae bacterium | reverse complement strand
TCTGGCATGGCCTGCGCGACTCGCTCCTGATGGCGTGGGAGGTCTGGTGGGCCCTCGCCTTCGGGTTCGCGATCTCGGCGATCGTGCAGGCGTGGGTCCCGCGCGAGCGCATCGAGCGCACGCTCTCGGGCTCGGGTCCGCGGCCCGTCGCGCTCGCAACGGCGCTCGGCGCGGCGTCCAGCTCGTGCTCCTACGCGGCGGTGGCGATCGCCAAGTCGCTGTTCCAGAAGGGCGCCTCGGCGGCGACCACGCTCGCCTTCCAGTTCGCCTCCACGAACCTCGTGTGGGAGCTCGGGCTCGTGCTCTGGGTGCTGATCGGCTGGCAGTTCACGCTCGCCGAGTACCTCGGGGGGATCGTGATGATCGTGCTCATGACCGTGTTGCTGCGCGCCTTCGTCTCCCCCGCGCTCGAACGGCGCGCACGCATCCACGCGCAGAGCG
This sequence comes from Solirubrobacteraceae bacterium, assembly GCA_025934395.1. Classification (GTDB taxonomy): domain Bacteria; phylum Actinomycetota; class Thermoleophilia; order Solirubrobacterales; family Solirubrobacteraceae; genus Palsa-744. The sequence goes on along the minus strand of JAICYC010000094.1, from coordinate 7,983 downwards.
CGGACGCCGGACACCAGCACCATGCCGTCGGCACCGCGATGCCCCTGCGCGAGCGCCTCGCCTCGCTCTCGGCCTGGTCCGACGTCGCCCACAACTTCCGCGGCGACTGGCAGATGCTCTACCGCGAGATCGCCACGGGCTTCCTGCTCGCGGGCTTCATCGCGCAGCTCGGCAACGACTTCTTCAACGGGCTGTTCCTGAAGGGCACGGGCGGCGCGCTCGGCGCGCTCGAGAACGTGATCGTCGGGCCGCTCATCGCGGTGTTGAGCTTCGTGTGCTCGGTGGGCAACGTGCCGCTCGCCGCCGTGCTGTGGTCGGGCGGGATCAGCTTCGCGGGCGTGCTCGCGTTCCTGTTCGCCGACCTGATCGTGCTGCCGATCGCCGCGATCTACCGCAAGTACTACGGCGGGGCGTTCGCGCTGCGGATCATCGCGCTGATGTTCGTGACGATGGTGGTCGCCGCGCTCGCGGCGGACGGGGTGTTCAGCGCGCTCGGCGTGGTTCCCTCTGGTGCCCGCCCGTCGCGCACAGACGTGTTCGGGAGCGTCAAGCTCGACTACAAGCTCGCGCTCAACATCCTCGGGCTCGGCATCTTCGCGGCGCTGATGACGCTCACGCGGAGGCTGGGCGCGACCGATCCGATCTGCGGGATGACGGTGGACCGGTCCAAGGCGCTGCGCAGCCGGGTCGCCGGCAGCACGCACTACTTCTGCTCGGAGCACTGCCTGCACAGCTTCGAGCGCGCAGAGAGCGCGTGACGGCGCGGGTCAGGCCCGCAGCGGGCTGTGCTCGTGTGCGACGGCGCTCACGCGCTCGCGGAGGAGGTCCGGGCGCTCGTCGGCGATGAAGTGCCCGCAGCCCTCGACGCGCTCGAGCCGGTAGTCGTCGGCGTTGGCGGTCTCCGCGGCCGCGAGCGAGACGTGGATCGCCGCATCGTCCACGCCGAACAGGCACAGGGTGGGCACCGTGGAGCGCCTGGACTCGGGGTTGCGCCCGCGCTCGGGGATCTCTCGCAGCCAGAACGTGCGGTAGGTGTCGCGGGCGGTGCGCGCGCATACGGGATCGCGGAAGCGGTCTGCGAACCAGCGGATGTCCTCGGTGGACATCTTCGAGCGGTCGCTGAGAGCAGCTCCGAAGACCAGCTCGACGAAGCGCGTGCTGCTCATCAACGGCTCGCCGAACGCCGCGAGCGCGGGCTGGTAGAGCAGGAAACGCCACAGATGCGGGAGCAGCGCCCGCGGCGTCGTCCACGGATGCGCGATGTTGAGCGCGATGTAGGCGCTGAAGCGCTCCGGCGCACGCAGCGCGAGCAGATGCCCGATGAAGCCGCCCCAGTCGTGGCCCACGAGCACCACGCGCTCGAGGCCCAGCTCGTCCATCAGCGCGAGCACGTCGCTGGCGACGTCTTCCTTGGCCCACCGGTGCGGCGCGGGACCCGACCACCCGTAGCCGGGCAGGTCGGGCGCGATCACGCGCAGCCCCTCGGGGGGGTCGGCGAGGAGCCCACGCCACGCGTAGTGGTGCTGGGGCCAGCCGTGCAGCGCGAGCACCGGCAGGCCGTCCGCGGGCCCCGCCTCGGTCACGTGGAAGCTCACGCCCCGCGCGACCACGTACGAGCGCGACACGCCGTCGATCGGCGGCGGCTCGGCGGGCGCTTCTCGCGTCGACATGGTGGCACCCTAGCCCGTCGCGGCGAGCAGAGGGGGGCCGGGCGAGCAAGCAGAAGCGCCCGGCCCCTCCTCGCCTCTTACCCGAGAACACGCCCCGCAATCCGCGCTGTCCGCGAAGGCCTGCTAGGCGGTGCGTCGCTCGCTGCGCAGCGCCGCCCAGGCTCCGGTGCCGCGCAGCGTGACCGCGAGGCTGCCCGCGCATACGGCCGCGGCCAGCAGCAGCGGGAACCTGTCACCCGTCGCGCTCGCGAGCGCGCCGCCGGCGGCGGGGCCGGTCATCGCGCCGGTGGCCCACGCGGCGTTCATCATCCCGAAGGCGATCCCCTGGGCGAGGCCGGCGGTGTCGGCGCCGTCCGCTATCAGGGCGAACGAAGGCGTGAACACGCCCCCGTAGAACAGCGAAGCGATCACCAGGAGCACGGCGTAGAGCCCGACCCCCGCCCCCGTCGCGAGCGAGAGGGAGGCGAGGATGCCACCCGCGAGCGCCCACCGCGTCGGCGTCAGCGCGCCGTGGCGGTCGCTCGCGCGCCCGATCAGCGGCGCGAGCGGCCCCTCGATCCCTGCGGCGACCAGGAACACCGCGCCGATCGCGGTCGCGCCCCAGCCGCCCGCGGCGAGGCGCAGCGGCGCGAGAACGTCGATCACGCCCATCAGCAGCGCACCGAGCGCGAGCAGCCCGAGCCCCGCGAGGAACGCGCGTGTGCGGAACGCCCTCCCGACCGCGCGCACGGACGCGGTCTCGCACTCCGCGTCGGGGATCCTCGTGGTGATCGCGATCAGCCCGAGCGCAGCCACCGCAACGCCGCCGAAGACCGCGCCGCGCGAGAGGCCCGAGGCGAGCGCGCCGAGCACCGGTCCGAGCAGCGCGCCGAACACGGCCGCGCCCATCGCGGTGCCGATCACCTGGCCTCGCCGCTCCCGCGGCGTGGTGCCGAGCAGCCAGGCGAACACACCGGACCAGGTGAAGGCGCTCCCCCCTCCCTGCAGCAGTCGCGCGGCCACGAGCGCACCGAAGCTGCCCGCGAGCGCGAAGCCCACGCTCGCGATCGCCATCAGCGCGAGGCCCGTGAGCACGGTGCGGCGCGGGCCGAAGCGGACCGCCACGAAGCCGCCGGGGACGCCCACGAGCAGCGCTCCCGCGGCATAGGCCGCGACGAGCACCCCCGCGCCCGCGGAGGAGAGCGACAGCTCGTGCGCGAAGTGCGGGAGCAGCGGAATCAGCGCGGCGAACAGGCTCGTGTCCACGAGCACGACCACACACGCGAGCACGAGCAGGCGACGCATGCGGCTCACGCTAACAGTGCCCTCCCGATGCGCCCGGGCGCCGGGTCGGCCGCGTTCGGGCAGCGCGGACTCCGCGTCCGTCTCCCTCATGCAGCCGTTGGCTCGCGCGGGGGAAGCTGCTGCAGCGACCAGCGGTTGCCGTCGGGGTCCTCCACGAACACGAACGTGCCCCACGGGAACACCTCCGGCTCGCTCGCGCGCGCGCCGCGTGAGACGAGCTCCGCGTGCGCCGCGGCAGCGTCGTCGATCACGAGCTGCACGCCCTTCACCGAGCCGGGCGGGGAGTCCACGAGGCCTTTCCCGATCGCGATCGAGCAAGCCGATCCGGGGGGCGTGAGCTGCACGAAGCGCATCTCCTCGCTGACGGTCACGTCGTGTTCTGCCACGAACCCCATCTGCTCGACGTAGAAGTCCTTCGCGCGGTCCACATCCGAGACGGGCAGCGTCACCAGCTCGAGCTTCATGTCCATTCTGTGTCTCCTTCGTGAGGGAAATGGTCGGACGGCGTCTCTTCAGCCGCAGGAGAAAGCTACGGCCGAATTAGGTCAGGTTCGGACCGCATTGATCGAGGCCATGATCCGCGGCGAGGTCGCGGCGCAGCGATCGAGGCCGCCGGCGCGCGCTGCTCGACGAGTCGGCCGAGAGCCCTCAGCCGGGCTTGCGGAAGACGAGCATCGCCGAGGGGAAGCTGCCGCGCGCCCCCGTGGTGACCTCGCCCGCGCGTCGCGCCTGCCAGCGGACGTAGCAGTCGGTGATGCCCGCGTCCACCATGATTTCGCCCATGCGATCGAGCGAGTAGTGGCGGAGCGCCTGATAGAGGTGGTGGTGGTTGCGCGTCACCACCGCGCGCGCGAGACCCAGCCACGGGTGGGGCTGGCCGAGCGTGGCGTTGATCGCCCCAACGCCGCCGGGGCGCAGGCCGCCCACCAGCGACGCGAAGACCCGTTCGCCCTCGCGCGTGCGGATGTGCTGGAGCACCCACGTGGAGATGACCGCGTCGTACCTGCCCGCGAGGCTGTCGACCATGCTCACGCTCGCCGGCAGCCAGTCCACGTTCCCGAGGCCCTTGCGCTGGGCGTTGTTCGCGCCGGAGGCCAGCAGCTGCTCGTTGACGTCCAGGCAGTAGACGTGCTCGCAGCGCTCCGCCATCGGGATCGCGATGCGCCCCATCCCGCCTCCGTAGTCGAGCCCGGTGCGCCCCGTGAGCGCGTCGCTCACGCCCGTGTGGACGCGGATGTCCTCGAGCAGCTTCTCGAGGTCGCGCTCGCCCTTCTCGAAGAAGCGCTCGAACTCGTCCCCCTCCAGTTCTTCACGGACGAACTTCTGCTTGGGAAGCACGCCAACCGCGCGCAGCAGCGGGCGCGACCGGCGAACCCGCGTCCCCACACCGATCTGGCCGTCAGGCGCGCTCATGGACGGACCAGCGTACCGGTCCCGTGCCGCGCCCGCACCGGTGTCTGCGCTGTTCCCGCGCCCGGTACGGGCGCGTCCGCGCGTCCAATCAGGTCAGCTTTGGACCGCAATCGATGCGACGATGCCCCGGATGCTGGAAACCTCCGCACGGCTCCTGCAGCTGCTGTCGCTGCTGCAGGCGCAGAGACACTGGACCGGCGGCGAGCTGGCCGAGCGGCTCGGAGTGGGCCCGCGCACGGTGCGCCGCGACGTGGACCGCCTGCGCCGCCTCGGCTACCCGATCGACGCGGCGCCGGGCGTGGCCGGCGGCTACGCGCTCGCAGCGGGCAGCGCGCTGCCACCGCTGCTGCTCGACGAGGAGGAGGCGGTGGCGGTCGCGGTGGGGCTGCGCACGGCAACGCGCGTGGGCGTCAGCGGGATCGAGGAGACCTCCGTGCGCGCGCTCGCGAAGCTCGAAGCGGTGCTGCCCTCGGCGCTGCGCAGGCGCGTGGGCGCGCTCGGCTTCGCCACCCTCCCCTACCCGGATCCGAGCCCGGGCCTGCCCGCGGCCGACCCCGAGACGCTCGCCACGATCGCCGCCGCCTGCCGCGACCACGAGGGACTGCGCTTCGGATACCTCGCCCACGACGGCACCAACACGAGACGGATCGTGCAGCCGCACCGGCTGGTGCACACCGGGCGGCGCTGGTACCTGGTCGCGTGGGACCTCGGGCGCGATGACTGGCGCACGTTCCGGGTGGACCGGATCGCCGCGCGCGTCGCGCTCGACCGGCGCTTCCTTCCGCACAAGCCGCCCGCCGAGGACCTCGCCGCCTACGTCGCACGCGGCGTCTCCTCGGCGCGGGATCGCCACCAGGCGCGCGTGCTGCTGCACGCGCCGGTGGAGCAGGTGCGGGCGCGCGGCCCGCACCAGTTCGGCACGCTCGAGGCCGACGGCGCGGATCGGTGCGTGATGAGCACCGGCGCGGACTGGCTCGGCGGCCTCGCGGTCTACATCGCCAACATCGGCGTCGACTTCGAGGTGCTCGAACCCCCCGAGCTGATCGAGACGGTGCGCGAGCTCGGCGAGCGCTTCACCCGCGCCACACGGCCCTGAGCACCGGCGGCCGGCCAAGCGCGCCGGGCAGAGCGCGCGGTCGCCCGGCCCGTCTAGCGCGCCGAGAGCGCGTCGATCAGGCGCTCGATCGTCGCGCCCACCTGCTCGCGCGTCGCTCCGCCGTCGTCGGCCCGGGCGATCAGCATCGCGCCCTCGTCGATCGCCCCCATGAGCACGTGCGAGAGCGGACCGACCGGCTGCGGCGCGAGCTGTCCCGCGTCGATCGCCTCCTGCAGCACCGTCGCCACGAGCCCGAGGCCGTTCTCCTGGCCCACCTCGCGCCAGCGCTCCCAGCCCAGCACCGACGGCGCGTCGAGCAGCGCGATCCGCTGGGTCGCGGGATCCTCGCACGCCTGCAGGAACGCGTTCGCGCCCGCGCGGAGCGCGTCGAGCGGGTCCGTGGCGGACGTGGAGACGGTCGCCGCGATGTCCTGGACGAGCTCGTGCTCGACCCGCTCGTAGACCGCCTCGAACAGGTCCGTCTTGCCCTTGAAATGGTGGTAGAGCGCGCCGCGCGTGACACCGGCCGAGCGCACGATCTCCTCGGTGCCCACGTCGGAGTAGCCGCGCTCGGCGAACAGGCGGCGCGCCGTCGCGATCAGCGCCTCGCGCGTTTCCTGGGAGCGCTGCGCGCGCAGGCCCTCCCCCGCCTCGTTGTCCCCCTTGACGTCCATACAGTCTGTATGCTAGATACATACAGTCTGTATGTCGAGCACCGGGCGACACGTTGCAGCGAGCACGAGCACCGAGCTCGTCCTCGTTCCGTGCCTCGGCAGCCGGCCGCGATCCCTCGCCCTGCGCACGCGCGGGGCGACCCCCACCCGCAAGGAGGACACGATGAAGGAGCTCACGCTGCCCCAGGGCACGATCCGCTACCGCGACGCCGGGACCGGCCCGCCGATCGTGCTCGTGCACGGCCTGCTCGCCAACGGCGAGCTGTGGCGCGATGTGGCGCCGCTGCTCGCGGCCGACCACCGCGTGATCACCCCCGACTGGCCGCTCGGCTCGCAGGAGCTGCCCCTGAAGGCGGGCGTGGACGTCAGCCCGCCCGCGATGGCGCAGCTGATCGCGGACTTCATCGAGGCGCTCGACCTCCACGGCGTGACGCTGGTGGGCAACGACACCGGCGGCGCGCTCTGCCAGATGGCAGCGGTGAGCCGGCCCGAGCGCCTCGGGCGCTTGGTGCTGACGCCGTGCGACGCCTACGAGCATTTCCCGCCGCCCGCGTTCGCGCCGCTCGTGATGATCGCGCGGGTCCCGGGCGCCGTCGGGCTGATCCTGCAGGCCTCCCGCCTGCGGGCCGTGCGCAGGCTCCCCAACACGTACGGGCTGCTCACGATGAAGCCGCACGACGACCTGACCGCGGCGTTCGTCGCCCCCGCGCGCAGGAACGCCGACGTCCGCCGCCAGACCGCGCGCTTCCTGTCGGGCTTCGACAAGCGCCACACGCTCGCCGCGGCGGCGCGCTTCAAGGAGTTCGACAAGCCCGTGCTCGTCGCGTGGGCTCGCAACGACCGCTTCTTCACGCTCGCCGACGGCGAACGGCTCGCGGCCGACTTCCCCGACGCGCGCCTGCAGGTGATCGACGACGCGCGCACGTTCGTGATGCTCGACCAGCCGAAGGAGCTCGCCGAGATGATCGCCGCGTTCGCGCGCGAGCCCTCGCGGGCGCGCTCGGCCGAGCTGCAGGCCTGAACCGACGCCGCTCCACCCCGCCCTCGCGCCGAGCCGACGCCCGCGGCTTTGGCGCAGGGGCGGACGGGTCGCGCACGCGACCCTCCCCCTTCCCTTGAAATTTATTTCTTGGCATGCCATAATTCTCGTTGTGGCAGTCGAGGCTCACGTCCGCACCCCCGCGGTCGAGGACTACGCGAAGGCGATCTTCGCGCTCGAGGAGCGCAGCGAGGAGGCCGTGAGCACCAACGCGCTCGCCGACCGGCTCGGGATCACGCCGGGCTCGGTCTCGGCGATGCTGCGCAAGCTGGACGAGCTCGAACTGATCACGCACGTCCCCTACCGCGGCGTGCGGCTCACGCCGGCGGGAACCCGCATCGCGCTCGAGGTGATCCGCCACCACCGGCTGCTGGAGAGCTACCTGGCCGAGGTGCTCGGCATGCCCTGGGATCGCGTCCACGCCGAGGCCGAGGTGCTCGAGCACGTGCTCTCCGACGACCTCGAGGCGCTGATCGCCGCGAAGCTCGGGCACCCCACGGTCGACCCCCACGGCGACCCGATCCCCACCGCCGAGCTCGTGCTCCACGAGGCGGTCACCGAGCGGATGGACACGCTCATGCCCGGCGACGAAGGCGTGTTCGTGCGCGTGTCGGACTCCGACCCGGAGATGCTGCGCTACCTCGCCGAGCGCGGGATCGCGCCCGGCGCGCGGTTCCGCGTCCGCGTCCGCCAGCCGTTCGGGGGGCCGCTGTTCGTGAGCTTCGACGGCAGCGAGCACGCGATCGGGGGCCAGCTCGCCACCGCCATGCGCGTGATCTGCGATCGGCTCGGTGACGATGGGCACCT
>JAICYC010000126.1 GCA_025934395.1 Solirubrobacteraceae bacterium | reverse complement strand
CGCGCGTGCGCGCGACGGGTGACGCTACCAGCGACCCCCGCCCCCGGCGAGCCACCCGATCGGGGGATCCGTGCCCCGCGGCGTTGCGCTCGATTGTGGAATGCTGCGCGCGCCGGCCAGGGTGGCCGGCTTCATCGAGGGCCGACCCGAGGGGGAGCAGATGGCAGCAAAGCGTGCAGCGATCGTCACCGGAGCATCCAGCGGCATCGGGCTCGCGATCGCCCGTGTTCTCGGCCAGGAGGGCTACGGGCTCACCGTTGCCGCGCGCCGGCCCGAGAAGCTCGAGGCTGCCGCGGAGGGACTCGCCGGCGAAGGCTTCGAGCTGCAGGCGATCCAGGCGAACCTCGGCGACGAGGCGGAGGTCCAGAAGGTGGTGAGCGCTCACAAGGAGCGCTACGGGCGCCTCGATGTGCTCGTCAACAACGCGGGCGTCGGCGTGGGCGCGCCCGTGGCGGAGATCGAGACGAAGCGGATCGACATGCAGATCGACATCAACCTGCGCTCGATCGTGATCTTCTACCGCGAATGCATCGAGATGCTGCGGGCGTCCGCGAGCGAGCACAGGGAAACGCTCGTCGTGAACACCTCCTCGATCTCGGGCAAGCACGGTGAGGCGTGGCTGTCGGTGTACTCCGCCACCAAGCACGCCGTGGTGGGCTGGACCGAAGCGATGAACAAGGAGATCGGCAACGACGGGATCAAGTCCACGGCGCTGTGCCCGGCGTTCGTCGACACGCCGATGACCGACTTCGTCAAGGGCCAGGTGGCCGCCGAGGAGATGATCCGCCCCGAGGACATCGCCGAGTCGGTGCGCTTCCTGCTTCGCACCTCACCCGCGTGCGTGGTGCCCGAGATCATGTTCGTGCGCCCGGGCGAGGGGCTGTAGCGAGCGCCGCCGCGGCAGGCGCAGGCGCCGAACCCGCAGCTCGCCGCGCGGTTCGGCGTCGCTCGCGAGGCGCGCCCGGCGGCGATGCCCCTCTGCGAGCAGGGCGCGATGCTCGGCGATCGCGCGGTCGAGCTCGAGGCCCCCGGATTCGGCGAGGCTGTCCTGCAGCTGCTGGACGAGTACCCGCAGCTCGCGCTCGGTCGCGGCACGCTTCATCTTCCGATGCAGGCGCGGAGCGTTGCGCGAGCGCGCGAAGCGGTCCCAGGACTTCGCGAAGGAGAGGAAATCGGTGCGGCCGCCGCAGCGGTGCGCTGCGAGCATCGGGCAGACGCCGCCCTGCTCGTCAACGTACGCCCCCACGATGATCCGCTCGTAGCGCTGGACGCCCTCCAGCATCGCTTCGCGAGTGGCGACCGGCAGGCAATCGATCGCCAGGCGCAGGCCCGCGATCGAGCTTCGGGAGTGGCGCGTGCGGTTTCGCATAGGCTTTGCGCCGCCGCGCCGGCCGGGCGTCCACAGCGGTGCGCCGCCAAGCGTAGGTCACGCCCTCTGCACCCGCAACGAATCACCTTCCGCTGAAAGGAAACTTGCGATGAAGCTGGGCGTGCACATCGGCTACTGGGGCCTCGGGCTGTCCTCGGAGGACCAGCTGAACATCGTTCAAGAGGCCGAGCGGCTGGGGTATGACTCCGTGTGGGCGGCGGAGGCGTACGGGTCCGACACCGCAACGGTGCTCGCGTGGCTTGCGGGGCAGACCTCGAAGATCAGGCTCGGAGCGGGGATCTTCCAGATGCCCGCCCGCTCGCCCGCGATGACCGCGATGACCGCCGCAACGATCGACCAGCTCTCGAGCGGGCGAATGGTCATCGGGATCGGCTCCTCCGGGCCGCAGGTCGCCGAGGGCTGGCACGGGCAGCGCTTCGCCAAGCAGCTGCAGCGCACGCGCGAGTACGTCGCCGTGGTGCGCATGGCGCTCGCGCGCGAGCGCGTCGAGTTCAAGGGCGAGACGCTGGAGCTGCCGCTGCCGGACGGGCCGGGGAAGGCGCTGAAGCTCACCATCTCCCCCGTGCAGGAGCGGGTCCCGATCTACCTCGCCGCGATCGGCCCCAAGAACACCGCGCTCGCCGGCGAGATCGCCGACGGCTGGATCCCCACCCTCTTCAGCCCGCAGCACGTCTCCGAGCTGCGCCCGCTGCTCGAAGAGGGCGCGCAGCGCAGCGGCAAAGCGCTCGACGACTTCGACATCGCCCCCACCGTGAACGTGTTCGTCACCGACGACCTCGAGGGGGCGCGCGACGCGATGCGCCCGTTCATCGCGCTGTACGTCGGTGGGATGGGATCCCGCAGGCAGAACTTCTACAACCAGGTCGTCCAGCGCTACGGCTACGAGGAGGCCGCGCTGAAGATCCAGGATCTCTACCTGGAAGGCAAGCGCGAGGAGGCGATGGCCGCGATCCCGGACGCGCTGATCGACACGGTGTCGCTCTGCGGGCCGCCCGACGTGGTGCGCGAGCGGCTCGCGGTGTACCGCGACGCAGGTGTGGGCACGCTCGGCGTGACGCCGATCGCGTTCACCGTCGAGGACCGGCTCACGCAGCTGCGCCACGTGGCCGAGCTCGCAGCCTGAGGACGCGGGGATGAGCACGCGGGTGGGACCGCCGCGGCGCGTGCTCCTCGGCGCGTTCGGCGACCCCGGGCACGCGTTCCCGATGATCGCTCTGGGGTGCGCGCTCACGCGCCGCGGACATGACGTCACGCTGCAGACGTGGGCGCGCTGGAAGCAGCACGTGGAGGCCGAGGGGCTCCGGTTCGCGCCCGCGCCCGAGTACACCGTGTTCCCCTCCGGGCCCGAGCCGCTCGACTTCTACGAGGCGGTGGTGCACGCCACGCGCGACACCGAGCCGCTCGTGCGAGAGCTCGCGCCCGAGGTGGCCGTTGCGGACATCCTCACGCTCGCGCCCGCGCTGGCTGCTGAGCTGCACGGCGTGCCCCTGGCAACGTTGATCCCGCACGTGCATCCGTGTACCGAGCCGCACTTCCCGATCTACTCGCTCGGCGCGCGCCTGCCGCGCAGCGCCGCGGGCCGGGCGCTGTGGCGGCTCGCGCACCGCCCTGTGCAGAGCGGGCTCGACCGCGGCCGGCGCGAGCTCAACGAGACCCGCGCGCAGATCGGCCTGTCCCCGCTCGATCACGTGCACGGCGGGATCAGCCGCGAGCTCGCGCTCGTGGGCACGTTCCCGCAGCTCGAGTACCCGCGCGAGTGGCCGCCGGAGGCGCGTGTCGTCGGGCCGCTGATGTGGGAGCCACCCGCCGGAGACGTCGAGCTTCCGCCCGGCGATGCACCGCTCGTGCTCGTCGCGCCGTCGACCGCGCAGGACGCACGGCATCGGCTGCTGCGAGCGTGCCTGGAAGGGCTCGCCGAGCTGCCGGTGCGCGTGCTGGCCACCTGGAACAGGCGCCTTCCCCCCACGCCCCTGCCCGTGCCCCCGAACGCGCGGGTCGTCGACTGGGTCAGCTACTCGCGCACGATGCCCCAATGCGACGTGGTCGTCTGCCATGCCGGCCACGGCACGCTCGTGCGAGCGCTCGCCAGCGGCTGCGCCGTCGTCGCCGCCCCCGCGGTGGGCGACATGAACGAGAACGCCGCGCGCGTGGACTGGGCGGGCGCGGGGGTGCGTCTGCCACGGCGTTACGTCTCCGCGCGGGGCGTGGCGCTCGCGGTGCAGCGCGTGCTCGCCGAACCGGAGATCCGGGAGCGGGCCCGCGCGATCGCGGCCTGGTCTGCGTCGCACGACGCCGGCCGCGCCGCGAGCGAGCTGGTCGAGCAGCTCGCGCAGCGAGCCGCAGCTGAGCGCGCGGCACGGCCCTAACCCCTCTCCCCACTGGGGGGTGAGCGGCCCCATCCCTAGTCGCTCAGCCCGGGTACGCCGGGCGCCGCAACGCACTGACGGGCAGGGTCGTGCCGCACGGCGTCGATACCCCGTCCGTCCGCGCCAAACCGGAACGCAAGCGTGCGCGTAGACTGCGCGCGCATGAAGATCCATGCGCTAAGCACGGGGACGGTCAGGGTGAAGCAATCGTTCCTGTTCGCGCGCAGCGGCCCCATGCGTCAGCTCAGCCTGTTCCTGCCGGGACCGTTCTCCGATCCGCTGCCGATCCACCTGTGGGTCGTCGAGCACGACGGCAGGCGGCTGCTGATCGACACCGGCGACACGCACGAGGCGCGCGACATCCCGTTCGCGCGACTCGACGTGCCCGCGGAGGCCGAGCTGCCTGGAGCGCTGGCGGGGATCGGGCTCGAGGTGGGCGACATCGACACGGTCGTGCTCACGCACATGCACGGCGACCACATGGACGGCGCAGTGCATCTCGGCAGCGCGCCGGTGCTCGTCAACCCGGTGGAGATCGCGTCGGCCAGGTCGCCCACGTCGCGCTTCTTCCAGCGCGTGCTGCACCAGCCGATTCCCGAGG
>JAICYC010000077.1 GCA_025934395.1 Solirubrobacteraceae bacterium | reverse complement strand
GTAGTCGGCGGTCCAGCGGCCGATCCCCGGGAGCGGGGGGGGGGCCCGCCCCCAGGCCCCCGGGGACGCGGCCGGGGGGGGGGCGGGGCCGAGGGGGGCGGCGGCGGGCGCCCGCCCCCCGCGCCGGCCGCCCCCGCGGCCCCGCTGCGCGTGCGGCGCGCGCTCCCGGGGATCGGCCGCTGGACCGCCGACTACGTCGCGATGCGCGCGCTGCGCGATCGCGACGCGTTCCTCGCGACAGACCTCGGCGTGCGGCGCGGGCTGGAGCTGCTCGGGGTGGACGGCTCGCCGCGGTCGGCGTTGGAGCGCTCGGAGCGCTGGCGCCCGTTCCGCGCGTACGCCACGGTGCACCTGTGGACCCTGCTCGGCGCCGCAACCGCCAGCGGCGGCGGCGCCTAGATCGCGCGACCGCGGTCGGCCCAGTAGGGCTCGCGCAGGCGGCGCTTGAAGATCTTGCCGGAGTCCTCGCGCGGGAGCGCGTCGCTGAACTCGACCACGCGCGGCGTCTTGTAGCCGGCGAGGTTCGTGCGGATGTGCTCGCGCACGTCGTCCGCGTCGAGCGACGCGTCCGCGTCGAGCTCGACGTGCGCGGCGAGCGCCTCGCCGAACTCCTCGTCGGGGATCCCGAACACGGCGCAGTCGCGCACGCCATCGAGCCCGAGCAGGCACGCCTCGATCTCGGCGGGGTAGATGTTCACGCCGCCGCTGATCACCATGTCGCTGGCGCGGTCGTTGAGGTACAGGAACCCGTCCTCATCGACGTAGCCGATGTCGCCCGCGCTGACCAGGCCGTCCCGCTCGATCGAGCGGCGCTTGGCGTCGTCGCCTTCGTAGGTGAAGTTCGGCCACACGTCGAGCCACACGAACACCTCGCCCGACTCGCCGACCGGCAGCTCGTTGCCGTCGCCGTCGAGCACCTTGACGACCGCGCGCTCGATCGGACGCCCCACGGTGCCGGGGTGGGCGAGCCACTCCTCGCTGTCGCAGTACACCACCGGGCCTGTCTCCGTCGAGCCGTAGTACTCGGCGATGATCGGCCCGAGCCATTCGATCATCGCGCGCTTGACATCCGGCGGGCACGGCGCCGCTGCGTGCACGATCCAGCGCAGCGAGGAGGTGTCGTACCGCGATCGGACCTCCTCTGGCAGCGCGAGCATCCGCACGAACATCGTGGGCACCATCTGCACCACGGTCACGCGATGCTCCTCGACGATCCGCAGGAACTCCTCGGCGTCGAAGCTCGTCATGATCGTCATGTCCATCCCGCGCACCGCCGAGGCGAGCGCGTAGACGTTCGGCGCGCTGTGGTACATCGGCGCGGGGATCACGGTCCGCTCGCCCTCGGCGAGCCGGAAGATCTCGCCGAGCAGCGCCTGTGTGGCCTCGCGCTGCTCGTCCGTCGAGGCCTCGCGCACGACGCCCTTCGGCCGGCCGGTCGTCCCCGAGGTGTAGATGATGCTCACGGGCGCGCCTTCGGGCGGCTGCTCCCACGGAGCGGTCCGCGCCAGCAGCTCGCCCCAGTCCAGCGCCCCCTGCGGGCCGGTGCCGTTCGCCGCGGCTCCGTCCAGGGCGACGGCGATCACCGCCACGCCCTCGGGCACGCTCGTCGCGATCCCGTCCCACAGGTCGCGGTGGACGATCAGCGCCTTGGCACCGCTGTCGGCGAGGACGTGGGCGATCTCATCGCCGCGCCAGTGCCAGTTGATCGGCACCGCGCTCGCGCCCAGCGGGACGGTTGCGATCGATGCCTGCAGGAACTCGATCGAGTTGCGCAGCAGCAGCGCCACGCGATCGCCTGCGCCGACGCCGAGCTCGCTCAGCGCGCGGGTTGCACGCAACGCGCCGCCGAACAGCTCCGGGTAGGTCGCGAAGCGCGACCCGCAGCGAACCCCGACCTCCTCGCTCCCCTCCATCGCCGGCGATGCTACCCCGTGGCCGCCGTTCTACGCTCGCGCCCCGCGAGGGGCCCCGAAAATAGTGGCGCCCGCCCGGCTGGGGGACGGGCGGGCGCCATGACGGTCCGCCGGGGGACGGACCGACGCTTGCACCGCGATCCTAGATCGCGGCGGAGACGAGCGTCGTGAACTCTTCCTGTCCTTTGACGTTCGGGTGGTAGCTTTCTTCGAGCGGGTTCGACTGCCCGTTGAGCCACTCGACCGACGAGCACACCTCGTGCGATTCGAACGGCACGGTCGGGTTCACGAACTTGAAGCCGTGCGCTGCCGCCCGGGCTTTGATCACCGCGTCGAGTTTTTCACCGGTTTCGTTGAGTTTCTTCTCGTTGGACGACGTCAGGAAGTTGAAGTTGCACGTCGCCCCTTCTTTCGTGAACAGCTTCGGGTAACCGAGCACGATCACCTCTGCGGTGGTCGCTCTCGACCTGATGTTGTTGTAGGTCGTGTCGAGCACGCCTCCGAGTTTGTTGGCGATGTACGAGTTCGCTTCGCTGATCGCGCTGCCGCACGTGAAGTAGTACAGGGCGCAGTTGATGATCACGTTGCTGAAGCCGGCGTCGTTGCCGCCGATCGTGATCGTCACCAGAGCGGTGCTGCTGCTCAGTTTCCCGAGCTGTTTTTCGTTGACTTCCGTCGTCTTGGCGCCGCTGCACGCTTCGAAGTTGAGCGTGTAGCCGCGCGCCGCGGCGATCTTCGGTCCGTACGCGTCGGGGCTGCGCTTGCAGCTCCCCGATTCTTCGTAGAACACGCGCGTGCCGACTCCCGAGGAGTACGAGTCACCGAGCGCGACGTACTGCGAGGCGGATGCCGCCGCAGCCGGCACGAGCACACCTGCGCAGAGCGCAGCGAGTCCTGCTATCCGGAACCATTTCCCCATCCTCTAGACCTCCCTCTATGAGTACCGCCCGCATCCCCTGACGGGCCAGACACCGTCGCTTCGATGCGGGCGCTGTCCGCGAGAACCTATCCGGGCGTTTCCCGCGTAGTCAAGGGGTTTTTTCAGAAGTTCCGCGAGGAGCGTCTCCGGACGGAGGCGCCCCGCACCCTAGGCTCTCGCGGGTGCCCCCCTCCGAGCACCCGACAGCCCGCGGGGAACGCCGCACCAGCAACGTCGAGCTGCTGTGGGATCTCGTGTTCGTGTTCGCGATCACGCAGGTCACGACGCTGCTCGCGCACGAGCTCACCTGGGGCGGGGCGGCGCGGGCGCTGCTGATGCTCGCGCTGGTGTGGTGGGCGTGGTCGGCGTTCGTATGGGCGGCGAACGCCGCCGAGGCGAACGTGCTGCGGGCGGCGCTGCTCCCCGCCACCGTCGCGATCCTGATCTCCGGCCTGGCGATCCCGCACGCCTTCGCGGGCGCGGCGCTGCTCGCGGCGAGCACCTACGTGGCGGTGCGACTGCTGCACCTCGCGCTCTACGTGGACGCGTCGCGACGCGGCGCCGCCTCGCTGCGCGCGATCGCGGGCTTCGCCGTGACCGTCGCCGTGGGCATGGGCCTGCTGCTCGCGGGGGCGTTCGCGCACGGCGTCGCGCGCGAGGGCCTGTGGGCGGGGGCGGTGGCGATCGACTACGCCGGCCCCGGGCTGCTCACCCGCGCGCGGCTGCGCGGCCTGCAGGAGGTCGCGGTCGCGCATTTCGCCGAGCGCTACGGGCTGTTCGTGATCATCTGCCTCGGCGAGTCGATCGCGGTGCTCGGCGCGTCCGCTGCGGGTGAGCATCTCGCCGCAGCAACGGTCGCCGGCGTCGCGCTCGGGGCGCTGATCACGATCGCGATGTGGTGGACGTACTTCGCGCGCTTCGCGGGCGTTGCCGAGGGCCATCTGCGCAGCCACAGCGACCCGGTGCTGGCGGCCTCGGACGCATACAGCTACCTGCACCTCGTGATCGTCGCCGGGATCATCGTGTTCGCGGCGGGCGCGAAGGTGCTCGCGCGCCACGCAGACGCGACGCTGGCCGACGGACCCCGGCTGGCGCTGTGCGGCGGCGTAGCGCTGTTCCTCGTGGGGCTCGCAGCGTTCCGCCGGCGCCTGTCGGGCAGTTGGGGCGCGGAGCGGCTGGTCGCGGCCGCTGCAGCGCTGGTGCTGGCCGCGGTCACCGCCGCGGTCGCCGCGTGGGTCCTCGCGGGACTGCTCGCGATGCTGCTCGCCGGCCTCTGCGCGGCCGAAGCGGTGCGCGCGCCCGGCGCCCTCACCTGAACCGAAGGTGGCCCAGCACTTGAGTTACCGCCCGGTATAGCCGATTGATAGCGAGATGGCTACACCACGAGGAGGAATACCCCAGCCGCAGCCTCCGATCCCGTGCGAGGCGAACCCGCAGGATCTCCGCGCGCTCGGCGAGGCGCTGCTCGCGCGCGGCGACGAGGTCATGCACCGCATCCAGGAGCGCACGGAAGACACGAGCGCGAGCATGGAGGCATCCGTGCAGGAGAGCTTCGAACGGATCGGCCACAACTCGACCGCAGCGGTCGCGCGCTGGATCGCCGGCGAGGACCTGTCGGTCACCCAGGATGCGAGCAACGAAACCTCGAAGATCTTCGGTGAGCTCGCGGCGCACCGCGCCGCGCCGCTGCACGAGGTGACGCGCAGGCAGTACGTGTGGCGCGACGCGATGGGCGAGGTCCTGCACGAGTGCGCGGCGACGCTCGGCAGTCCGCCGGAGGCGCTCGCCCAGGCACTGTTCCTGCTCCAGCTGAGCATGGAGTTCGCGCACCTGCGCGTGTGCAAATCCTTCGAGCGCGAGCGCCAGAAGACCGACGAGGCGCTCACGCGGCGCGAGGAGGAGCTCGCTTTCCTCGCCACGCACGACCCGCTCACGGGGCTCCCCAACCGCACGCTGATCCTCGCCCGCGCCGAGCAGATGCTCGCGCGCGCCAGCCGTCGAAACGCGCCCGTCGCTGCGCTGTTCATCGATCTCGACAACTTCAAGACGATCAACGACACGCTCGGGCACGGCGTCGGCGACGAACTGCTGCAGTCGGTCACCTCGCGCCTGAAGGGCGTCGTCCGCGAGGCCGACGCGCTCGGCCGGCTCGGCGGCGACGAGTTCGTGGTGATCGCCGAGGAGCTCGAGCTCGCAACGGGCCCGGAGCTGGTCGCCGAACGGCTGCTCGCCGCGCTGAAGCCACCGTTCCGCCTCGGGGAGAACGAGGAGACCACCCTGACGATCAGCGCGAGCATCGGCATCGCCGCGGGCGTGCGCAGCTCCGCAAGCGTCCTGCTGCGCGACGCCGACATCGCGATGTACCGGGCGAAGTGGGACGGGCGCAACCGCTTCGCGGTGTTCGAGAGCGGCATGCAGGACAGCGTCCAGAGCCGCATGGAGCTGGAGCAGGACCTGCGCGAGGCGCTCGAGCGCGAGGAGTTCCTGCTCGCCTACCAGCCCACCTTCGACCTGAGCGACATGCGCCCCACCGGCGTCGAGGCGCTGATCCGCTGGCGTCACCCCGAGCGCGGGCTCGTCCAGCCGGACGCCTTCATACCGCTGCTCGAGGAGACGGGTCTGATCACCGAGGTGGGCCGCTGGGTGCTCGAGGAGGCCTGCAGGCAGGGCGCGAGCTGGCACGCCGCCGGCCATCCCGTCTCGATCGCCGTGAACGTGTCCGGGCGCCAGCTCGACAGCGACGACCTGATCCACGACATCGAGCGCGCGCTCGAGGCCAGCGGCCTGCCCGCTGCCTCGCTGACGATCGAGATCACCGAGACGACGCTGATGCGCAACGTCGGGGAGACCGCGCGGCGCCTCGTCGAGATCAAGGCGCTCGGGGTCCGGATCGCGATCGACGACTTCGGCACCGGGTACTCCTCGCTCGCGCACCTCCAGCAGTTCCCGGTGGACGCGCTGAAGATCGACCGCTCCTTCATCACGGGGCTGCGCGAGAACAAGGAGGGCGAGACGCTGATCCACACGCTCGTGCAGCTCGGCAAGGCCCTCTCGATCGAGACGTTCGCCGAGGGCATCGAGGAGCAGCAGGAGCTCTCCCTGCTGCAGGCGGAGGACTGCGACGCGGGGCAGGGCTTCCTCTTCGCCAAGCCGCTCGACCCCGAGTCCGCGGGGGCGTTCCTCGCGGGGTGGCCAGGCCCGCAGACGGCCGCCCACACCGCGCCGGCAGCGAACGGCTCGAGCTCGAACGGCACCGAACGGACCGCGCCGGTTCCCGGCGCCCGCGACGGCGCGGGCGCGCTCGGCGCCTGATCCGGCCGCGCCCGGCTCACGCGCTGTCGGCGCGCGCCCACCGCCCGGTGCACGCGGCTACTCGGTCAGCTCGCGCGCCATCTCGTCGAAGACGGCCACGTAGGCGTCGACCGCCTCGTCGGTGTGGGCGACCGACAGCGTCCACTCCTCCTCGCGTCCCGGCGTCATGAAGATCCCGCGGTTCATGTTGTACAGCCACGCGAGCTCGGTGACCTCGACGTCCTGGTTGGCCTTGAACGTCTCGTAGTCGACCACCTTCGTGGGCGAGAACGTGACGCACCCCTTCGCGCCGATGCCCACCGCGTAGCCCGGCAGCCCGTAGCGCTCCACGACCGCCTGGCAGCCCGAGACGATCCGGTCGTTGAGCGCGTCGAGGTGGACGTAGGCGTCGGGGGTGAGCACCTCGAGCAGGCTCGCGCGGGCCGCGGCCATCCCGAGCGGGTTACCGTTGTACGTGCCCACCTGGTAGACGGTGCCGTCCTCCACCACGCTCATCACCGCCTCGCTGCCGCCGACCGCCCCGGACGGCAGGCCGCCGCCGAGGGTCTTGGCGAGCGTGACGAGGTCCGGCTCGACGCCGAAGCGCTCACGGGCGCCGCCCGCGGCGATCGCGAGGCCCGTCTTGACCTCGTCGAAGATCAGGACGATGCCGTGCCGTGAGGTGATCTCGCGCACCGCCTCCAGGTAGCCGGGCTCGGGGAGCACCACCCCGAGGTTCATCATCGCAGCCTCCATGATCACGCACGCGGGCTTGCGGCCTTCGCGGTCCAGGCGCTCGATCCGCCGCTCCATCGCCCCGGCGTCGTTGAACGGGACGGGGATCGTGAGGTCGACCGTCGACTGCGGGATGCCGGCGCCGTAGGCCAGCGACGCGTAGTCCTCGCGGTCGCCGATGCGGTCGTACTCCACGCCGATCGACACCATCACGGCGTCGTGATGGCCGTGGTAGGAGCCGAAGATCTTCACGATCCTCTCGCGGCCGGTGTACCCGCGCGCGATCCGGATCGCGTCCATCGTCGCCTCGGAGCCCGAGTTCAGGAAGCGCCACCGCGGCAGGCCCCAGCGCCGCGCGAGCTCTTCGGCGACGACCACCCCGTCCTCGGTCGTGGCGGCGAAGTGGGTGCCCAGGGCGACGCGCTCGCGCACGGCGGCGACGATCGCGGGGTTGGCATGCCCCTGCACCATCGAGCCGAAGCCGTTGTGGAAGTCCCACATGCGGTTCCCGTCGACGTCGTGCACGACAGCGCCCTCGCCTGTGGTGAGGTAGATCGGCCAGGGGTCGCGCGCCTGGTAGGAGGACGCAACGCCGCCGCTCAGCGACCGCCTCGCGCGCTCGTACATCGCCTCCGAGGCGCGCGTGCGCTCGTCGAGCTGCGCTCGCTCGCGCTCGGCGAGGCTGCGAATCCGCTCGCGGTCGAGCGTCACCGGGGTATCGACTGCCACCTCGTCCTCGCTCAGGCGCCCGGCACGAGCGCGGAGACGATCCACGTCGATGCGGGCGCAACGATCCCGTTCGGGGTCTGGAACTCCGAGAGCCCCGCTTCGAGCGCCTCGCGCACCTCGCCGTGCAGGTGCGCGGCGCGATCGCCCGCCAGGCGCAGGATCTCTCCGGCGGGCCCGAGCGCCATCACGACCTCGATCGCTTCATCGAGGTCCGCGCCGACCATCAGCGGCAGCTCGCACCGCGTGAGCTCGACGTCCTCGTATCCCGCGTGCAGCAGGATCTCGCTGGTGGTGTCCGCGTCGGCCATCGAGAACGGGCCCGGTCCGCACGTGGGCTCGTCGTACTCCTCCGGGCGCTCGACGATCTTCTCGACGATCTCCTGGGCACGGTAGATCCAGTCGTTGTCGGTCCGCCTGCGCCAGACGACCATCACCAGCCGTGCACCGGGCGCGAGCGCGCTGCGGACGTTCCGCAGCGCGGTGACGGGCCCGGCGAAGAACATCGTCCCGAAACGCGAGAACGCCTGGTCGTAGGGGCCTCCGAGGTCGTCCACTTCGACATCGCGCGTGAGGAAGCGCGCGTTGGCCACGCCCGCCGCGCCCGCCTCCTCGGCTGCGGTGTCGACGAAGCGCTGGGAGACGTCCACGCCGACCGCCTCCCCGCCGGGGCCCACGAGCTGGGCGATCTGCTGCGTGGCATCTCCGAACCCGCAGCCGATGTCCAGCACGCGCGCGCCGGCCGGCGGCGGGTACTTGCGCAGCGCCTGCGTCCCATGCGGAGCGAGACCGCCCACGACGACCTTGCGGTACTGGACGAAGCGGTCGTAGAGCGGACCATCCCAGGCCGCTGTCGCCTCAGCGTTGGCTAGGAGATCGGTGTCGAGCTGCCCGGCGATCGTGCCCCCTTCGGGTCGTTGCACGCACTCTACCCCACACGAGCGTGGCGTTGGGCACGGCTCCGACGCGTCAGGCCGACTCGTGGCGGCGGTATGAGACCGGATCGCTGCGCAGCGCGAACGTCTCGGCCGGCCGGGTGGCGGGCGTGCCACCGCGGACCCGCCGGTGGGGCCGCTCGAGCGCACCCCCGCGGGCGCGTGCGTGCAGTCGCGCGAGCCCGCCGCGCAGTCGCCACGGCTGCGGGTCCGGTGGCGCAGCCCGGCCCGCGCCGCCTGCCGTGTGGCGTGTGTCGCGTCCCGTGAGCCTCATCGCCTGCAACACCTCCGTTCTCGTTTTGCCGGTGTTGTAACCCACCATAGCACTACAATGGTGTTGCGATGCCCGCGCCCGACCTCACACCCCCGAACGGCCTCGCGCTGGTGATCGACTTCGTGAACACGTTCGACCGCGAGGAGGAGACGGACGAGCTCGCAGACACCCGCAGCGCGACCGCGTGGCTGGAGGACCGCGGCCTGCTCCCCGCCGGCCACGCCGAGATCGGCGCGCGTGATCGCGAGCGAGCGGTGTCGCTGCGTGAGGCGCTGCGAGCGATGCTGCTCGCGAACAACGGCGCGGAGCCCAGCGCCGAGGCGGCGCTCGAGTTGGAGCGCACCGCGGGCGCGGGCGAGCTCGGCGTGCACTTCGACGTCGGCGGCGCGTCGCTGGTGGCGAGCGCGGGCGGCGTGCCCGGAGCGCTCGCGAGCCTGCTCGCGCCCGTCGCCCACGCGATGCGCGACGGCACGTGGGTGCGGGTGAAGGCGTGCCGTGCGGACGACTGCGAGTGGGCCTTCTACGACCGCTCGCGCAACCGCTCCGGCGTCTGGTGCGACATGGCGGTCTGCGGGAACCGCGAGAAGGTGCGCACCTACCGCCGCCGCGGGCCGTCCGGCCGGCGCTGAGCCGGACGCGGCTGCCGCCCCGGACGGCAGCCGCCGCCCCGTCACGCCGCGGCGTCCCGGGCGGGCAGCAGCCGGGTGAGCAGCGCCACCGCGAGGAGCAGCCCGCCGAGCTGGGCGAGGCTCAGCTCGAACGCGTGCGCGTAGCCGTGGTGCAGCGCGCCGAAGAAGACCGCGCCCGTGACGGCCACGCCGATCGCGTTGCCGAGGTTCTGCACGGTGGACAGCGCACCCGACGCAGCGCCCGCCTGCTCGGGGCGCATCGTCGAGATGATCGTGGTGGTGAGCGGCACGATCACGAGGCCCATGCCGACCCCGACGAGGAGCAGGCCGGGGAGCATCGCCAGCACCGAGCCCCCGGTGCCGATCGCGGCGACCGCGGCCAGCAGCAGACCGTGTCCGAGCGCGAGCGAGGTCGCGCCGAAGGCGATCAGGCCGCGCCCGTAGCGCTCGACGAGCTCGGGCGCTCGGGCGGACGCGCCCACGTACGCGATCGCGAGGATCGTGAACACGAGGCCGGCGTCGAGCGCGGAGAGCCCGCGGCCCTGCTGCAGGTAGAGCGCGAACACGAGGAAGAACGACGCCTGTCCGCCCCAGAACACCAGCTGGGCCAGCAGACCCGCCGCGAACGAGCGCTGCGCGAACAGCTCCGGTGAGATCAGCGGCCGCCCGCCTGCCCGTGCGAGCTGCCGCTGCTGGGCGGCGAACGCGGCGAGCAGCACAGGCGCGAGCGCGAGGACGACCCAGGTCCAGAGCGGCCATCCGAGCTGCCGGCCCTCGACGAGCGGGAGCACGATCGCCGTGGCGGCGAGCGTCGCGAGGGCGGTGCCGGCGAAGTCGATCGCGCCGTCGCGCTGGCCGTGGGACTCGGGGACGAGCCGTGGAGCCAGCGCGAGCGCGACGGCGCCCACGGGCACGTTGATCAGGAAACATGCCCGCCACCCCAGCCCCGCGAGGTCGGCCTGCACGAGCACGCCGCCGATCAGCTGACCGCTGACCGCGGCGAGCCCCATCACCAGCCCGTACACGCCGAGCGCGCGTGCGCGGTCGGGGCCCCGGAACGTCGCGCCGATGATCGACAGCACGTTGGGCATGACCATCGCTGCGGCCGCGCCCTGTGCGAGCCGCGCGACGATCAGCGTGGTGGCACTGCCCGCCGCCCCCGCCGCGGCGGAGGCGAGCGTGAACAGCAGCAGCCCCGCGATCAGCGTCCGGCGGCGCCCGACGCGGTCGCCGAGCTGTGCGGCCGCGATCAGGAACACGGCGGAGGTGAGCGCATAGCCGGCGAGCACCCATTGGATCGCCCCGCTGCCGGCGTGCAGATCCGTCTGCATCGACGGCAGCGCGACGTTGACGATGAAGAAGTCCAGGACGACCATGAACGTCCCGGCGAGAACCACGGGGAGTGCCGCCCATGGGCCGGCACCGGCGGCGCGGCGCGGCGAGCGCGCTCGCGCGGCGGGGATCGAGATGCTGCTGTGGGTGGACATGGCCCACACCCTCGCGCCGCGAGGTGCGCAGGTCCATTACCTGTGCGGTAGCGCGATTACCTACGAGGTAGGTTCGACGACCTCACGGCGCCCGCGAGGCGTGAGGGCGCCCGCGACGCGCCGTGAGGTGGCGCGCGGTCAGCCCGTCTTGGCGTAGCTGCTGGCGCCGAACCAGTCGATGACGACCGCGGGCTCGTCGCCGACGACCCATGCGTCGTGTCCGCTCGGCAGCGAGGTGATGTCGCCGGGGCCGGCGAGGAGCTCGGTGCCGTCATCCATGCGGATCGCCACCTGCCCGCTCACGTGGTACTGGAAGTGGGGCGCCTCGCAGCTGTGCGTGCCGGCGATCGGCTTGACGTCGTTGGACCAGCGCCAGCCGGGCTCGAAGACGAAGCGCCCGACCTCGCCGCCCCCGATCTCGAGGATCTCGGCGCGGCCGTTGGGGAACTGGCGCACCTCGTCGGCGTTGTCGAACCCCTTGTGCTCGGTCTCCTGGCGTGTGTTGGTGAATCCCATCTCGTGGCTCCTCTCGTTCAGATGGTTGCGATCAGGGCGCTCCCTGCACCTCGGCCGCTCCGGCGATCCTCGGCATCGCTCGCTCCTGTGGCGCGGAGGTCTGCGAGTCGCGAGAACGATGCGACAAGAACGCCGGCGGTTCATCGCCCGATCGGGCCATCTTCGGCGGTCACGCGCACATGGCCCGCGCGCCCTCAGGAGAGGAGGTTGCGCTCCGCGGCCCGCGCGACCGCTGCGGCGCGCGATGAGACCCCCAGGCGCGCGTAGATGTTGGCCAGGTGGCGGTGCACCGTGTGCTCGCTGACGACCAG
>JAICYC010000057.1 GCA_025934395.1 Solirubrobacteraceae bacterium | reverse complement strand
GAAACGGTTTTCGAGACCGCCGCATTCAACCGCTCTGCCACCCCTCCAGGGGGTCTCCCTAGGCTAGATGATCCCCCCGCGGCGATCAGCGCCGGGAGGCGAAGAACGCGCTCAGCAGCGCTGCGGCCTCCCCCGCCAGCAGCCCGCCGGCGACGACCGGCCGATGGTTCAGGCGCGGCCCGCCGGTGACGTCGAGCACGCTGCCACACGCACCAGCCTTCGGGTCGCCCGCGGCGAACACCAGACGCGCGACGCGCGCGAGCACGATCGCGCCCGCGCACATCGCACACGGCTCGAGCGTCACGTACAGGACCGCGTCGAGCACCCGCCAGGAGCCCACCGCGCGCGCCGCCTCGCGCAGCGCGATCACCTCCGCGTGCGCGGTCGGGTCCCCGCGCAGCTCGCGCTCGTTGTGGCCCGCTGCGAGCAGCTCGCCGTCGCGGACCACGACCGCGCCGATCGGAACATCGTCGTGTTCCAATGCACGCTCGGCCTCGCGGAGCGCGAGGCGCATGAAGTAGTCATCGCGTGGAAAGAAATGCTCGCTCATCTATCGCCCGTCGGGGCCCGAAGCCGCTGATGCCCTGCGGGCTTCGGTCTGCGACAGTGCCTCCCCGCCGCTCCGCCGTCGGCATCATCATTACGAACCCGCCCATGCACACCGTCGGCCCTCATCTCCGCCCCGCGCGAACGCGCGGGGCTCGCTGCGCCCCGCTCCTCTCAGCCGTGGTCGCACTCGCGTCCGCGCTCGCGCTCGCCGGCGCGGCCGCGGCGGCCCCGCCCGCCGCGGCCGCCCGGGCGGCCCGGGCGGCCCGGACGGCCGACCCCGCGTACTCGAGCACGCACGTGGTCGTTGGCCTCGCCCCGCGCCACGGCCTCGGCGCCGATGCCGCGGCGGCGCGTCCCGCGCGGACGGCCGTTGTGCGCGTGCCCCGCGGCGGGAGCATCGCTGCTTCCCTTGCGCGGCTGCGCCGCACGCCGGGCGTGGAATGGGCGGTGCCCGACTACCGCGCCCACGCGGCGGCCAGGTTCGTGCCGGACGACCCGGGCCGGGCGCACGGGGCGCCGGGGGCCTGGCAGGAACTGCAGTGGAACCTGGCGGGGCCGTTCAGCGTGAACGCTCCCGAAGCATGGGAGAACCTGATCGCCGACGGCCGCCCCGGCGGCGCGGGCGTGACGGTCGCGGTGCTCGACACCGGCGTCGCGTACGCCAACCGGGGTCCGTTCCGGCGCTCGCCGGACCTCTCGCCGTTCCAGTTCGTCAAGGGCTACGACTTCGTCTCACGCAACCCGTTCCCCAACGACCGCAACGGGCACGGCACGTTCGTCGCCTCGACGATCGCCGAGGAGACGAACAACGGCGACGGGCTCACCGGGCTCGCCTACGGCGCCAAGCTGATGCCGGTGCGCGTGCTCGACAGCGAGGGCGAAGGCGAAGCCTCGACGATCGCCGAAGGCGTGCGCTTCGCGGTCCGCCACGGCGCGCAGGTCATCAACCTCAGCCTCGAGTTCTCGCCGGGGATCACCGCGTCTGACATCCCCGAGCTGATCTCGGCGCTGCGCTTCGCCCATCACCATGGGGTGGTCGTCGTCGCAGCCGCCGGCAACGAGGGGCGCACGGCGATCGCCTATCCGGCGCGCGCGCCGTTCGTGGTGTCCGTCGGCGCCACGACGGAACGCGGGTGCCTCGCGTCCTACTCCAACGACGGCACGGGCCTCGCGCTGGTCGCACCTGGCGGCGGCACCGACGCGAACCTCCCCGGCGACCCCAACTGCCATCCCGAAGACAGCGGGCGCGACATCTTCCAGGTGACGTTCACGGGGAGCTCGCCCCGGCGCTTCGGCCTGCCCTCCGGCTACGAAGGCACCTCGATGGCCACGCCGCACGTGTCCGCCGCGGCCGCCCTCGTGATCGCCAGCGGCGTGCTCGGCCCGCACCCCAGCCCCGCCCAGATCGTCACGCGCCTGAAGGCCACCGCGCAGAAGCTGGGTGGCGGCGGTGACGAAAAGCTCTACGGCGCGGGGCTGCTGAACGTTGCCGCCGCCACCGCGCCCGGCGGGCCCGGCGCGGTGACGGGGTGAGCGCACCCGCGACCCTGCCGACAGAAGCCCCGCCCCCCGAGCGCTGCGAGCTGGCCGTCGTCGGCGGCGGGATCGTCGGCCTTGCAGCCGCACGCGAGCTGGCCGCGCGGCATCCCGCGCGCTCGTTGTGCGTGCTCGAGCGCGAGAGCGCGCTCGGCGTCCATCAGACGGGCCACAACTCCGGCGTGATCCACGCGGGCGTGTACTACGTCCCCGGCTCGCTCAAGGCGGAGCTGTGCGTGCGCGGCGCCCGCGAGCTCTACGGGTACTGCGAGCGGGCTGGGATCCCCGTCGAGCGCTGCGGGAAGCTGATCGTCGCGACCGAGCCGGGCGAGCTCGCGCGTCTCCACGAGCTCGAACGCCGCGGCCGCGCAAACGGGGTTCCCGGGCTCGCGCGCGTGGACGCCGCGGGGATCGAGGAGCTCGAGCCACACGCCCGCGGGATCGCGGCGCTGCACTCGCCCGCCACGGGCATCGTCGACTTCGGCGCGGTGGCGCGCTCCTACGCGCGCGACGTGCTCGAGTCCGGCGCCGCGATCAGCACGGCCTGCGGCGTGGAGTCGATCGCGGTCGTCCGCGGCGGGCTGCGGCTCACGCACGCGCGGGGTGTGACAGAGGCGCGCAACGCGCTGCTGTGCGCAGGTGCCTGGTCCGATCGCCTCGCCGTGGCCGCCGGCGCGGAGCCCGACCCGAGGATCGTGCCGTTCCGCGGCGCCTACCTGCGGCTCGTGCCCGGGCGGCGCGAGCTCGTGCGCTCGCTGATCTACCCGGTGCCCGACCCGGCGCTCCCGTTCCTCGGCGTGCACCTCACCCGGCGCATCGACGGCGAGGTGCTGATCGGGCCCACCGCGATGCTCGCCGGTGCGCGCGACGCCTACTCGCTCGCGAGGCTGCGCGCGCTCGACCTGCGCGAGACGCTCGCGTGGCCCGGGACGTGGCGGCTGCTTGCGCGCATGTGGCGGGCGGGGCTCACCGAGATCCACCACGCGCTCTCGCGCGCCGCGCTCGTCCGAGCGGCCGCGCGGTTCGTGCCCGACCTGCGCCCGAGCGACGTCGAGCCGGCTTTCGCGGGGCTGCGCGCCCAGGCGCTCGCGCGCGACGGCACGCTCGTCGACGACTTCGTGTTCTCGCGCAGCGAGCGCGCGCTGCACGTCCGCAACGCACCCTCGCCCGGCGCCACCTCGGCGCTGGCGATCGCGCGGCACGTCGCCGACGAGGCCGAGCGGACGTTCGCGCTCGGCTGATCGGATCAGGCGGGCATCCGCGCGAGCGCGTCGGCGATACCCGGCGCCGCGGTCGCAAACCGGGGCTGCCAGCTCAGCTCCCGCTTGATCCGCGCGTTCGACGAGCGCGCGGAGCGGACCACCGCGTCCACGGCGTTGGTGCCTGCGAGGAGCCGCGCGAGCGCCGTCGGGATCCGACGCGGCGCGCCCACGCCCGCCACCCGCGCGGTGGTCGCCATGAACTCGTAGTAGGTGATCGGCTCGTCGTCGACCACGTGGTACAGAGAACCGGGGGGCGCGCTCGCTGCCGCGAGCAGGATCGCTGCGACAACGTCGTCGACGTGCACCACGTCCCAGAGGTTCGCCCCGCTGCCGATCACCGCGAAGCGGCCCGGCTGGCGCAGCCGCGGCACGAGCTCCTCCGCGTACCAGCCGCCCGGCCCGTACACGTGCGACGGCCGGACCACCACCGCAGGCAGGCCCGAGCAGGCGACGAGCCGCTCGCACTCCTGCTTGGAGCGCCCGTACGGGGTGGTCACGGGAAGCGGGTCCTCCTCTGTGAGCAGGGCGCCGTGCGCCTCGCCGGTGACGACCGTCGAGACGAACACGAACCGCGGGGCGACTCCGGACGTCTGCTTGCACGCCGCGAGCAGGTGATCGGTTCCGCCCACGTTCACCTCGTGCACGAGACGCGCATCGCGCTGCGAGGCGATCTCCGCCGCGAGATGGATCACGCACCCGGGTAGCTCGCGCGCCAGCAGCGCGCGCAGACCGTCGCGGTCGCGCAGATCGCCCACCGCGGGCCTCGTCCCCGTGGGCGCGCGCGCCGGCGAGCGCACCAGCGCCACCACCTCGTGTCCTTCACGAGCGAGCGCCGCGCACACCAGCGTGCCGATGAACCCGCTCGCTCCTGTCACCAGAGCCCGCATCGCGCCGAGCCTATCCGCGCGGAGCACCAGAGCGCATTCGTGAACTGGACCACTCCAAGGTGCGAGCTTCACTCATATCGCCCGAAACCTGCTCAAAGCGGTCAACTTCACTCATACCTGCGCGCCTGTCCCCTCAACCCATTGCGGATCGGCAGCGGTCATGTGATCATCAGTGAAAGGCGCGCCGCACGGTAACGGAATCACCGAGGCGACGCGGGGGACCGCTCATACGACGAACGGAGGGGGGCAGGATGCTCCAGAGCCTTGAGGTCACGGATGGCCAGGCAGGATTCCGCGCACGCCGGTCGCTCGACGAATCGGAGGAGACGGCGCGCAAGGTGCGCCTCGCGATCGCGCGGGCAAAGGAGGGCGACAATGACGCGCTTCGCCTTCTGTACACGTGCTACGCCGACAACGTCTACGGCTACGTCCGGAGCATCGTGCGCGACGACAAGGAGGCCGAGGACCTCACCCAGCAGGTGTTCATGAAGCTGATCACGGTGATCATCAAGTACACCGATCATGGCGTGCCGTTCTCGGGCTGGCTGCTGCGCCTCGCGCGCAACGTGGCGCTCGATCACCTGCGCCGCCGGCGGCCGACGCCGACCGAAGACATCCTCGGCGACGGGCATACCGACGACCAGGCGCGCGAGCGCGCGAGCGATCTGCGCGCTGCGCTGGAGTCGCTCCCCCACGAGCAGCGCAGCGTGATGATCATGCGTCACGTGATCGGCCTCTCACCGCCGGAGATCGCCGCGCAGATGGGTCGCTCGGAGAGCTCGATCCACGGGCTCCACCATCGCGGCCGCCGCGCGCTCCAGCAGGAGCTCGTGCGGCTCGGCTCCGCGCCGTCGACCAGCCTCGCGCGGCGAGCGGTGCCGGCTTAGAGACGCGCGGCGGCTAGTGGCATCGCGCCGACCCCCGGTCGACCACCTTGCCGTTCACGGTGCGGAACTTCCAGTCGTAGCTCGAACGATGGAGCGTCAAGAAGAGCACGCCGAAGTCTTTGTCGTCCCGGAAGCGGCTGGTGTGCACCTTCGAGTCGAATGCGAGATGGCTGCGTCCGCCGGTGCCGACGACGAACTCGCGGAGCCCCGTGCGCCTGGGCGCCCCGGCGGCGTTCTGGGCGGCGAAGCGCTCGTAGTTGTGGGCATGGCCGTTCAGCACCACGTCGGCTTTCGCCGCGAGCAGTACGTCCCACAACGGCCTGATGCCCGTCTCGTCGTTGAGCATCCGGACCGAGGAGAAGAGCGGGTGATGCCAGTAGGCCAGGACGCAACGAGCTCTGTGGTGCGCGAGGTCGCTTCTCAGCCAGCTGAGCTGGCGGGAGGTGGTGGAGCCGTCGAGATCGCGGTCTGAGCATTCGGTGTCCGTGCACGACGAGTTCAGGACGATCACGTGCCACGCGCCGAGGTTGTAGGAGTAGTAGCCCCTGCCCGCGGGGCCCGCGCCGGCGCCGAAGTATTCGAAGTAACCGGCCGCCGTGGGAGACGAGCCGTATTCGTGGTTCCCGAGCGCCGGCCGGATTCGCGACTTGAATGCCCCCCACGTCTGGTCGAAGGAGCCGGGACCGCTGAACTCCCCCAGCGTTCCCTCGGCGTACTGGCTGTCGCCGAGCGCTGCGACCACGGTCGGCCGCGCCCGCTCGATCTCTGCCGCGGTCGCGCCCTGTTGGCATTCGACCGGTGTGGAGGGCCTCCCCGGTTCGCAGGCGACGTCACCCGCCGCGGCCAGCACCGGGGCAGCCACGGCGTCGCCGGGTGCGGCGGCTGCGAGCATGCTGACCAGGACGATGGCCCGCATTTTGCTGGTCATCCTTCTCGGCATGGCGCGAGACTGTATACGGGCCCGGCCCGTGCGAGCGCTGGTTCCGTCGCAGTGGGTCTGCCGCCGGGTCAGCAGCGAGAGACGGCGACCCCTGTGCCGCTTTATGCAGCTGCGCGGCGGGCGAGGACGCGGCGCACGAGCTCGACGTCGGCGAGCGTCAGCTCGCCCAGCGCGAACAGCGCAAGGCCGTAGGTGAGCGGTCCGAGGACCGCGCCGACCAGGAGCAGCGGGATCGGCACGTTGCCGGTGCCGAGCAGCGCAAGCACCCCCACCATCACCCCGCCGGCCACGCTCGTCCGGCCGAGGGTCACAAGGATCGGGCGCACACGCAGCCCGGCATCCCGGCGCAGAAGCCACACGTGGGCCGGCACCCAGATCGCGTAGGCCGCGCTCGTGCCGATGGCTGCGGCGAGGACACCGATGCGGGGAAGCAATGTCACGTCGATCACCACGTTCACGCCCAGCATCGCTATGGCGATCGGCACACGGCGGCGAGCCTGCCCCAGGTAGTTGACCGCCAGGGTCGTGGGTTGGGCGATCCCCGCCAGCAGCACGTAGGGGGCCAGCGCCCTGAGCACCGCCGGCGCTTCCGGATACTTGTCGCCGAAGAGGAGATGGATGAGCGCCGGGGACCACACCAGGAGCGGCACCGTCGACATCATCTGCACGATGATCAGGTAGCGGATGCTCTGTGCGAGCACCCAGAGATCACCGCTGCCTCGCCGTGCCATACGTGGAGCAACGGCGGCCGAGATCGCTCCTGCCGGATAGTCCAGGAAGGCCGCGAAGCGCATCGGCAGGCCGAACGCAGCTACGGCGGCCCCTCCCGAGACAATTGCGGCGATCAACAGCACGTCGATGCTTGCGAAAACGCGGAATGCCACGTCGACGGCCAGCAGCGGGCCCGCATAGGCGAGGATCCGCCGCGGCGGCACGGGCTCGTGGTCGCTATCCCGGCCGGCGCGGCGGGCGCGTCCGAATATCCGGCCGATGACCACGATGCCTCCCGCGACGCCTACCGTGTAGCCGATCGCCCGACCGAAGGCCGCGCCGCTCGCGCCCGCGCCGAGGAGGACGAGGGCGACGGTCGCGATTGCTTCGGCGATGCTCTCGACGGTCGCGAGCACGAGGCTGTAGCGCAGCATGCCCAGAGCGGTGACGGTGCCCAGGAAGAGAAGAAACAGGCTCTGGCCGAGCAGCGCGATTGCGCCTCCCTTGAGCGCCCATACGGCGCCGGTCGTGCCGAACACCTCGCATATCGGCCCCGCGAGCAGGAACAGCGCAAGCGATGCGGAAACGCCGACGATGGCCTTGAGCAAGAACGCTGTCCTGAACACGGCAAACGCGGCCGGGAGGCGGGCGCGCCGCTCGGCGACGAACCGGTCGCTCGATGGGGTGATGCCCAGATCTGCGAGGAGCGTCGCGAGCAGGACAACGCTCATGGCGAACGTGAAATCGCCGAACTCGGAGGACGAGAGCGCGCGACCGAGGAAGATCGTGAGCGCCCCCGTCAGAACGGCCCCGACCATCTGCGCCAGCAATGAGAACCCCGCGCTGCGGCTCACCCGTTCTTCAACGGCGGGCGCCTCCGTGCGAGCATCCACGGCGATCGCATCCTCTCTCTCCGCGGGAGGCATGTCGGTACCCTACGGCGAGGCCCGCGCTGTACCTGCCGCGCATCAGCAGTGCAAATCCACCCTCACGGCACGGCGCTCGCCCCGGCAGGAGACGGACGGCTGCTCGCGCCCGGCATCGATGCGTGCGGGGAAGCGCGCCGGCAGCCCGCACATCATCATTACGCGGGCCATGGCCTGCGGCGCTTCACCCCTGCTCTGCGACTCGAGACCCACGCACGATGGCTAGGCGTGCGCGGCGCGCGAGCCCAGCGGGCACCGTGATCCTCGACGCAGCGCAGCGTCAGGCCCTCGTGGCGATACGCGTGCTCGGCAGGTCCGGCGTGGGAGTGGTGGCGGTCGATGGCGACCGATCGGCCCCCGGCCTCGGCTCACGCTGGTGCGGCAGAAGCGTCGTCGTGCCGCACTTCGCCTCCAGCGCGGACGCGTATGTGGACGCCGTGCTCGCCGTATGCGCCGAGTCCGCCGCGAGGTCGCTGATACCCTGCCTCGACGGCTCGGTCGAGGCGCTGCGTCCCCGCCGCGAGGAGGTGGAACGCGTCATCGGATTGGCCCTTGCTCGTGAGGACCCCCTGGACGCCGCCGTGGACAAGACGCGCACGCTCGCGCTCGCGCGGACGCTCGGGATACGCGTGCCTCGCGGATGCTGCGTCAGCGACCCCGACGTGGCGGCGGACGCGATCGACGAAGTGGGGCTCCCAGCCGTCGTCAAGCCGGCTCGCTCGTGGGTCCAGGGCGCGGACATCGGCAAGCGGATCTCGCCGAAAGTGGCGTCCTCCCGGAGCGAAGCGTTGGATCTCGTGCTGGCCATGTTGCGGGACGGCGTCGATGTCCTCCTGCAGGAGTGGTTGGGAGGCCGGCGCGAGGCGCTCAGCTTCGTGTACGCCAAGGGACGCTTCTGGGGACGCTTCGCCCAGCGCGCAGATCGGACGTTTCCGCCCCTGGGCGGCAACTCCGTGCTACGGGAGAGCATCAGCCTGCCCTCAGACATAACCCCGGCCGCGGAACGCCTCGTCGCCGAGCTCGACCTCGAGGGCTACTCGGAGGTCGAGTTCCGTCGTGACGAGCGTGGCCGCGCGGCGCTGATGGAGATCAACCCGCGCCTGTCGGCATCGGTCGAGATGGCCGTCAGAGCTGGGGTGCCGTTTCCGCGCCTGCTCCACGACTGGGCGAGCGGGGAGTCCCTGACCGAGACCTCCGGATACGTGACGGGCCTTCGCATGCGCTGGCTGGGTGGCGACCTGTCACGCCTCAAGAGCATCCTCTCGCACCCCAACCGCCCGGACGCTCCTTCGCGCCCGCAGGCACTCATGTCGTTCGCGGCGGACTTCGCCCGCCCGGCCGCCTACGACTATGTCGACCGGGGCGACCTCCGTCCCGCGATCATCGCGACCGCCGGAATCGCCCGGCGTGCCGGCCGTCGTCTGTCAAGGACGCGCACGCCCGATCGCGCGGGCTAGCCGCGCCGGCGTGCGGGTCGCGACCGGCACGCGCGCCGCGGTCGGCCGGGTGCCAGGCGTCGAGCCCGGCGTCCCGCGCCACGCCCACGGCCGCGACGCTCAGGTCGTACGGATTATCAGCACCGAGCAGGGCGCGTGATGCGAGATGCGGTTGGGCACGGAGCCGAGCAGGAACCGCCGCGCCCCCGTCATGCCCTTGTTCCCCACGATGATCAGGTCGGCATCGCGCTCCTCGGCGACGTCGATGATCGCATCGGCCGGGTCCCCCTGCCGCGCGTACGTGTTCACCTCGACGCCGGCCTCGGTCGCGATCTTCGACGCCGCCTCGAGCGTCGCGTCGACGTCCTGGCGAGCGTTGATCGCCCACTGCGGGTCTTCGGGCGCATCCAGCCGCTCGTGGCGCAGGCGCTGCGCGGGCACAGGCTCGAAGGCGCTCACGATCTCCAGCCTCGCGCCCAGTGAGCGGGCCAGATCCACCGCCCGGCTGACGGCCTCGGTAGCCGTGTCCGACCCGTCGGTGCCCACCACGATCGACCGGTACGTGCTGCCTCCTCCGAACACTCGCCCTATCACGCTGCGGCGGCCCGCATCATAGTCGCGGATGAGCCGCGCCGATCAGGCGAGCTTGGTGATCGCGATGATCATCCCGATCACGACGAAGATCACGATCGCCACCTGCAGCCAGATCCAGGTCGGTGACACCCGCAGAGCGTACCCGCGGCCCGGCGAGGACGAACCGCCGGCGAGCCGCCGCCGGCGCGACGGCCAGCCTCTATCTTGTCGGGATGCTCAGGAGCCGAGTCTGGATCATCGCGGCAGCGGTTGTCGCCGTCGCGGTCGTGCCCGTCGCGCACCCGGCGATCGGTGCCGGTGCTCGCGCGTCCGGGGGCAGCGCCCTGCTCGGAGGTCTCAATATCGACGGGCTCGGATCCAACCCGCAGCCGAGCGAAGCAGACCACTCGATCGCGGTGGCCAGCGAGCTCCATGCGAAGGTCGTGCGCGTCGAGCTCCCGTGGGCGACGCTGGAACCCTCGCACCAGGGTGAAACGGACGCGCGCGCGCTCGCTTTCACCGACAGACTGATGGCAGACGCGCGCGCGGCCGGCATCGGTGTGATCGCGATGGTCCGCTCCACGCCGTGCTGGGCGACGTCCGCGCCCGCCGCATTGCGCGATCGCTGCACTCCGGGGCGCGAATCACGGGCCAATGCGTGGGCGCCGCGGGACCCGGCGGCCCTGGGCGCGTTCATGGCGTTCCTCGCCACGCGGTACGGGAGCGCGCTGGCCGCGCTCGAAGTCTGGAACGAGCCCGACCAGAGCAACGAAAACTACCTGGCGGGACCCGGCAAAGCGCGGCACTACGCCGCGATGCTGCGTGCCGCCTACACGGCGATCAAGCAGGCGAACCCGGCGGTCACGGTCCTCGGAGGGTCGCTGGTCGGCTCCAACGGCGCGTTTCTGCGCGCGCTCTACGCGGCGGGCATCAAGGGCTACTACGACGGCTTCGCTGTCCACTTCTACACGCTGACGATCGCGGCACTGCGCTCGTTCCGCGCAGTCCAGGTCGCAAACGGCGACACCAAGCCGCTGTGGCTCGACGAGTTCGGCTGGAGCAGCTGCTGGCCGAGGATGCGCATCCAGGAGGAACAGGCATGCGTCACGCCCCGTATCCAGGCGCTCAACATCACCAACACGATCCGCGAGCTCGCGCGCGTGCCGTATGTCGCGGCAGCGCTGCTCTTCAAGCTGGAGGACTCGCACGACGAGGAATTCGGCGTGCTGAGCGAACGTGGCCGCCACAAGCCTTCCTTCGCCGGGCTCGCCTCGGCGCTCGCCCGTCCGGGCGCGGCCGTGAGTCCCGTCAGGCTGCGGCTGAGACACTCGCACGGGGGCGTCGTCGCGGTCGGGACGGCGCCGGTCGGCGACTTCATGGAGCTCGAGGCCTTCCAGGGCAGCGCGCTCCGTTACCGGGCCATCTTCCTGCTCAATCGCTTCAACGCCTTCTCGCTCAAGCTGCCGCGTGTACTCGGCCAGAGCGGGCTGCAGGTCGCCGTCTTCCAGTACGGCCAAGGACCCTCGCCCGCAACCAGGGCGAGGATCTGAAAGCCTCTGGCCACGGTGTCCATCCGAGTGGGAACTGACCTCGTCGCCGTAGACGCCGTCACGCAGTCGCTCGACGACCACGGCGAGCACTACCTGGAGCGCGTGTATACCGAGCGCGAGGTCGCAGACTGCCGGAACGAGCACGGGCTCGACGCCGAACGCCTCGCAGCCCGCTTCGCTGCGAAGGAGGCGACCTTGAAGGTGCTCAGGCCGGACGAAGAGGGTCTGTCGCTGCGCTCGATCGAGGTCCGCCGCGATCCCGCCGGCTGGGTCGAGCTGGAACTCAGCGGGCCGGCCGCGATGCTCGCCGAGCGCGCAGGCATCACGCAGCTCGCGCTGAGCTTCGCCCACGAGCGGGGGTTCGCAAGCGCCGTCGTGATGGCGCAGTGCGCGTAAAGAATTATCTGGCGATGTCCGATAGGGAGCATGTGAACGGGGAGATCAGAACTGTGATCGCCAACCACGCGCGCCTGCCGGTGGACGTCGCAACCCTGTCGGACGGAGCCGACCTGTTCGAGGCAGGGATGACCTCGCACGCCAGCGTCAACCTCATGCTCGCGCTCGAGGACCACTTCGACGTCGAGTTCCCCGACACGATGCTCACACGGGGCGTGTTCCAGAGCATCGGTGCGATCGAAGACGCGCTGCTCGAGCTCCAAGGGCGCGCCGCGGCATGAGCGTCGCGGTGAGCCGCGACCAAGAGTTCCTGCAGGGCATCGCGAGGATCGCGGTCGATGCTGCCGCCCCCAACGCCGACGAGGTGGACCGCGAGGCGCGCTTCCCGGTCGAGAGCATCACGGCGCTGCGCGAGGCGCAGGCCCTGTCGGCATTCGTGCCGAGCGAGCTCGGCGGTGGCGGCGTCTCCTTCGAGGCGATCGCCGCGGCCTGCTTCGAGCTGGGGCGCAGCTGCGGTGCAAGCGCCATGGTGTTCGCGATGCATCAGATCCAGGTCGCAACGATCGTTCGCCACCTGGAGCCAGACAGCTGGTTCGAGCACTACCTTCGCGACATCGCCTCCGAACAGCGGCTGATCGCCTCGGTCACCTCCGAGGTGGGGACCGGCGGCGACATGAGCCGCTCGATCGCCGCCGTGGAACCGGTCGGCGAGGGTCGCTGGCAGTTCGAGAAGCAGGCCCCCACCGTCAGCTACGGCGCCCACGCCGACGACCTGCTAACGACGCTTCGCCGCTCGCCCAAGGCCGAGCCCGGCGACCAGGTGTGCGTCCTCACCAAGCGCGGCCAGCACGAGCTCCAGCAGACCGGGACCTGGGATCCCCTCGGAATGCGCGGAACGTGCTCACCCGGGAACGTCGTCCGCGCCGAGCTGCCGCTCGAGCAGGTCCTGTCGACCGGCTTCGCCACCGTCATGAACGAGTCCATGGTGCCGATCTCCCACATCCTCTGGTCACATCTGTGGCTGGGCATCGCCACCGACGCCTTCGATCGGGCGCGCGCGTTCGTACGGGCAGCTGCCAAGCGCAAGCCCGGTGAGCCGCTGCCGATGGCCATCCGCCTCTCCCAGCTGATGAGCGAGCTCTCGCTGCTGCGGGCAGAGGTGTCCTCCGGGCTCGCGGCGTTCGTCGCGGCGTCCGCCGGCGACCGCAGCGAGCTCTCGCAGATGAGCACGATCCTGCGCTTCAACAACCTCAAGATCGCCGCCTCCGAGCAGGCCCCGCGCGTCTGTACCGGCGCGCTCGGAGTCTGCGGGATCGTCGGCTTCAAGAACGACACGCCATTCAGCGTGGGCCGTCACCTGCGTGACACGATGTCGGCCTGCCTGATGGTCGCCAACGAGCGCATCCACGAGACGAACGCCAGCCTCCTGCTGATCGCCAAGGAGGTCTAGCCGTGGCGGACTTCCGCGCGGGGACTCCCGAGCAGTCGTCGTTCCTCGCCGAGCTGCTCGCGTGCGGGATGCTGATCGACTGTGGCGTTCCGGGCGTCTACGGGCGCGGTCCGGACTTCGAGCTCGTGCGCCTCGGCTTCGAGCGCCTTGTCGGCGACGCGCTCGACGAGGAGGCGCCCCAGCGCATGAGCTTCCCGCCGCTCCTTGCGCGCCGCGAGCTCGAGCGGATCGGCTACCTGCGGACGTTCCCGCACCTCGCGGGCACCGTGTTCTCGTTCGACGGCGACGAGTCCGACGCGCTCGCCCAGGAGGAGCGCGCAGCCTCGAGCGAGGACTGGAGCGAGTTCCAGGAGATGACCGACCTCGTGCTGACCCCGGCCGCGTGCTACCCCGTCTATCCGGCGCTCGCCCGGCGCGGGCGGCTGTCGGCGGGGGGCGTGACGGTCGACGCGGGTGGCGCCTATGTGTTCCGCAACGAGCCGTCGGGCGATCCGGCGCGCCTGCAGATGTTCCACCAGCGCGAGGTCGTGCGTGCGGGCGAGCCGGAGACCGTCGCCGCTTGGCGCGACCGCTGGCGCGACCGCTCGGTCGAGCTGCTCAGGGGCCTCGGGCTGGACGCTTGCATGGAGGTGGCGAACGATCCCTTCTTCGGGCGCAGCGGCCGGCTGCTGGCGCGCAGCCAGCGCGCCCAGGAGCTGAAGTTCGAGGTGACCGTGCAGATCGCGGGCCCGGAGCCGACAGCCGTCGCTTCCTTCAACTACCACCAGGAGCACTTCTCCTCGCTCTACGGCCTCGAGATCGAGGGGGGCGGGCCCGTGCACACGGCCTGTCTCGGCTTTGGGCTCGAGCGCATCGTGCTCGCGCTGCTCCGGGCGCACGGCCTCGACGTCAGCGGCTGGCCCACGGATGTCCGCGAGGGGCTGGCGCTGCTGTGAGCGCGACCGGGACGGGCATCGTGAGCCTGTTCGGGCTGGATCCCGGGGACTACCGTTCGCACCCCCTGCATGCAGCCGAGCGCGCCTACCCGGAAACGAACTGCTACACGGACATCCTGATCGAGTTCGTGCACGCGCGCGGTGACGAGCCCCTCGCGATGATGGGGTGCACGCTGCCGATCGACTTCGAGGGCGACCAATGGACGTTCTTCAAGCCGTTCCCGGAGGAGCTCCTGCTCCTGTATGGCATCGACATCCACGAGATGCAGCCGTATCGCCCGCTTCCGGAGCAGATCGCCGAACAGCTCGCTCGCGGGCGCACGATCATCGTCGAGCTCGACTCTTGGTACCTGCCCGATACGGCCGCCACGAGCTATCGTCGCGCCCACGTCAAGAGCTCGGTGGTGTGCGAGGCGATCGACACCGCGGCCGAACGCCTGCGCTACTTCCACGGGACCGGCTACCACGAGCTCGAGGGGGAGGATTTCCGTGGGGTCTTCCGGCTCGGCCGTGCGTTCTCCGATGACGTGCTCCCCCCTTACACCGAGCTCGTGCGGCTCGACGCGGGCCCGGCGCTGGCAGGTGAACGCCTCCGCGAGACCGCGGCGGAGCTGCTGCGGGGCCACGTCGCCCGGCGCCCGGCCGAGAACCCCTTCGCGCGTTTCGGCGCCCAGGTCGCGGCCGACCTGCCGCGCCTGCTCGAGGGCGATGCGCAGGCCTACCACGACTACGCGTTCGCGACCGTGCGCATGGTGGGGTCGGCGTTCGAGGCCGGTGCCTCGCACGTGCGCTGGCTGCTGGGCGACGAGGCCGCCGCTGCCGCCGAGGCGATGGGTCGCATCGTGGAGGGCTGCAAGCTGATGTCGTTCAAGCTGGCGCGTCGGCGCGCGTTCGACCCGGAGCCGGCGCTCACCGAGTTGGCCGGCGCCTGGGAGGAGACGTTCGCCGAGCTCTCGCGCGCACTCGGTTGAGGCCGGAGCGATGAGCACGCCCGCCCCCAACGTGCCGGGCCACGAGCAGCGCGAGCTCGACGCGGGCTGGGAAGTGGCGTCATGCCCGCCCGGCGCCCACATCACGCCGGCCGAGATCCACGCGCTCCCCTGGATCGGGATGAGCGTCCCGGGCACGGCTGCAGGCGCGATGCGCGACGCCGGCCGCTGGTCGTACGGCGAGGGACGGGACTTCGATGCCGAGGATTGGTGGTTTCGAACCCGTTTCCGGGCGGGATCGGTGGCGGACGGCGAGCAGCTGGTCCTGGCGCTCGGCGGGATCGCCACTGTCGCCGAGGTGTTCCTCAACGGGGATCGCGTGCTGCAGAGCGACTCGATGTTCGCCGAGCACCAGCTCGATGTGACCTCCAAGCTCGCGGGCGAGAACGAGCTGGCCATCCGCTGCCTGGCGCTCGGACCGCTGCTCGAGCCGCCGCGCCGCCCGCGCGCACGCTGGCGGACACGGCTCGTCCACGGCGGCCTGCGGTTCCATCGCACGATGCTTCTCGGGCGCGCGCCGGGCTTCGCCGCCGAGCCCGCCGCGGTCGGGCCCTGGCGGCCCGTCCGGCTGCTGCGCAAGCGCGGGCTCACGGCCGAGACCCTCGCGTTCACGACCTGCGTGGAGCCGGACGCGGCGGGCATGCTGCGAGCGCGCGTGCGCCTGCGAGCGCTCGACGGGCGCCCGATCGAAGCGGCGCGCCTGGAGCTCTCCGGCCCCTCGGGCACCCACGGCTCAGCGCTCGCGCTGCGCCGCGAACCGGGCGACGAGGCGATCGCGGCCGGCGAGCTGCGCATCCCCTCGGTGGCGCTGTGGTGGCCGCACACGCACGGCGAGCCGGCGCTGCACGACGCGACGCTTCACGTGGAACAGGACGGGACGAGCACCCCGGTCGAGCTCGGGCGGATCGGCTTCCGCACGATCGCCGCCGGAATCGATGCGGACCATGACATCGAGCGCGACGGCATCGACCTGCACGTCAACGGCGTGCGCGTGTTCGCCCGCGGCGCGGTCTGGACCCCGCTGGATCCGGTCGGGCTCGGCGCCGACGGCGGCGTGCTCGAGTACACGTTGCAGCGCGTGTGTGAGGCCGGCATGAACATGCTGCGCGTCCCGGGCACCGCAGCGTATGAGAGCCCCGAGTTCCATGCCGCCTGCGACGAGCACGGCCTGCTCGTCTGGCAGGACTTCATGTTCGCCAACCTCGACTATCCGATCGCCGACGAGGCTTTCCGCGAGGGGGTCGAACGCGAGCTGCGGACGGTGCTCGCGCGGCTCGCTCCCAGTCCCAGCCTCGCGATCCTCTGCGGGAACAGCGAGATCGAGCAGCAGGTCGCGATGCTCGGCCTCGATCCGGCGCTCGGCCGCGGCGAGCTGTTCGGCGAGATCCTGCCGCGGCTGATCGGCGAGGCAGGCGTGGACGCGCCTTATGTGCCATCCGCCCCCTGCGGCGTTGGACTGCCATTCCGCCCCGGCACAGGGGTGGCCAACTACTACGGCATTGGCGGCTACCGGCGGGGGCTCGAGGACGCTCGCCGAGCCGAAGTGCGGTTCGCCGCAGAGTGCCTGGCGATCTCCAACGTCCCGGACGAGGCCGGCGTGCGGGCGATCGACCCGGGAGGCGCCGCTGCAGCTGCGGTCCACGACCCCGCGTGGAAGGCGGGCGTGCCCCGCGACGCCGGGGTGGGATGGGACTTCGAAGACGTCCGCGACCATTATCTCGAGCTGTTGTTCGGCGCGCGAGCGAGCGAGCTTCGCAGGGTCGACCACGAGCGCTACCTCGAACTCTCCCGCGCGGTGAGCGGAGAGGTGATGGCGGAGGTGTTCGGCGAGTGGCGCCGCCGCGCCTCGCCGTGCGGGGGCGGGCTCGTGCTGTGGCTCTCCGACCTGCGCCCCGGCGCCGGATGGGGGGTTCTCGACCACGCCCACCGACCCAAGCCGGCGTATCACCACCTGCGCCGTGCGCTGGCGCCGGTCGCGCTGTGGATGACCGACGAGGGTCTCGGCGGGATCAGCGTGCACGCTGCCAACGACCGTGGCACCCCCGTGCACGGCGACCTGCGGGTCACCCTCTACCGGGACGGGATCCAGCTCGTCGCCACGGGCTCGCGTGCGATCGAGCTGCCCCCCCACGGCGGTTGTGAGGTCGACTGCGAGGAGATCCTGGGCCATTTTGTGGACGTGAGCTGGGCCTATCGCTTCGGGCCTCCCGGACATGACGTCGTCGTCGCGAGCCTCGAGCGTGGCGGAGCGACGTCCGGCCCGGTCGCCCAGGCGTTCCGCTTCCCGGCGGGGCGTCCCCTGCACCAGCACACGCCATCGGAGATCGGCATGCGCGGCGCGCTGCGCGATTGCGGAGACGGCGCCCACGAGCTGCGCCTGAGCTCTGCGCGCCTCGCCTATGGCGTGCGCGTCCACGTCGAGGGCTACCGCGCGAGCGATGATGCATTGACGTTGGAGCCCGGGGTGGAGCGGACGATCATGCTGCACCGCGACGGCGCCCGCGAGGACGCCCCTCCGGCCGGACGGCTGACGGCTCTGAACCTCCGCGGGCACGTGTCGCTGGCAGCCGAGCCGGCAGCGGCCTAGTGACCTGAGTCGTTGATTCGCTGGCAGTAGTTGGCGAGGCTGTCGAGGATCTCATCGGCGCTCTTGTGCCAGACGTAGGGTTTGGGGTCTTCGTTCCAGCTGGTGATCCAGGTTCGGATCGATGCGACCAGGTCG
>JAICYC010000060.1 GCA_025934395.1 Solirubrobacteraceae bacterium | reverse complement strand
CGGCCCCGACGGCAGCTTCGCGTTCCCCCCGTTGACCGGCGAACGGAACGTACGCCTGCGGGTGACGGGCGGGGGCGGGACCGCAGCGCCGCTGCTGCTCACCGTCGACCCGGAGGCGACGGTCGCCGCTCGAAGCCTCGGCCCCGGGCGCGTGCAGCTCACCGTGCGCCTGCGTCACACCACAGCGCTCCGCGCGCTCCCCGTGACGGCACAGTGGTTCCTCGGCACACGCACCGGCAGGGCCGCCGGGCCGCCCGCGCTGAGCACCCGCACACGGGAGCTCGCCGGTGGAATCACGTACGCGAGCGCGGTGGTCGACCCGCCCGCACGCAGCTTCGCCTGGCGGGTGTGCATCAACACGACGTGGGAACACGCGATGGGCGCGCGCGCCGCACACGGGCGCTGCCCGCAGGCGCCCTCCTACGGCGGCCGGGCGACGGGCGTTCCGCTCGCCCCGTACCCGAGCCCGCGCGCGATCGCCGCGGCGAGCAGCTACCTGGGCTCCCGCGCCGGGCGCACGGCGTTCGCGGTGATCGACAGCAGCGGCCGCGTCGCGGGCACGCGGGTGCACGAGCACTTCGAGTCGGCGAGCGTCGTGAAGGTGATGTTCCTCACGGCGTTCCTGCAGCGGATCGCGCGCGAGCACCGTCGGCTCAGCCGCTCCGACGAATCGCTGCTCTATCCGATGATCCACGAATCCGACAACGAGGACGCCTCGGCGGTGCTCGATCGCGTCGGGGCCGCGGCGGTCGCGCGCGTCGCAGGCGAAGCGGGGATGACCGACTACGCTCCCGGCGTGGGCTGGTGGGCGTTCACGCAGACCTCCGCGATCGACCAGGCGCGCATGTTCGCCGCATTGCCGCGCCTCGTCCCACCGCGGTTCTACGACTACGCCCGCCGGCTGCTCTCGACGATCGAGCCGGAGCAGAGCTGGGGGTTCCCGCCCGTCGCGCGCCCGAGCTGGCACGTGTTCTTCAAGACCGGCGCGCTGCCCTCGCGCGGCCTGTTCGACGAGGGCGCACGCCTGGAACGCGGACCGGTGACCTTCGCCGTGGCGGTCATGACCGACGGCGAGCCGTCGCAGGCCTACGGCGAACAGACGATCGAGGGCGTCGCCGCGGCGCTGCTCGCTCGCCCTTCCGCCGGGGGGGCGAGCGCACCGTGACGCTCCTCTACGCAGAGCGGCCCGCGGTCGGCCCGGCGCAGGGGCTGCTCGTGCTGCACCACGGCCGCGGCGCCGACGAGCGCGACCTGCTCCCGCTCGCCGACGTGCTCGACCCGCGCGGTCGCCTTCACGTGGTGGCGCCGCGCGCACCGCTCGCGCCCCCGGGGGCGGGCTACCACTGGTACCTGGTGCCGCAGGTCGGCACACCCGACCCCGAGACGTTCAACGCCGCGTTCGCCGAGCTCGCCGAGCTCCACGACCAGCTGTGGCAGCAGACCGGGCTCGGCCCCGAGCGCACCGTGCTCGGCGGCTTCTCGATGGGTGCGGTGATGAGCTACGCGCTCGGTCTCGGCCCGGGTCGCCCCCGCCCGGCGGGGATCCTCGCGTTCTCGGGCTTTCTCCCGACGGTACCGGGCTGGGAGCCGGACCTCGAGACGCGCGCGCGCCTGCCCGTGCTGGTCGCGCACGGGACCAACGACGCGGTGATCGACGTGTCCTTCGGCCGCAGCGCGGCGGACCGGCTCCGTGCCGCCGGCCTCGACGTGGAGTACCGGGAGTCGGCGGCCGGGCACGACATCGACCCGCGCGAGCTGCCCGACGCCGAAGCCTGGGTCCGGCGCACGCTCCCTGTCCTCGCCTGAAGCGCACGCGCGCCGCGAAGCGCCTAATGTTGGCCCCGCAACGGCCCCGTTCGCACAGGAGGCGGCGGGGCGTGGAGCAGAGGGAGAGCGCGGTGAGCTCCGCAGACGTCACGGGCAACTCGAACGGGGACCTGGACGCGCTGGTCGTCGGCGCGGGGTTCGGTGGGATCGCCGCCGCCATCGAGCTGCGCCGCCATGGCTTCGAGCGGGTCCGGATCCTCGAGAAGGCTCCCGACCTCGGCGGCACGTGGTTCTACAACAGCTATCCGGGAGCCGCCTGCGACGTCCCCAGCCACCTGTACTCGTTCTCGTTCGCGCAGCGCCGCGACTGGACACGGCTGTGCTCGCCCCAGGAGGAGATCCACGACTACCTGCGCGCTGTTGCCGAAGAGCACGGGATCGTGCCACTGATCGACACGGGGGTCGAGGTCACCGAGTGCGCGTGGCAGGACGCGGACTCGCGCTGGCTGGTGCTCGCCCGGGACGGGCGCCGCTACGGGGCTTGCGCGCTGATCGTCGCGACCGGCCAGCTGCATCAGCCCGCGTTCCCCAAGATCCCCGGGATCGAGACGTTCGCCGGCCACAGCTTCCATTCGAGCGCGTGGGACCACGACTACCCCATGAGCGGACGGCGCGTAGGGGTCGTCGGAACGGGAGCGAGCGCGGTCCAGTTCGTGCCGGAGATCGCGCCGGAGGTGGAGCGCCTGACGGTGTTCCAGCGCACCGGCAACTGGTTCCTGCCGCGCAAGAACCGCCGCTACCCCGCGGCCTGGCGCGCAGCGATCGAGCGGGTGCCCGGGCTGCAGGACTTCCGCCGCCAGTTCATGTTCCAGTACGCGGAGTCGCTGACCGCCGCGATCCGCCACCCGGCGACGTTCGGGCGGGTGAGCGGTGCGCGCTCGGCAGCGTTCATGCGCTCGCAGCTACAGGACGAGGACGTGCGGGAGCGCGTGTGGCCGGACTACACGTTCGGCTGCAAGCGCATCCTGTTCAGCTCTCGGTTCCTGCCCGCGCTGC
Source organism: Solirubrobacteraceae bacterium (assembly GCA_025934395.1). Taxonomy (GTDB): domain Bacteria; phylum Actinomycetota; class Thermoleophilia; order Solirubrobacterales; family Solirubrobacteraceae; genus Palsa-744. The sequence goes on along the minus strand of JAICYC010000060.1, from coordinate 13,473 downwards.
AGCGATCGAACGTCGAGCTCGTGACCGACGCGATCGTCTCGGTCCAGCCCGAGGGGCTGCTCACCGAAGCGGGCACGCTGCATCCCGCCGACTGCATCGTGTGGGCGACGGGCTTCCGCACCAACGACTTCATGTTCCCGATGCGCATCACCGGCTCGGGCGGGCGTGAGCTGGACGACGTCTGGCGCGACGGCGCGCACGCCCACCTCGGCATCACCGTTCCCGGCTTCCCGTCGATGTTCATCCTGTACGGACCCAACACGAACACCTCCGGCGGCTCGATCATCTTCTACCTCGAGCAGCAGACCGCCTACGCGCGCCAGGCGCTGGAGGCGGTGCGCCGCCGCGGCGCCGCCGCGATCGATGTGCGCGAGGAGGTCGAGGCGGCGAGCGACCGCGAGACCCAGGCGGCGTTCGCGGGCACCGCTTGGACGGAATGCGACTCCTGGTACCGCAACGACGCGGGCCGGATCGTGGCCAACTGGCCGGGGTACATGCGCCAGTACCTGCAGCGAACCCGCACGATCGACGAGCGCGAGTTCGTGTTCCTGGGGGCCGACGGGGCCGAAGGCTCCGGAGCCATCGCGAACGGGTCCGCGCCCGAGGCGGAGCGCGTCGCGGGAGCGCCCGCGCAGGCCCTCGGGTCCGATGCCTGACTACGTGATCGTCGGGGCGGGCTCCGCGGGCTGCGTGCTCGCGAACCGACTCTCGGAGGATCCCTCGGTCAGCGTGCTGCTGATCGAGGCGGGCGGCCGTGACCGCTCGCCCAACGTGCGCATCCCCGCCGCGTTCGCCAACCAGTTCCACACCAAGCTCGACTGGGACTTCGAGACCGAGCCCGAACCCCACGTGGACGGCCGTAACCTCTACATCCCCCGCGGGCGGATGCTGGGCGGCTCCAGCTCGATGAACGCGATGCTCTACGTGCGCGGGCGCCCGCTCGACTACGACGGCTGGGCGGCGCAGGGCGCTCCGGGATGGAGCTACGCCGACGTCCTCCCCTACTTCAAGCGCGCCGAGGCCAACGTCCGCGGAGCGGACGAGTACCACGGCGCGGGCGGCCCGATGCGGGTCGCCGAGCAGCGCTCGCCTCGTCCGCTCGCGCGGCGGATGCTCGAGGCGAGCGAGGCGGCGGGCATCCCCCGGATCGCCGACTACAACGGCCCCGAGCAGGACGGCGTGTCGATGTTCCAGGTCACCCAGCACAGGGGCGCTCGCTTCAGCGCCGCGGACGCCTACCTGCGCCCGGCCATGTCCCGGCCCAACCTCAGCGTGCGCACGAACGCGACGGTGCTGGCCGTCGAGCTCGAGGGCGACCGCGCCGTGGGCGTGCGCGTGGCGCGCCGGCGCGGCGGCGAGGAGCTGATCCGCGCCGAGCGGGAGGTCGTGTTGAGCGCGGGCGCGATCGGCTCGCCCCAGCTGCTGCTGCTGTCCGGCGTCGGCCCCGGGCAGGAGCTGCGGGAAGCGGGCGTGCAGGCGCTCGTGGAGCTGGACGGCGTGGGGCGCAACCTCCAGGACCACCCGTTCGTGACGGTGCTGTGGGAGGTCTCGGACACGGGCACGCTGTACAAGGCCGACAGCCCCCGGCGCCTCGCCGAGTGGGTGCTGCGCCGCAGCGGCCCGCTCACCTCGACCGTTGCCGAGGTCTGCGCGTTCACGCGCACGCGCGGCGGGCTCCCCGCGGCCGACATCCAGTTCCACATGGGCGCGGCCTACTTCGACGATCACGGCACCGCGGAATACGACGGCCACTGCATGGTGATCGCCCCCACGCTCGTCTCGCCGAGGGCCCGCGGCCAGGTGTGGCTGCGCTCCTCCGACCCCACCGCCAAGCCCCGCATCATCACCAACACGCTGTCTGCGAGCGAGGACGTCGAATCGCTGCTCGCCGGGGTGTCGCTCGCGCGCGAGATCGCCGCCCAGACCCCGCTGCGCGAGATCCTCGTCAAGGAGATCAAGCCCGGCCCCGACGCCACCGATCGTGAGCAGATCGAAGCGGACATGCGACGGCGGCTGATGCTGATCTACCACCCCGTCGGCACCGCCAAGATGAGCGACTCCGCGCCCGACGCGGTCGTCGACTCGCGGTTGCGCGTCCACGGCGTCGGCGGCCTGCGCGTCGTCGACGCGTCGGTCATGCCCACGATCCCCGGCGGCAACACGAACGCCCCCACGATCATGATCGCCGAGAAGGCGAGCGACCTGATCAAGGAGGCCGCGTGAGCGCGTCGATCAACCATCACCGGGAGGGGAGCGGCGACCCGATCGTGCTGCTGCACGGGATCGGGCACCACTGGCAGGCGTGGGGACCGGTCGTCGGCCTGCTCGCGGGAGAGCTGGACGTGCTCGCCTGCGACTCGCCCGGCTTCGGCGCATCGGCGCCCCTGGCGCGGGGGATCGAGCCGACGGTGCCCGCCTACGCGGACGCGTTCGAGTGGTTCTTCGCCGAGCTGGGGCTGCGCAGGCCGCACGTCGCCGGTAACTCGATGGGCGGCGCGATCGCGCTGGAGCTCGCGCGCCGCCGCTCGGTGCGCTCTGCCACGGCGTTCTCGCCGGCCGGATTCTGGACGGCCGCCGAAGCGCGCTTCTGCCGGCTCTCCCTGCTCGCGCTCGCCGACACGCCCGTGCGCGCCCGGCCCGCGGTGGAGGCGCTCGCGCGCACGCGCAGCGGTCGCTCGGTCCTGTTTCGCCAGACGTTCGGCTTCCCCGCGCGCCTGCCCGCCGAGGAGGCGGTCGCGACGCTCCGCGACGCGTGGGCCTCGCCCGCCTTCGACCGTGCGCTGGAGCTCCTGCCCGAATACCGCTGCGAGGCGATCGCCGATCTGCGCGACGTGCCGGTGACGGTCGCGTGGGGCACGCGCGACCTGCTGCTCCCGTACCGCACCCAGGCCCCGCGCGCGCGCAAGCTGCTGCCGACCGCGACCCACCTGGCGCTCGGCGCCGGTCACGTGCCCTTCTACGACGACGCCCCCGCCGCCGCCGCGGCGATCCGGGCGACTGTCGCCCTGGCGCGCGCGGAGACCGGCGCCGCTCAGACGCCCAGCGGGTAGACGCGCGGACCCGCGACCGCGCAGCGCGCGCGGAGCAGCGTCCCCCGCAGCTCGGGCTGCGCCGCCGGGCTCACCCCGAGGGACGCATGCCGCGCAGGACCAGCTCGAGGTGGCGCTCCCACTCCCACCCCGCGTCGCGCTTGCCCATCGTCGAGCAGACGCCGCACATCACCATCGGCACGTCGCTGGCCACGAAGTCCTCGCGCAGCTCGCCCGCGCGGTGGGCGCGCCCGACGAGGACCTCGGCGAGGCGCAGGAACTCCTCCTTCTCCGCCTCCGCGTGCGCGAACACGCGCTCGCTGCCGCTCATCAACGCCCTGCGGGTCGCCGCGTCGGAGGCCGATTCCGCCGCGTTCCTGCGGAGCGCGCCGGCCAGCGCGTCGAACGGCGCCGCGGACTCGTCCTCGATCGCCTCCTGCAGCCGCGCGTTGAACCTGATGAAGCGCTCGCGCACGAGCTCGCCCAGCAGCGCCTCCTTGTCGGGGAAGTGCCGGTAGACGGTGCCCACCCCCACACCCGCCCGCGCCGCGACCTCGTCGATCTGCGCGTCCGCTTTCTCGCTCCCGAGCAGCTCGCGGGCGGCCGCGAGGATCAGCTCGCGGTTGCGACGGGCGTCCGCGCGCATCGGTTTCGCGGTCTCGAGCAAGTCGGTCATTGCAGTGAACCTCGGGTCGACGGCCTTAAGCGGAATCGTAGCTCATGTTATCCTGCCCGGCACGTAACCGGAATCGGAGTTCATCTTCCATGTCTTCACTCGATACCCCCCGTGCCAAGAACATCGCGCTGATGCTGCTCGCGATGACCCAGTTCGTGGTCGTCATCGACGCCTCGATCGTCAACGTCGCGCTCCCCTCCATCGGGAGGGCGCTCGAGTTCGCCCAGGACGACCTCTCGTGGGTGGTGAACGCCTACACGCTCACGTTCGGCGGCTTCCTGCTGCTGGGCGGCCGCCTCGCCGACCTGATGGGGCGCCGCCGCATGTTCATGCTCGGCCTCGTCGTGTTCTCGCTGGCGTCGCTGCTCGGCGGCCTGGCGCAGTCGGAGACGTGGCTGATCGCCGCGCGCGCGGTGCAGGGCCTGGGCGCAGCGATCGTCTCCCCCGCAGCGCTGTCGATCATCACGACGACGTTCGCCGAAGGCGAGGAGCGCAACCGCGCCCTCGGGGTGTGGGGCGCGGTGGCGGGCGCCGGCGGCGCCGCCGGCGTGCTGCTCGGCGGCGTGCTGACGAGCGGCCTCAGTTGGCGCTGGGTGCTGTTCGTCAACGTGCCGATCGGACTCGCCTGCGCGACCCTCGCGCCGCGGCTGCTCGCGGAGAGCCGCTCCGAGGAGCAGCACAGGACGTTCGACATCCCCGGCGCGGTGACGGTCACCGCCGGCCTCGCCCTGCTCGTGTTCGCGTTCGTGGAAGCCTCGAAATCGGGCTGGGGCTCAACCGCGACGATCGGCCGGATCGCCGTCGCGGTCGTGCTGCTCGGCGCGTTCGTGACGATCGAGCTCAGACAGCGCTCGCCGCTGATGCCGCTGCGGATCTTCAGGGCGCGCACGCTGCGTGGCGCGAACACGGTGGCACTGCTGATCGGCATGTCGCTGTTCTCGATGTTCTTCTTCATCTCCCTGTACATGCAGCAGGTGCTGCACTTCTCCGCGCTGCACGCCGGCCTCTCCTACCTGCCGCTGGCCGTGGGGATCATCTTCTCCGCGGGCCTCGCGTCGGTGGGCGTGACGCGGTTCGGGTTCAAGCCCGTGCTGTTCGCGGGCCTGGTGTTCATCGCCGCCGGGCTGTTCTGGTTCTCGCGCGTCAGCCCCACGCAGGGGACGTTCGCGAGCGATGTGCTCGGGCCGTCGATCCTCGCAGCGATCGGGCTCGGGCTGTCGTTCGTGCCGGTGACGATCGCGGCGGTCACGGGGATCCAGCCGCGCGAGGCGGGGCTCGCGTCGGGTCTCGTCAACACCGCGCAGCAGGTCGGCGGCGCACTCGGGCTGGCGATCCTCGCCACGATCGCCAACACGAGGACCGGCGATGTCCTGCGGGCCGGTCATCACACGGGGACGTACGCGCTGACCCTCGGCTTCCATCGCGCCTTCCTCGTCGGTTGCGGGTTCGCGGTGCTGGGCGCCGTGCTCACGCTGATCCTGATCTCATCGCGCGACAGCCGCGAGCACTCCGAGCTCGCTCGCAGCGGCGCGAGCGAGGCGGCACCGGTGGCCGCCTAGGGCGGCGCGCAGCGACACAGCCGCTCCCGGAGGAAGGCGGGCAGACGAGGCGTCCGGCGCACGGATGGGGTCAACCCCGCGTGTGGGCCGGCACGCCTCGTCTGCGCCTTGCCGCCTCGCGCCTGCGCTTCGCGGCCTCCCGCGCGCGGCGCTCGGCTGCTTCGCGCCGCGCCGCCGCAGCGAGCGTGCCGCAGCTGCTGGGCGCCGTCTGGCCCGCAAAGCGCGCAGCGATCCACGCGGCCACATCGGGAGAGGACACGATCCCCGCTTCCAAGTGGCCCACGCTCGGATACACGCGCTCCTGCACCACGTCGCCGCGCGCGCACATCCTCCGCGCGAGCTGCGCCGTGAGGTGTGCGGGCACGACCTTGTCCGCGCCCCCCTGGGCGATCAACACGGGCGCCTCGATCGGAGTCTGCCCCGGCGCGTTCTGCTGCGCGATCGTGCGCCACGGCTCGGCCTTCCACGGCGGGCGGTGCGCGAAGGAGACGCCGAGCAGGAGCGCGCTCGGGATCCCGGCGAGGAGTTCGCGGCCGTAGAGGCAGCGCGCCGCGATGCTCGCGACCGCGGTCCGCGCGATCGGGGTGAGCACGTCCTGCAGGCGCGCAGCCCCGTACAGCCGCTCCCACGAGGACATCGCCATCGCGATCAGGACCCTCCCGACCGTCGTCCTGGCATTGAGCCTGAACAGGTCGATCAGGTTCGGCACGGGCGCGCCCGCGGCCACCCCGACGAGCCGCAGTCCCGGCGCGTAGCCCTCCGCGAGCTGTCCGGCGAACAGCGCCGCCTGCCCGCCCTGCGAATGACCCCAGACGGCGAACTGCACACCGGCGTGCGCCGCGCGCAGGTGATGCGCCGCGCGCACGCTGTCGAGCGCGTTCATCGCCGCCACGCGACCGATCAGGTAGGGGTGGGGCCCGTGCGTGCCGAGGCCCTCGTAGTCGGTGGCTGCGACCACGTAGCCCGCCGCGATGAAGCTGCCGAGCCCCTCGATCACCTGCGCGGCCAGCGAGGGCTGCAGCGAGGGCGCGCACCCGCGGGCGACGCCGACGGTGCCGTGGGTGAACGCGATCACCTTGCGCCCGCCGCGCGGCGGCGTGCCTTCCGGGACGATCACCAGACCGCTCACCGCGGTGGGACGCCCGTCGAAGCCGGTCGACTTGTAGAGGATCCGATACGCCTTGGTGCCGGGGTACAGGCGCCGGACCGGCTCCGCGCGGATCAGCGTGCCCGCCGGGCCGGGGGGCAGCGGTTGCGGCGCGGCGTAGAACGGGCCCGGATGGGGGGCGCTGCGCACGTGCAGCGCCACGCTCACGCCCGCGCCCGCGAGCGCGACCGCGAGGGTCGCGATCGCAACGCTCCAGCGGATCGGACGCGGGCGCGCAGCACCGGAGGCGTGGACGCGTCCGTGGCGCACGATCACCCCGCTGCGCGCGCGCACCGGCCGCAGCGCGGCGGCGAGCTCGGCGCAGCCGAACAGGAAGGTGCGCACGCCGAACATCACCGCGAGTGCCAGCACGGTGACCCCGGGCCACGCCAGCGCAAGGATCCCCACGATCGTCGCGGCAAGGCCACCGATCCCGGCGAGGAGTCGCTCCTCTCCGCTCTGGGCAGCGGCGATCCGCAGCTTCGCAAGCCCGCCGAGGAGCACGCCGACCCCGGCCACCAGCGCGAGCGTCACGATCGTGATCGCGGGCCACACGAGCGCGAGCACGCCGGCCAGAACCCACACCAGCCCCGCCACGCGAGCGAGCCATGGCCGCGACGTGTCGGCCGCGGAGGCGAGCTCCCCCGCGCCGCTCAGCAGCAGGCTCAGCGCGACGAGCGCGGCGAGCAGCGACAGCGACCTGAACGGCTCGGAGACGAGGTAGACGCCGAGCGCGACGCCCATCGCGCCGAGCATCAGCGAGAACCACCACGGCAGGCGCCTCGCGCTCACCGCCGCACGGCCCAACAGGTGGCGAGCGTTCGTCTCATCGAAGGGGCGGCGCGCCGGTAGGATCCGTGGACGGCTGTGCGCCGCCCGCGCACAATACCGGCGATCGTGTCATCCCGCCGACGGAGGCTCGCCTTCATGAAGCACTACACCGTTGCCCAGCTCGACATCACCGATCCGAGCTGGGGTCGGTCCTACGTCGCCAACGTCACACCGATGGTGGAGCGCCGTGGCGGGCGCTACCTGGCCCGCACCGGCCGGCTCGATCGGGTGGAGGGCGAGCGCGCACCCGGGATGGTCGTCCTGATCGAGTGGCCGTCCAAGGAGGCCGCCGAGGAGTTCTACGCGAGCGAGGAGTACGCGCCCTACCGCGACGCACGGATCGCGGGCGCGCGCAACGAGTTCCTGCTCGTCGCCGGCGAGGACTCCAACGGCCTCGCGCAGATTCCCGGCTAGCGTCCTTCACGCGCCGAACGCGACCGTCTAGATCGCGGCCAGAGCCTCAACATTCTCACGACGCGAGCCGATGCATGGCAACAGAGCTCGCCCATGCCCGATGCCAACGTCACAAACCCGCCGCGCATCACGCGTGAAGATGACCCGCAGCACGGCCTCCGGCAGGAGCCCGGGCAGGCCACGCCGTCGGCGTTCGACCCGGAGGCGCTCGCCCGTGGCGCAGAGGCGCTGCTGCGCGAGCACCCCGACGCGCTCGTCGCGGGCCTCGCCTCGAACGGCCTGATCGTGCCGGTGCCGCAGACCGTCGGGCTGTGGGGCCAGGGACTGATCGAGGGCCGCGCGGTGTTCGACAACGTCGTCGCCGCCGACCGCAACACGGTCACGCGCATGTGGGTGGACCTGCGCCGGGACGGCGCCACCACGGGCAAGGTCCGGATGCTGCGACGGCCGACCGCCTGGATGAAGCTGCACTTCATCGACATGCTCGAGCTCCACGGGATCGTGCTCGCGGTCCTGCTCCCCAGCGACGAGGAGGGCGAGGAGCCCGTCGTCGAGGAAGAGGAGGTTCGTGCTGCGCCGCGCTTCTGCACGCTCACCGAGGACGAGGGGGCGCGCGTGCTCGACTGCGACCCCGCCTTCACGGAGATGTTCGGCTACGAGCTCGAGGAGATGCTCAACCAGTCCGTGCTCGACCAGATCCACCCGGACGACCAGGGCCGCGCGGTCGAGGGCTGGCTCACCGTCCTCTCCACCGGCCGCAACCAGCAGACGCGGCTGCGCCGGCGCCGCAAGGACGGCAGCTGGATGTGGGTGGACACGACCCTGCACAACTTCCTCAACGAGCCCGGCCGCAACCACGTGCTCGTCGAGATCATCGACATCTCCGCCGAGATGCACGCGCAGGAGGCGCTCCGGGATCGGGAGGAGCTGCTGCGCCGCCTCACCGACGCGATGCCGGTCGGGCTGCTGCAGCTCGACGACGCGTGCGGCGTGGTCTACAACAACACGCGCCTGCTCGAGATCCTCCACTGCACCGACGGGGCTGCCGACCTGATCGGCAAAGACACCGCCGCACGGGCAACGAGCCTGACCGCCGCGGAGCCCGAGCCGACCGATCCGGACGAGGCGCCGCGCGTCACCCTCGACGAGCTCCTCACCACGCTCACGACGGAGTCGCGGGCCGACCTCGACGGAGCGCTCGAAGAGGTGCTCGCCCAGGGCGCCGACCGCGACATCGAGGTGGACGTCGCGCTCCCCGGCGGCGAGCTGCGACGCGCGCTGTTCAGTTTGCGCGCGCTGCTGCGCCAGAGCGGTGAGGCGAGCGGCGCGATCACATGCGTCCTCGACGTCACCGACAGCGCCCGCGCCCGCAGCGAGCTGGAGCGTCGCGCCACCTACGACACGCTCACCGGCTGCCACAACCGCTCCTCGATCCTCGGCGCCCTGCAGGCCGAGCTGGAGCGCGAGGCCTCGAGCGGGATCGGCGTGGTGTACGTCGACCTCGACGAGTTCAAGCCGGTCAACGACCGCCTCGGGCACGCGGCGGGCGACGAGCTGCTCGTGATGGTCGCCGAGCGCCTTGCACACGCCAGCCGGGACAGCGACCTCGTGGGGCGCCTCGGCGGCGACGAGTTCCTGATCGTGCTGCGCGAGATGCCCGGCCAGGAGGTGGCGATGCTCGTCGCGGAGCGGATCTGCGGGCTGCTGGCGAGCCCGTTCGAGCTCTCCTGCGGCGAGGTCGGTCTGCGCGGGAGCGTCGGCGTGGCCTGCGCGCAGCGCGGCGAGATCGGCGCGGAAGACCTCGTGCGCGAGGCCGACGCCGCGATGTACGTATCGAAGGCGGCCGGTCGCGGACGGCCCGTGCTGGCCGGCCCCGAGACGCCCTCAGTCGACTAGGCGCCGGCGCGCGGCAGCGGCTCGAGCCCCTCGTCGAGCTCGACCTCGAGCGAGTTCAGCGCGAAGGCCACCATGTGGTAGTGGCCCACGAGCATCGCGATCTCGATCAGCCCGCGCTCGTCGTGATCCTCTGCCAGCAACGACCAGGTAGCGTCCGACAGCCTCGACTCGACGTGCAGCTCGTCGGCGGCGATCAGCAGCGTGCGCTCGGCCGCGGTCCACCCGGGGGCGTCGGGACCCTCTGCCACACGCAGCACCTCCTCGCGGGACATGCCGAGCGCTTCGCCGATGCGCATGTGCTGGCCCCACTCGTAGGAGGACCCGCAGTTGAACCCCGTGCGGAGGATCAGCAGCTCGCGCTCGCGCGCCGGCAGCGCCGCGCGCCGCGAGAGCAGGAACCCGCCGTAGGGCAGCCACGCCTCGAACAGGCCGGGGTGGCGGGCGAGCGTGGAGAAGATGTTGTTGTCGCCGAGCCTTGCACCGATCCCGGGTGGCCGCGCTCCCAGCTGGGGGCGCAACGCCTCGGGCCATTCCGGCTCGCTCAGGGGCTGCAGTCGCGCCACGCGCGCGAGTCTACGGGATCACTTTGCGCTCAGCCGGTGAACCGCGGCCCGAGCGTGGCGGAGGCGCAGCGCGCGAACGTCACCGAGCGCGTGGCGAGGACCGCTTTCGCGGAGGCGGTGAGCGGCCTCATCGTGATCCGCGCCTTGAGGTGGTGGATCCCGATCCCCAGCTTGGCGATGCTCACGTGGATCGAGAGCTTGCCGTGACGTGCGTTCCTGGACGTCAGGGAGCGCACCCGGCGGTTGTCCACGTAGAACGTCACCGCGCGCACGCCCTTGGACCTGATGCTCACCGTGAAGCTCGAGCGCGCGCATCCCCTGGGGCGGCCGCTGATCGCGGGAACGCTCGAGCTGGTCGCGAGCGCGCCGCTGCCGGGCGGGTGCGTGCCGGTCGTACCCAGAACGCCGGTGCTGCCGGTGGGGGTGTTGGTGCCGGCCCCGGTGCCGAGCACTCCGCCGCCACCGCCACTGCCGCCCCCACCGCCGCCGCTGCCGCCGCCGCCCGATTTTTCTTCTTTGCCTCCGGGCCCGGGCACCGTCACGACGACGGTGTTGGTGGGTGTGGTGGTCGGCGCGCCGCCGCCGAACGGCGTTCCGGTGACGACCGCGGTGTTCTGATAGGAGCCGGCGGTCTGGTCGCCGGCGGTGATCACGTGGGTGCACGAGTAGCGCGCGGAGGCGCCGGGGCCCACCGGCCCTTCGAGCCCGCCTTTGATCGTCCCCGCGTCGCAGTGGGGGTCGCTGAACCCGCTGAACGAGATGAATTCGCCGCCCGTGTTGGTGACGGTGATCTGGTACAGGATCGTTTCGCCGACTTCGCCTTCGAGCGGGGTCGTCACGAACCCGCCACCGTCGAGCAGCCGCTGGCGCTTTTCGACCGTGTACGCGAAGCCCGAGCCTCCGGTGTGGCACGTGTGGACGCTCGAGATGTCCCAGCCACCGCGGGCACCCGCCACGAGCCATTTCGCGCGCGCGTCGATGCGGTGCTTGGAGGCGGACTCGCTGATCGCCGTCGTGTTGGAGCCACTGGAGCCTTCGAACGTGAACAGCACCGTCGGCTGGTGCGTCCCGTCGATCGACACGATCTCGGTGACGGTGTGGACGCCGTCCCCGAAGTTTTCGAAGTGCCAGGTGACCGAGGAGCAGCCGATTTCAACGAAGCCGTTGTGCGTGTGGCGGGTGCCGCTGTGAGCTTCCGCTTCGAGCCGCTTGCGGGCACGTTCTTCTTCGTGCTGGCGCAGCAGCTGCGCGCGGCGTTCTGCGGCTTCTTTCTGTCTCAGCACCCTGCGCGCAGACCGTTCTTCCGCGAGGGTCGCAGCGCGCAGCGGGGTGGCTTCCGTGGTCGCGCTCGAGGCTTCGGTCGCCGACATCGCGGGCGCGGTGCTCAGCGCGAACGCGGACAGCGCGAGCAGCACGAACAGCCGCGTTCGCGCGTGGGGCGCGCGCGTACGGGCGCATCGCCGAGCCCCGTCGGCGTGCGCCCTGCCTGTCCCTGCCCCCCTCTCGCACCGGACGAGGGTTGCAAGCATCCTCTTCACTGCGGCCTGTCCATGGTCTCTCGCTTCTGCGCCTCCAGCTGAATGGCCCGCGCGCCCCAAGCTTCGGCAGGCCGGTACTGCCCCTATCAGCCCTTATGGTCGCATGTTCGGGGGCGCGGGCCTACCGGTAGACCTTGGAGTTCAGGGTGATTTCGGGGTGGCAAGGTATATGCCAAATGAGGTAGACGCCGGTACCCCGTACCGCGGAGACACCCGGTAGGATCACCGCGATATGAGCGGGAGCGTGGTGGCTGTTGCGATCGGCGCGTTCGAGGATCTGCTCGTCGCCGGCCTGTGCGCGCTCGTCGAGGGCGAGCCGAGCCTGCGGCTCGCAGGAGCCGGTCTGCAACCGGCCGAGCTCGAGCGGGTGCTGCGCCGGAAGGCCGCGCGCGTGGCGATCATCGACGCCGCGTCGCTCGGGAGCCCGATCGGGGTGCGCAGGCTGGCGGAGCGATTTCCCGACGCCCGGTTCGTGCTGATCGCCGACGGGCTCTCGAGCGCCGAGGGCGCGCAGCTGCTCGCGTTCGGCGCCTCCGCATGCCTGAGCCGCAGCGCGCAGGCGCGCGACGTCCTCAGCTCGGTGCACATGGCGGCACGCGGGTTGCAGCTCACGCCGCGGACGTTCGCGCCGGCGAGCGGCGCCGTCACGGGCCTCACCGAGCGCGAGGCCGAGGTGCTCGGCGAGCTCCAGCGCAGCCGCGCCAACGCGCAGATCGCCTCCGACCTCCACATCAGCGTCGAGACCGTCCGAACCCACGCGCGCTCGATCTACCGCAAGCTCGGCGTCTCCTCGCGGCGCGAGCTGCTGGGCGCGACCGCGCGGGACCCGGGCGCGCCGCCCGCCGCCGGCGCCCAGGACGCCTGAGCGCGACCCAGCCGGCCATCGGCGCACCGAGGCGATCGTGCCGTGCTCAAGCGACCGGGAGACGCCCGTCGGCGCACTAGAGTCGCAGCGGTGCATACCGGTTGCACCCGCTCGCCCAGGAGCGTCCGGCGCGTGCTGCTGTGGCCGGCCGCGTACCTCGCGCTGGGCGCGTTCGCAGCGGGGTGCGGATCGAGCTCGCCGCGGGCGCACCCGACGCGGACCGCAGTCGCTGGAACCCATGCCCGCGCGCGCTCGGTGCCGCTGCACCCGGCCACGCCGGCCGAAGCGCATCGTCGTGCGCTGCAGGCGCGCGCGGACGTCTCCGCCGACACGATCGTCCGCGAAGGGAAGATCCACGTCGCCGCGGGCGCGCCGTCCGACGCCCAGGTGCGCAGCGAGATCAAGAAGCTGCGCAAGGCGGGGATCGTGCTGCCGTCGGGCAACACCGCCTCCGCCTTCGCCAACGCGCCCTCCTACGAAGGCGCCGCGGCCGCGGGCGCGCAGACGCCCGTGACCTCGTGGAACCCCCTGCTGAAGCCGATCGCGGGCTGGATCGTCCCGATCCTGCAGTGGGCTTCCGAACATGGCTGGCACGGCACCGTGACCAGCGGCTACCGGACCTACTTCGAACAGGCGCAGCTCAACGCCGCGGGCGCGTTCAGCGCCCGCGCGGGGCTGTCGAACCACGAGACCACCGTGTACCCGGGCGGCGCCGTCGACGTCACCGCGCCCGGCGTGCTGCTCACCGTCCTGAAGCGCTACGCGGGGCCGCTGCGGCTGGTCGGCGGCGTGCTCGGGCCGGTCGACCCCGAGCACTTCTCGGCCACCGGCGACTAGCCGGGCGCACGCACATCCGCCGCATCGCGGTGCGGCGAGGCGCCCCGCCAGGACTAGAGCGCGATCGGACCCGCCACGAGCACGTCGGGGTCGTGGCCCGGGAGCACGCTGACACCGG
>JAICYC010000096.1 GCA_025934395.1 Solirubrobacteraceae bacterium | reverse complement strand
CGAGGAGGGGTGGCCGTACCCGGTGGCGTTCGCGCCGGACCGTCCCGCGACCACGCTCTCGCGCGTGCTGGCGCAGCAGGGCGCGCCGCAGCTGCACGTCGCGGAGACCGAGAAGTATCCGCACGTGACCTACTTCTTCAACGGCGGCGAGGAGGCCGAGCTGCCAGGAGAGCGGCGCGAGCTGGTGCCCTCGCCGCGGGACGTGCCCACCTACGACCACAAGCCGCAGATGAGCGCGCGCGAGGCGGCGGACGCGTTCGTGGCAGCCTGGCAGGAGCAGCACCCCCGCTTCGGGATCATCAACTTCGCGAACGCCGACATGGTCGGGCACACGGGCGTGATCGAGGCGGCGGTGAAGGCGATCGAAACGGTCGACTCGTGCCTTGGCGAGGTCGTGGGCGCGGTGCACCGGGACGGCGGCGTGTGCGTGGTGACCGCCGACCACGGCAACGCCGACAACATGCTCGAGCCCGACGGCAGCCCGAACACGGCCCATTCGCTGAACCCCGTGCCGCTCGTCGTGACGTGCGCGGACGCCCCCCTGCGCGCGGATCCCGGCGTGCTCGCGGACGTGGCGCCGACCGTCCTGCAAGCGCTCGGCATCGCGCAGCCCGCGGCGATGACGGGCCGTTCGCTGCTCGCGGACCGCTAGATTCGGCGCGATGGGGGAGCAGGACACGCACGGGTCGCGGAGCCGCTCACGCGCGCTGCTGTCGGCGTTCTGGATCTCGGCGGGCGTGAACCACTTCGTGAACCCGCGCGCCTACGAAGCGATCGTGCCGCCGTCGCTGGCGGATCGCAAGGGACCCGTCGTGCGGGTGAGCGGGGTGGCGGAGGTGCTCGGCGGCGTGGGCGTGCTGCTCCCTGTCACGCGCCGCGCGGCGGGAGCCGCCCTGATCGTGCTGCTCGCGGCGATCTTTCCCGCGAACCTGTACATGGCGCGGGAGCCGGAGCGCTTCACGCTCCCGGGCTCCGGCCGCCCGATCCCGCGCTGGGCGCTGTTCGCTCGCCTGCCGCTGCAGCCCCTGATGATGTGGTGGGCCTGGAGGGCCACGCGCCGGTGAGACCGAACGTCCAGATACGCCGCCGGCGCGCTGCTATGTTCGCTGTGTAGCGCGTTTTGGGACCACGCCATGTCGACCGCGACCGCAGTCAAGATCGCCCCTCCGGAGCAGGAGGCGCTGAGTTCGGGCGAGCAGAGAGCCTGGAAGGGTCTGCTGCGCGCACACGCGTGCCTCGCCAAGCGCCTGGACGCAGAGCTGGAACGTGCGCACGGCCTGCCGATGACCTCCTATGAGGTGCTGCACACGCTCGAGGACGCCCACACGGGGCGGATGCGGATGTGCGATCTCGCCGATCGCGCGCAGCTCTCGCGCAGCGGGCTGACCCGGCTCGTCGACCGGCTCGAGCGCGACGGCCTGCTGGAGCGCTGCTCGTGCGACCACGACGCTCGCGGCTCCTACGCGTGCCTCACCGCCGAGGGGCGCGAACGCCTCCGGGAAGCGCGCGGCACCCACATGGCGGTCGTGCGTGAGCAGTTCTTCTCGCATTTCTCGGAGGCGGAGCTGTCCGTCCTCGCGGACATGTGGGAACGCATCGCGCCCTGCACGAGCTGCTGAGAGCGCGCCCCGCCGCTTCGCCCTTCGCCTCGCACGAGCGGGGCGTTTCTCGTTGAGGGCGCGTTTCTGTGGTGCTCGCGCGTCCCGCCGACCCCGTTTCCTACACGCCGCGAGGCAGATCGCACATAAGGGGCGAAAAAGACTTGATCGAAAGCGACTTAGATTTTATAATGACGGAAGAACTGTAAGCCATTGGCATTCGTCATCGGAGGTACTGAAATGGCAATCATCAGATGGGAGCCCGCGCGCGAGCTCCAGAGCATCCAGCAGGAGATGAACCGCCTGTTCGGAACGTTCTTCGACAACCAGACGGTCAGCGCAGCGCCCACGGGCCAGCGCCGGTGGATCCCCGCGATGGACCTGGTCGAGGAGGACGAGCACTACGTTCTCCGCGCCGACCTGCCCGGCGTGCGCGAGGACGACGTCAACGTGGAGCTCGAGGACAACGTGCTGACGATCTCGGGTGAGCGCCGCACCGAGTCGAGCGAGCGCAAGGACGGCTACTACAGGCTCGAGCGCAGCAGCGGCACGTTCGCGCGCTCGCTCACGCTGCCGGAGGGCATCGACCCCGAGAGCATCGAGGCTGGCTTCGAGAACGGCGTCCTGGAGCTTCGAGTGCCCAAGCCCGCGGAGCACAAGCCGCGTCGCGTCGCGATCAGCGTCGGCGGAAAGCAGCCCGTCGTAGAGGCCTCGAGCGCAACCGGCGCCGACGGGGCCTCCTAGCCCGCGTCGTCCTCGCGCTCGGCGAGCGACGCGTCACCGCTGCGACCGCGGCGGGCGGCCTTGCCGCCCGCCGCAGCGCGCCGGCGGTGGCGCCTGTGGGCGATCACGGTGGTGATGATCGCGAACAGCGCCGCGGCGAGGCCGTAGAGGCCGAACGCTTCGATCGCGTTGCTCGCGGAATGGCCGAGGAAGTACGCGATCAACCCGATCGCGCATGCCCACGTGATGCCGCCGAGCGCGTTCCACAGCACGAACGAGCGCCAGTGCATGCGCGTGGCGCCCGCGAGCCACGACGCCCACACGCGCAGGCCGAGCAGGAAGCGGCCGAAGAACACCGCCTTCGAGCCGTGGCGCTCGAAGAACGGTTCTCCGATCGTGAGCACCTCGCCCCGCTGGCGTTCGAACATCCCGGGGCGTTCGAGCAGCCAGCGCCCGCCCTTGCGGCCGATCAGGTAGCCGATGTTGTCGCCGACTATCGCCCCCACCGCGGCGAGGCCGATCACCAGCTCGATCTGCAGTTTGCCCTGGCTGGCGAGCACGGCGCCCGTGATCAGCGCGGTCTCCCCCGGCACGGGCAGCCCGCTGGACTCGCTCATCACGATCACCAGCACCAGGGGGTAGCCCGCCGTGACGATCAGGTGTTCGACGTTGACGATGAAGGCGAGCACGGGCGGTTCCCTCACCCAAGCATGTCGTGGTCGGCCGACCCGCCGGCCAACGCCGCTCGAGGGTTATTTCGTGTTTTCGGAGACGAGCTGCTGCAGCGCGGCGGACGCCTTGCCGACGTCCTTGTAGACGACGTTGCGCAGCACGATCCTGGTGGGGGAGGGGGCGGTGGCGATCACGATCGCCACGATCACGAGCGCGATCGCGAGCAACGCCAGGAGCGCGAGCACGAGCCTCCCGCGACCGCGGCGGGCGGGAGCGGCGGCGACCGGCGCGGCCGCTGCCACCGCGGGACGCTGGCGGGGCGGGGCCTGGCGCGGCTGGCGCGGCGCAACGACGCGCGTCTGCGGGGTCGGGCGCCGGGCCGAGAGCACCGTCGTGGCCTGCGTGGCGGCCGCGGGGCGGCGCCTGCCGGGAGCGACACCGCGGAGGCCGTCGTGGAGCGCACGGCGCATCTCGCGGGCGGTCTGGTAGCGGTCCTCCGGGTCGAGCGCGAGCGACATCGCAACCGCGTCGGCGAGCTCGGGGTTGACGGCTGCGACGAGCGTGTCGAGCGTGGGGGGATGCTCCTGCTGCTGCTTGAGCGCCAGCTCGGTCAGCGATGTGGCGTCGTAGGGCAGGCGCCCCGAGATCAGCTGGTAGGTGACGACCCCGAGCGCGTAGAGGTCCGCGCTCGGCCCGGCCTCCTCGCCGCGCGCCTGCTCGGGCGCGAGGTAGGCGGCAGTGCCGAGGACCGAGCCCACCTGCGTGATGCTCGACTGCTCGGTCGCCTTCGCGATCCCGAAGTCGGCGAGCTTCACCTCGCCTTCGCGTGAGCGCAGCAGGTTGCCGGGCTTGACGTCGCGGTGGACGACGCCGTGGCGGTGCGCGTAGTCCAGGCCCTCGCACGCCTGCTCGATGATCGCGAGCGCCTCGTCGACCTCGACCCAGCCCTGGTCGCGCAGGATCTCCGCGCACGAGGCGCCCTCGATGTACTCCATCACGATGAAGTACTGGCCGGTGCGCTCGTCGCGACCGGAGTCGAACACCTGCACGATGTTGGGATGCACCAGCCGGGCGGCGGCCTGGGCCTCGCGCTGGAAGCGCGACACGAACGCTTCTTCGTCGGCGAGGTGCTCGGCGAGGAGCTTGACGGCGACCTGGCGCTCCAGCCGCTGGTCGACCGCGTGGTGGACGGTCGACATCCCTCCGTAGCCGAGCCGGCCCTCCAGGCGGTAGCGGCCCGCGATCTCGACGGCGCTCATTCGAGCTTCTTTTCCTGGCCCGGTGGGCCGGTGCCGCCCGGTCCGACGCCACCCGCTTCGGCCTGGCCTTCCGGTTCTTTCGCTTCCGTGCCGCCGCCCGTGCCGGGCGTTTCGGATTCGGGGGTGGTGGCGGGCGGGGGCGTCGCCGGCGTGGTGCTCGTCGCGGTCGTCGTCGGCGTGGTGGTCGTCGGGGTCGTCGCCGTGGTGGTCGTGGTGGCCGTCGTCCCGGTCGTCGGGGTGGCGATCGGCTGCGTGCAGAGCGCGAGCGCGCGGCCGTGCAGGTTGGTGATCCCTTCGCGCAGCCGCGTGCGCAGGCCCGCGTCCACGCTCGTGGGCAGCGCGTCGTAGTCCTGTTCGGTCTTCGCGAGCGCGGTTTCGGTGGCGGTGCAGTCCCCGTCACCGGTCTGCGCAGCCTCGCTGACCGCTTCGAAGTCCGACTGCAGCGGGCCGGCGTCGGCTGTGGGGATCAGGCCCTTGCCGCTGCCGCCGCACGAGACGAGCAGTGCCGCGGAGAGCCCGAGCACGGCGGCGAGGAGCACGCGCAGGCCGGTCCGGAGCGCGCGCCTGCGAGGGCGCCGCGCGTTCACTGGCCGTACTCCAGCCGCTCGGCGAGGGAGTCGGGCAGGCGCGCAGCGCGGATCGCCGCCGCAGCTCCCGCGACGTCGTAGTCGGAGCGGTGGTAGGAGGCGTCCATAGCGTCGAGGTCCAGCAGCATCCACGACGCGCGCGGGTCGCCGTCGCGAGGCTGCCCGACGCTGCCGGGGTTCAGCAGCCATTCGCCGCCGTCCAGGTCGAGCTGCACGCCCTCGCGCTGCGGCTCGCCGGTCGCCAGCTCGCCCTCGCGGCGCACGAACGACAGCGCCACGTGGGAATGGCCGATCAGGCAGATCCGGTGACGCTGCGCGTCGAGGCACAGCTCCGCGAGGAGCGCCGAGAGCACGTACTCCCACACCGGGTCGCGCGGGCTCGCATGGTAGAGGCCGACCGTGCCCTCCTCGCCCTGCGGCTTCAGGGATGCGAGGAAGTCGAGGTTCTCGGGGTCGATCACCTCGCGCGTCCACTGCGCGGCGATGCTCGCGCCGCGCGAGAACTCATCCAGGGACAGCTCGCCCGTGACGGCCATGTCGTGGTTGCCCGCGAGGCACACCGCTGCGTGGTCGCGCGCCAGCTGCACGCACGCGTCCGGCTCGGCGCCGTAGCCGACGAGGTCGCCGAGGCACCACAGCTCGGCCGCGTCGCTGGCGGCGACCGCCTCGAGCGTCGCCTCGAACGCGTGGCGGTTTGCGTGGATGTCAGAGATCACCGCGACCTTCATCGTTGAAGGGTATGAACACCGCCGTCGGCGCAGCGTTCCACGGAGCGGGACGCCCGCAACGCCCGCGCCGCGGCAGGCTACTCCTCGGCGGGGGCCTCGCCGCCGTACTCGGGCAGGTTCTTGATGCCCTCGCGCGTGCGCCACTTGGAGTAGTTGTCCTCCATCGCGTCGATCAGCTCGCGCATGAAGCGCGGTGAGATGTTCACGCGCGAGACGACCACGCCGGGGACCTCCTCGGACTCGACCTCGTGGTCCACGCGTGCGAACGTGACCGTGAACTCGTAGTCCGAATGGCTGACGTTCGCGAAGTTCGCGTAGACGCCCCCCATGATCTCGGGCGAGAGATGGATGTTGATGTGGCGCTCGGCGCCTGAGTCTTGCTCGTTCACGTGGCTAGTATCGCAACCGCGGTACCCGGATCCATGAGCGATATCCCCACCGACGACCAGCCGGCGGCGCAGGCCACCGCGGCGGCGACGCCGCTGGACGGGCTGCGGGAGCTGGTGCTGGCGGCCGCGGCGGAGCTCCTCCCCGCCGGTGGGCAGGAGCGATCGGGCGCCGTGACGCTCGAACGTCCGCGCCAGGCGCAGTTCGGGGACTACTCCACGAACGCTGCGCTCGTGCTCGCGAAGGCGGTTGGCGAGCCGCCCCGAGCCGTCGCGGAGAGGCTCGGCGAGGGTCTCTCCGCGCGTCTGGGAGACGCGCTCGAGCGCTTCGAGATCGCGGGCCCGGGGTTCGTGAACCTGTTCATGGCCGATGCGTGGCTGCGGGACGCGCTCGGCAGGGTGCTCGCGGCGGGCGAGGCATACGGCGCGGGCGGCGCGCGGCGTCCGGAACGCGTCCTGGTGGAGTTCGTCTCGGCCAATCCCACCGGCCCGATGCACGTGGGTCACGCGCGCAATGCCGCCTACGGCGATTCGCTCGCGCGGATGCTCGCCCGCCACGGCCACCAGGTCGGGCGCGAGTTCTACGTCAACGACGCGGGCACCCAGGTGCGCAAGCTCGGCGAGTCGATCGCCGCCGTCGCGGCGGGCGAGCCGGTCCCGGAGGACGGCTACCGGGGAGACTACGTGCAGCAGCTCGCACCGCTCGCGCAGCAGGCGCGGGATCCGGGCGAGCTGGGCCGGCTCGCGGTGGCGGCCATGGTGGACGGCATGCGCACGTCGCTGCTCGCGTTCGGCGTGGCCGAGTTCGACCGCTGGATGTACGAGAGCTCGCTGCACGACGGCGACCCGAGCGCGGTCGCCCACACGCTCGCGATGCTCGCCGAGCACGGGCACACCTACGAGCAGGATGGCGCGCTGTGGCTGCGCACGACGGAGTTCGGCGACGACAAGGACCGCGTGCTGGTGCGCTCCAACGGCGAGCACACCTACTTCGCCTCGGACATCGCCTATGCGGAGGACAAGCGCGAGCGCGGCTTCGAGCGCCAGCTCAACGTGTGGGGCGCAGATCACCACGGCTACCTCCCGCGGATGCACGCCGCGATCGCCGCGTTGGGCGGCGACCCCGGCCAGCTGGAGCTTCTGATCATGCAGCTCGTGCACCTCGTCAGCTCGGGCGAGCGCGCGCAGATGTCAAAGCGCGCGGGGGAGTTCGTCACGCTCGACGAGCTCGTCCAGGAGATCGGGGTGGACGCGGCGCGCTGGTACCTGCTCGCGCGCTCGCACGAGACCACCGTCGACCTCGACCTCGACCTCGCGCGCGAGCAGTCCAAGGAGAACGACGTCTACTACGTCCAGTACGCCCACGCGCGGATCGCCTCGATGCTCGCGCGCGCAGGTGGCGAGCGGGAGACGGAGGCGCTGGCCGCGTTGGCGGCAGGGGAGGGCGGGGAGCCGCTGCATGCCAGCGAGCGCGGCCTGATCGTGCGGCTGCTGGCGTTCCCCGCCGAGCTCGCAGAGGCAGCCGAGCGCCGCGCTCCCCACCGGGTGGCCGCCTACGCCCTGGAGCTCGCCCAGGACTTCACCGCCTTCTACCGCGACTGCCGCGTCGTGGGTGCGGAGCCCGCCGCCGTGGAGTCGTTCCGGATCGCGCTGTGCGTGGCAGCGCGGCGGACGATCGCGGTTTGCCTCGGCCTGCTCGGTGTGAGCGCGCCCGAGGAGATGTAGGCCCCGCGGGCGGATGTCGCGCGCGTCGGGGTGCCCGTCACGCCACGCGGCGTGGTCAGTCGAAGCGCGCCAGGTCGGACTCGAGCCGTTCGGAGTCGTGCTGGGAGAGTTGCTGGGGCGGTGGTGCCTCCGCGGCCCCGGCCGGCGCGCGCCGTCGCCAGCGGGGGAGCATCACCACGAGCAGCGCTGCGAGCGCGACCACGACCGCGAGCGGTACGAGGTAGGCGGTGAGGTCGAAGCCGTGCCCGCTCGGCAGCCCCAGCACCGTCT
>JAICYC010000068.1 GCA_025934395.1 Solirubrobacteraceae bacterium | reverse complement strand
CTGCAAAGCCGTCTACACCGGTTCGATTCCGGTCGTCGCCTCTGGGTCTGCGATGGCAGCGCCGGCCCCCCGCGCCAGGGCCGGCGATCCTCAGCAGGCGCCCTGCGCTTCCCCGATCGTCGCGTTGAAGGTCTCGCCCAGGGTCGTGATCGTGGCCGACTCGGGCGCTCCGCCTTCGCAGGGCGGCTGCGAGGACTTGAAGAACGCGCGAATCGCAGCGCCTTCGACCGGTGGGATCTGGACGCTGACGCCACTGCACGAGAAGAACGTGCTGGAGGGCTGGGTGCACGTGTAGCTGTGGAGGGAGCCGATCTGCGCCGTGACGCTCCCGGCCGTGATCGCTCTGTTCGTGGCCACCTGGAAGGCTCCGAATTCACCCCTGTCGCAGCCGAGGATCACCTGGTAGCTGTAGAGGTGCGTTTCCGGGTTCGGGCCGGTGCCGCTCACGAGGGGCGTGCATTCTTCCGGCTTCGAGGAGCTCGAAGACGGGCCCGTCGGTGGCTTGCTCGACGGGGAGCTCACGCACACCGTCTCGCGCACCTTCACCGTGTGACCTTTGACTTTCCGGTGCACCGTCTTGTGCTTCTCGACGTAGTGCGATTTGCAGTGTTCGCGCTTGGGATGCTTCAGCACGTATTCCTTGGTCGTGGCAGCCGCTGTTGCGGATGCCGCCAGTACCACCCCCACTGCGGTGAGCAAAGCGAGAGTCGCCGCCCGTATACGCATCTCTGTCTCCCCCTGTTCGCCCCGTCCGTGGGCTAGGCGTCGGTCACACGAACGTGCAGCGTAACCGACGGCCTCTCGCGCTGTCTACAAGGGCCCCGAGGAAGCTGGAGGCCGGTGGGCGTGGGGCGCCGTCAGATGCAAGCGCTTGCGGCGGGGCGCCGATCTGCGCCCCGCCGCACGCAAGCCGCCTTCGACCGCCTACGGTTTCGCGGTCAGCCACGGCGTGTACTGCACCGTGCCGAGCGCGGTCGCACACGCCGCTTTGGGCGCGTTGGGCCCGGCCGAGCAGCCCCACCAATCGTTCTGGGCTTCGACCACGGTCCCCGGCAGTCCGTTCGCGCCCGTCCCGTCTCCGTAGATGGAGTTGTTGCCGGAGGCGTTGACGGTCGCCTGCCCGCCTTCGGGCTGCCCTTCGGTGGGGCTCGTCTGCGTAACGAGCATGCCCGTGCTGAAGCCGTGCAGCGCGTTGCCCGTGAGCGTCGCGGTGAGGTCGCCGAAGCCGAAGCCCAGCTGGTCGGTGGTGAGGTACGCGCCGTACGTGGGAGCGTTGTTGGTCGTCGTCGCTCCCACCCCGCTCAGCCGGTTGCCGGTGAACGTGGGCCCCTGGCCCGAGACGGCGCTCCCGAACGCCGCGAGCCCGACCGCGCAGCCGTTGACCACGTTGCCTTCGACCGTCGCTGACACGTACGGGACGAACACCCAGACGCCGTACCCGTTGGTCTTGCATTCGCGCACGACGTTGCCCTTGATGACGTCGGCGGTTCCGCCGTCGCCCCCGTTGTTGTCGGTGTGCACGCCGCTGCCGGACCGCTTGACGATGTTGCTCAGGAACTGGATGCCGTGCGACCAGTTCGCCGAGATCGCGTCGTTGGCATCGGTCACGTGGTTGCGTTCCATCGTGCCGGTGCCCTCGAACGCGAAGATCCCGATCGAGGCTTCGCTGCCCTGGACGTTTTCCACGGTGTCGTGGTTGAAGTTGAAGCTCCCGCCGGAGGAGGCGTAGATGCCGCGCAGGTAGACGCCCGTCACCTTCACGCCGTTGACGGTCAGGTTGTTGTAGGTGCCGGTTTCGTGATCGGTGACGATCCCGTTGCGCGCGTCGATGTCTTCCCCGCCGACGACCACACCGCTTGTGAGGTTGGGGTTGTCCCCCCGCAGCCAGAGGTGGGAGATCGTCACGTTGTCGGACTTCACGAGCACGATGTTGCTCGCTTCTCCGCCGCAGAGCGACCCGCCTTCGCACACGGGCTTGGACAGCGACGGGTAGAGCATCGTCAAGCTGTTCCGCCCGCGGAGCGTCACCGGCTTGTCCACGACGACGTTTTCGAAGTAGCTCCCGGGACCGATCGTGATCGTGCTGCCCGGCGCCACGCCGTTGATCGCCGCCTGGATACCGGTGTACGCGCACCCCGAACTGCACACGGTGGGCGCAGCCTGCGCCGACGCGACCCCCACCCCGAGTGTCAACGCGAGCACGAGCGCACCCGCAAACCTGCTTCTCCTCATGGTCATCCCCCTAGCCGTTCGTGGCTCTCAGCCGCCCGGGATCCCCCGAGCACAGGCCTGGCCCCCTTTTGCGCACGCAGCGTACAAGGAAAGAGCGCAAGAGGGCGGCCGGCGCGCCGACCGGCTCTCCGCCGCCGGCCCGGAAGCCGGCGGCGGAGATGCAGCTCACCCGGTCCTCGCTCCCGAGATGCGGCTCACCCC
This sequence comes from Solirubrobacteraceae bacterium, assembly GCA_025934395.1. Taxonomy (GTDB): domain Bacteria; phylum Actinomycetota; class Thermoleophilia; order Solirubrobacterales; family Solirubrobacteraceae; genus Palsa-744. Next base: position 12,039 of record JAICYC010000068.1, on the reverse strand, counting down.
ACCTGGATCGTCTGCACAGGCGCTTCGAGTCGCTGCAGGAAGCGGCTGCCGGCGTAGAGCACGTGCACCGAGACGCGGCCGCCTTTCAGCCGGCTGCGGCTGTGGAACACCACCGGGAGGCTGAACGAGCAGTCGGGGTGGATGCCGGCGCGCAGCGATTGCACTGCCACCTGTCCCACGCGGAACGTGATGTCGAAGTAGCCGCGGCATGCGATCAGGTTGCTCAGCCCGGCGGGCGGCACCATCCGCCCGGACACCGTCACCCGGTCCGGGATCGCGTGTTGCGAGCGTGGCGTCGCGGACGCCACGACACGCTGGGCATGCAGCCGTTCGCGCGGCAGCGAGAGGAACGTCAGATCCCCGCCCGTAGCCGATTTGCCGTGTTCGTCGGTGAGGACGAGCCTGTAGTGGAAGATGCGACCGCCGCCGAGTCCGGCGACCAGGGCCTTCACCGGGATCGTCCCCCCCGTCGACCTGACGGCCACGGGGATGCTCTGCAGGACGTAGGGCAGCGACGGGCCGACCTGGAAGTACGCGGTCTCGACTTCGCCGACCGGGAGCCCCGCCGTGTTGACGGTGCCGCTCAGGGTCGCGCTTTCGACGCCGACTTCCGTGACCGGCCCCGTCTGGGGCTGAGCCGGGGTCGGTTCCGGCGGTGCGATGCCGGTCGTCGTGAACGTGGCGTCGGGACCCGTCGTCGTACCGCCCGCGTTCGTTGCGATCGCGCGGTAGTGGTAGGTGGTGCCGGGCTGGAGGCCGGTGAGGGTGGTGCTCACCGGCGCGGCCTGGGTACCGGCGCCAGCGCTCTGCGGGGTCGTCTGGACCGAGTACTTGGTGCTGGTGCCGTATTCGAAGGCGTAGGTGGTCGCCTGCCCCTGGGGGTCGACCGAGGCGGAGATCGTCGCGCCGGTGTTGCTGGTGTTGCTGGCGGCCTCGCCCGTGACGGTGGGGGCGGTGGACGCGAGAGCGCCCGTCACCAGTACCAGCGCAGCCGCCAGAGCCGCGAGAACCGCCGCTGATAGAGCCGTTCGCTTGTGCATTGGGTCTCTCCTTCTGCAGTTGGAGTGACCCTCGGGACACGACGCGATCCCGCGAGTTGCGCGGCGGGATCGTAACTGTCAGCAAGCTGACGGCGCTACGGGCTGGCCCCCGATTCTTCGAGCTTCTTGCGCAGTTCTTTGTTTTCCTGTTCGGCGTTCCTGAGGTTCGATTCGGCTTCCTGGCGGCGTGCTTCGCCGCTCTGGTTCGGCGTTTCCTTGACGGTGCTCGCGGTGACGGTGTGGGTTTGCACCACCGTCTTCGGTCGTTCCACCGTGGTCGTGTGCGTGACGGTCGCGCGGGGCCGTTCCCGTTCGTCGTTGTTGCCGTTTTCGCCGATCAGGTATCCGACGAAGCCGCCGATCACCAGCGCGATCAACGCCGTGAGGATCGCGGGCCACGGGTTCTCTCGCCACGGGGGGCGTTCGTAGGGCTCGGGAGGGACGGGCGCGTATTCGGCGGCCGGCGGCGGCACCGCCGTGCGCGGCTGCAGCGGCGGCGAACGTCGCAGCGGCTCGGTCGGCTCCCCCGGAGGCGTACGGGGTGGGTATGGAGGCTCTGGGGAGCTCATCGAATCCTCGGCCTCGCTGCTACCCGTTGTCTGCAACGAGAAACGGCGGCTGGACGACTCAGCAGCCGCGGTCGGCGTGTGCGAGCCACGGCGGCGGCGCTTCGCGGCCCGCGAGGACGGCATCCGCGAGGCGGAGATCGGCGACGGGTCGCTTCGCGGCTTCCATCCCGCGCACGACGCATGCACACGTCGCCAGCGCGGCGGCGCGCTCGCACGCGCGCATGAACGAGGCGGTGCTCCGGGCCGGGTACACGGCCCCCGCGGAGCCGCACGCGAGCATCGCGGGGCACAGGGCGATCACCGCAGCGAGCAGGCCCTGCGCCCGGCGTCGGCGCCCCTCCGTCAGCCAGAGCGTGCGGCCCACCGGGCAAACGTAACCCAGCGGCCCGCCGGATCCCGGAGGTGGCAGGGCCGAACGAAGGAGGCCCCGCTCGCGCGGGGCCTCCTGTGTGCGTGGTCGATCGCGAGCGGCCGTGCTTAGAGCACTGCCTTGACGCGAATCAGCGGCTGCTGGGTCCAGCAGCCTTCGTCGAGGCGGAACGTGCCGGTCCCCCCTGCGCCGCCATCGCACCAGTACGGCGCGTACTTCGTGTCCTGGTAGACGCTCGTGATCAGCGGGTCGCTGCCCACCGACGGCGCGGTTTCTTCGGCGAGGCCCACGTTGAGCGAGTCGTAGCCGCAACCCGCAGGCTGCGAGTTGCACGGCTGCGGCCGCTGCGGCGAGGCGCCGTAGTCGCTCGTGCTGTACGCGACGCTCACGATCGCCTTTTCGGGCCAGGTGAACTTGCCCACCGGGAACGTGATGCGGACGTATTTGCCGTGGAAGCACGACTGCAGCGCCCCGTTGTACCAGCCGCCGTTCGGTTTCCCGCCGGTCTGGCATTTGCGGTTGTTCTGCGAGGGCCGGTAGGGGATGTTGAACGTCTTGGTGACGCTCTTCAGCAGAGCCCCCACTTCGTTGCCCGGCCCAACTTCGTTGATGTCGAGCGTGATCGTCTCGGGGAAGCGCGCCCCTGCGGCGGTCTTGCATTCGGGCGTGCCGGTCCACGAGCCCTGTTCGCAGCCCCAACTGCTCATCGCGAACATCACGGTGCCGTTCCTGCGGGCGGTGCCCGCGAGCTGGACGAGCCCACCGAACTGACCCGTCTCGGTGGCCTCGAACGCCTCCGAGACGACGTTGCCCGGGTTGGTTTCGGGCAGGTTGCTGTACACCACTTCGCTTTCAGCGCTCGCAGCACCGGCGGCGACGCCGAACGCAGCGAGGGCCAGCACCGCGGCAGCAGCAAGCGTGCCAACGCGCGCTGGAATCCTTCCGATCATCTCCGTCTCCTTTTCATGGCCGGCAGCAGCGCGCCGCGTGCGGCGTGCGGCCGTCGGGGACCCCCTCCAGGGTCGCTTTTGCGGAGCCGGGCGGAACCCCCTCGTCCCCCCCAGCCGATCATCCTCGGGGCGAGGCTAGTGGACCGTTCGACGCGGTGTCAACCTCAGCGACACACCGGGGCGCGCGTCACGTCTTCCGCGCGCGCGCGAGCGCGCGCGCGAGGCTCGCTTCGTCCTGGGGCCCGTGCAGCTCGTCGGCGATGCGACCGTCGGGCTCGATCACGAACGTGGTGGGGAGGCTGGTGATCCGGTAGGCGTTGCCCACGGTGCCTTCGGCGTCGCGCGCGTTGGGGAACGTCCAGCGGTAGTGCTCGATGAACGACACCGCGCCGCTGCGCGCGTCGCTCCAGTCGACGCCCGCGACGCGGCCCCGGCCGGCGGCGCTCCGGGCGAACCGCTCGATCGCGGGCGCCTCGTGTTCGCACGGGCCGCACCAGCTCGCCCAGAACACCACCGCGGCGGGGCGCCCATGGGCGCTGGCGAGCAGGCTCGCGATGGTCACGGGGCGGCCGGCGAGCGATTCGTGCGGCAGCGCGGGGGCGACCCGCCCCCCGGCGGGCGTCTTGGAGGAGCTGAGCCCGAGCACGAGCCCGACCACCACCACAGCGAGCACCCCCACCGCGAGCGCGCCGTTGCGGACCTGCCTGCGCATCCTCTTGGGCGCGTCCTAGCTCGCGGCGAGCAGCGGGACGTCGTGCGCGATTTCGCTCGGGCGGAACTGGGGTGCGTAGATCGTGATCCGCTTGCCCGAGCCGCCGATCCCGTAGACCAACCCGGAGTGGTCGATGAACTCCGGCCTCTTCGCGTCGCGTTCGGAGCCCACGCCCCACGCCTGCCACACCGCACCGAGTTCGTGGGTGGAGCCGACCAGGTACTGCATGCGGCCGGTCATCTCGTGCCGCGCCAGGAACGCCGCGATCGCCTTTCGCGTGTCCCCGCGTGGGTCCACCGACACAGCGATGATCTGCACTTTCGAGGCCGTGGCCTTGCCCATCAGGTTCTGCGCGACGCGCAGCTGCGATGTGATCAGGGGGCAGATGTCCGGGCAGTGTGTGTACAGGAACGTGACCAGCACCGCCTTGCCGCGATAGGAGTCGATGTTGACGCGCTGCCCGAGGTAGTTGCGCAGCGACAGCGGCGGCGCCTGCCTGACAGGGGTCAGCAGCCCGGAGGCGTCGAAGTGTGCCGCCTGACCCTTCGCCTGCGCGGCCTTGACGGAGCTGGTCGAGCCGCAGCCGCTGAGCAGCCCCGCGATGCCCGCGACCAGCGCGAGCGCCACGAGCGAGAGCACGATCCTGAGCTTCAGGCCGCGTTTGGAGGACCGCCCCACAGCCCCAACGTACCAACGCCGGCGCCGGGGCGCGCCGTCTGGCGCACCGCCCCGCCGTCGCGGTCGAACGGCGGTCTCCTGCCGCTGTAACGCAAATTGCGGGGAAATCTGGTAGCTTGCCGCCCGTTCGTGCCGAGTCCTTCACCCCACGGGGTGCAGGAGCGGGGGACCCAGTGCAGTCCCAAATAGGGATTGCGGGGGCGAATCGCCACAGAGTGTGGCGTAGCGTGGTCGTTCACGCGAGCCCGACAGCTAACCCCGTAGGCGCATGGAAACGGAATGGAGAAAGGACGCCGCATGTCGGGATCCCCGCGTGATCTTGCAGTTCCGGAGCACTGGCACGCCTCGATGCAGCGCTCACGCGAACGCCGCGCCCCCACGGGCCGGAGTCGCACGCGCCGTGCCGCCCCCGCCCACCCCATCGTGCTCACGGAGCCACGCGATCTCGCGGACGGACTCACGTGGGAGCTCTCCCTCGGCCGCTCGCGCGCCCGGCGGCGCGCCGCGGAGCTGCGCTTCGTGCCGGCCTCCTCGCGCGCGAAGCGCATCTCGATCGGCACGCTCGCCGCGCTGAGCGTGGGCCCCACCGCCAGCGTGGCGGCGGGCAGCACGTCGAGCGCCGCCAACCCCGAACCCGCCACCACAACCGAACACTCGATCTCGCTGAGCTCGGGCAGCGAAGGCCGCCAGGTGCAACTGCTGCAGGCGGCGCTGGGGATCGCCACCGACGGCGTCTACGGGCCCGAAACCGAAGAAGCGGTGCGCAGCTTCCAGGAACGCAACGGCCTCTCGGTCGACGGGATCGCCGGACCGGAAACGACCGCCGCGCTGCGCGGCGGCTCCAGCGGCGAAGGCCACGCGCGCACCGCGGACCTGCGCAGCGAAGAAGGCGGCTCATCGGTCGGCGGCGACGGCGCGGTCCAGCGGCTCCAGCACGCGCTGAACCTCAGCGTCGACGGTGAATTCGGCCCCGAAACGGAGGCAGCGGTCAGGCGCCTCCAGGCGCGCCACGGTCTCACCGTGGACGGCGTCGTGGGCCCCGCCACGTGGGGCGTGCTGGGGATCCACGAGTCCGAAACGCTCACGCCTCCCCCCTCGGCGATGCCCGCGGTGCACCACCACCACGCGCATGCGGTGTCGGTGTCCGATGAAGAAGGCGGCGAATCCACGGGCGGCGAAGATGCCGTGGTGCGCCTCCAGAAAGCGCTCAAGATCACGCCTGACGGGGACTTCGGTCCCGCCACCGAGGCGGCGGTGATGCGCCTGCAGGCGCGCCACGGCCTCAGCACCGACGGCGTGGTCGGGCCGGAAACGTGGGCGCTGCTGGGCATCCACAGCGAGAGCACGCTCACGCCGCCGGCCTCGGCGAAAGCCTCCACCGAAGGCGGCGGGTCGGGCAGCAGCGCAGGCGGCGAAGGCGTCGTCGCGCGCGTGATCGCGGCAGCAGACGAAATCGCCACGCGCCCGTACGTGTGGGGCGGCGGCCACGGCTCGTTCGTCTCCGACGGCTACGACTGCTCGGGGTCGGTCTCCTACGCGTTGCACGGCGGCGGCCTGCTCAGCTCGCCCGAGGACTCCACCGGCCTGGAGTCCTACGGCGAAGCGGGACCCGGCCGCGACATAACGATCTACGCGAACTCGGGGCACGCGTTCATGGTGATCGACGGCAAACGCTTCGACACGGTCGCGCTCGCCGAGACGGGCACGCGCTGGTCGGGCAGCATGAGCTCCACCTCCGGCTACGTCGTGCGTCACCCCGCGGGCCTCTAGGCCCCCGCACAGCCGCATCCGCCGCACCCAGGGCCGGCGCGCACATCGCGCCGGCCCTGGGTGCCCGGAGGCGGCGCCGCTGCCCGCGCCCGGCGGCCAGCCCCGCGCGAGGAAGACCTCCCAAGCGCTGCGTAGCTTGCGGTCCTTTCCAGACCGCAATGGAGGGAACGGACGATGCTCGCGCGGGCGACCGCGTTCACGTTGGACAGGCTGGACGCGCGTCGCGTGACCGTCGAGGTGGACGTGCGCCGCGGCCTCCCCGCGTTCGCGATCATCGGCCTGGCGGACGCGGCGGTTCGTGAGGCGCGCGAGCGGGTCCGCGCGGCGGTGATCAACTCGGGCCTGGAGTTCCCCGCGATGCGCGTCACCGTGGCGCTCGCGCCCGCGGACCTGCCGAAGGTCGGTCCGGGCCTCGATCTCGCGATCGCGTGCGCGATCCTCGCAGCGAGCGGCCAGCTCCCCCACGAGCGCCTCCAGCCATGGGCGCTGCTGGGGGAGTTGGGGCTCGACGGTTCTCTGCGGCCCGCCCGCGCCACGCTCGCGATCGCGGATGCGGCCGCCCGCGCGCGCATCCCGAAGCTCCTGCTGGCCAGCGAGACCGCCCGCGAGGCGGCGCTCGTCCCGGGTGTCGAGGTGGCGGGCGCCGCATCACTGCGCGAGGCGAGGTCGATCTTGTGCGGCAGGCGCCGTGAGCGCGATCGGCGCCCCACGGCGCCTCGCGCGGATGTGATCGCGAGCCCCGCGCGACGCGCAGCCCGGCTGCCGGCGCGGGAGGGGAGGCTCGAGGGCGACCTGGCGGACGTGCGCGGCCAGCACAACGCGGTGCGCGCGCTCGTGATCGCGGTCGCTGGCGGCCACAACCTGTTCCTGAGCGGGCCGCCTGGCACCGGCAAGACGATGCTCGCCCGGCGGGCGCCGTCGATCCTGCCGCCGCTGGGCGCGCGGGAGGCGATCGCCGTGGCTCGCATCGCGAGCGTCGCGGGGCGCGAGGTGGCCGCGCTCCCCCGCGATCGACCGTTCCGCGCGCCGCACCACTCGATCACGTCTGCGGGCCTGGTGGGCGGAGCCGGTGCGGCGCCCGGCGAGGCGGTGCTCGCCCACGGCGGCGTGCTGTTCCTCGACGAGCTCTCCGAGTTCGACCGCGCAACGCTCGACGCGCTGCGCCAGCCGCTCGAGGACGGCGTGGTGACGATCGCGCGCAGCCGCGGGACGACCACGTACCCGACGAGCTTCATGCTGATCGCCGCGACCAACCCCTGCCCGTGCGGGTGGGCCGGGACAGACGACCGCTGCAGGTGCACAGAGGCGGAGCTCGCCCGCCATCGCCGCCGCGTGAGCGGCCCGCTGCTCGATCGCCTCGACCTGTTCGCGTCGATGGCCGAGGAGGCAGCGCCCGGACTCGGCGCCTCGCCGTTGACCACCTCGGCGGCTGCGCGCGCGGAGGTGATCGCAGCGCGCGAGCGCCAGCAGGCTCGCGTGCGGAGCGTCCTCGACGGCGACCGCTGCTCGAACGCTCGCATGCCTGTGGGCGTGCTGCGCGAACACGCACGACTCGACGAGCGCGGCGCGAGCCTGCTGCGGCAGGCCGCCGAGCGCGGTCTGCTGAGCGCGCGCGGCGCCGAGCGCGTGCTGCGGGTGGCGCGCACGATCGCAGACCTCGACGCGAGCGCGCGCGTGAGCGCCGAGCACGTGGGATCGGCGCTGGCCCTTCGCGCAGGCTCGGCCGCCGCGGCGGCCGCACGACCCGCACCGCCCGCAGCTTCGAGCCGGCCGCGCCTGCGTGCGCTCGCGCGATGAGGGCGTCCGAGAGCGCGTGCCCCGCGTGCCTGCAGCGCCCCTGGCTGCTCGGAGAGCTGTCCGGACCGCTGCACGCGTGCGCGCGGAATTCCGAGCGGCTGCTCGCCGCGCTCGCGCTCGACGACACAGCACTCGTCCGCGCTCTCGGCGGACGGCGCCGCGAGGAGCTCGCGGCGCGCCTCGCAGCGCTGCCACCTCCCACGCCGGAGCGCGCACCGGGGTGCATCCCCGTGTGCGCGCACCACCCCGCGTTCCCCGCGGCGATGCGCGCAGATGTGCGTGCGCCACGCGTGCTGTTCATCGACGTCGAGCCCGCGCGGCTGGCCGGAGCGCTGCAGGCGCCGGTGGTGGCGATCCTCGGAAGCGCCCGCTGCAGCGCGTACGCCGCGGAGACCGCGCGTGCGCTCGCGCGCGGTCTCGCCGCGGCGGATGTGACGGTCGCGACCACCTCCGAGCGCGGCGTTGCGGCCGCCGCGCGGGCGGGCGCGTCCGATCTGTCGGGTCGCGCCGTGATGGTCGCGACCGACGGTCTCACGCGGGGCGAGGCGCGCGGCGGTGCCCGCGCAGGCACCGCCCCGGGAACACGCGCCGTCACGCCCACGCTCTCCGAGCTCCCACCGGGCTGCCCGGGTCGGGGCCACGGCGTCGTCGCCGCGCAGCGCACGCTGGTGGCGCTGTCGTCGCTGGTGGTTGTCGTGGAGGCCCGCCTCCTGCCTGCGGAGATGCTCGCGCCGCGACTCGCGCTGTGGTGGCCGCGCCCGGTTGCAGCGGTGCCCGGCCGCACGGACGCGCAGGGGGCCGCTGGTCCGCACGCGCTCCTGCGCCGCGGCGTCCCGCTGGTGGCAGGGCCCGAGGACGTGCTCGCGCTGCTGGATGCGAGCGGGCGAGAGACGCGCACCCGTGGAGACGTGCGGGGTCCCGCGGGGCACGCCGCCTCCGTGCTGGAGCGCGTGGCGGGCGGGGACGACACCGTCGACGGCCTGCTCGCGCACGGCGGCGACCGAGCGGCAACGCTGCTCGCGCTGAGCGAGCTCGAGGTGCTGGGGCTGCTCGGGCGGGGCCCGACGGGTCGCTACGTGGTCAGCGCGCGCGCCCGCGAGGCCCAGGGCGCGAGCGCCGACGCGCTGCTCGCTCCGCTCAAGCAGCCGCCGGGCGCGGCCGACGACAGGTAGATGAGCAGACGAGCTGCGAGCCCGCCCACCCTCGACACATCGAGGCGCGCCCCCGGTTCTCTCACCGAAGGTCGCCAGGTCGCAGAGGTGACGGCGCTCGGTGACGAGCTGGCCCGACACGCGGGCGAGGTCCTGGAGCGCGCGTGCGCGCACCCCGACGCGCGCGCGATGGCGACCGCCGCGCGCAGCGCCCTGGCGCGGGTGTGCGTGCTCACGACCGTCGCGCTTGCGCGCTGGATCGCTGGGGCATCTGCGGAGCACCCGCTCGCGGAGCTGCACGAGGCGACAGAGCTGCTCGACGAGCTCGCCGCACGCGAAGCGGTGACGCTCGCGGAGGTTGAGCGGCGCTGCGAGCATCTCAGCGACGCGATCCTGTCGGTGCTCGGCGAGCGCGCGACCGCGACCGGCACCTCGTCGGCGGCGCTCGCGAAGGCGAGCTCGCTCGCGCGCACATCGCTGGCGGTGACGCTCGAGCGCGCGCGCTCTGCGTTCGCACACCCGCGCCCCGCAGCGGCGATGCCGGGAGGCGGCCGCGACGCGCGGACGCACCTTCCTGCGCGCGAGCTGACGCTCGACCGCGCTGACCAGCTGCTCGCGCGCGCAAAGCGCGACGGCACTGTGGTGGTGGCACTCCTGATCGAGCTCGAGTTCCGCGCGAGCGAGGAGCTGATCGCGGGTGGTGCAGCTGCGCTGACGCTGCTGCGCTCGATCGCCGCACGGCTCGACGAGGTGGTGCGCGGCGGCGACTCGCTCGGGCATCTCGCGGACGAGCGTTTCGTGATCGTCGCGTCGGCTGCGAACCCGGCGGATTCGCTGACGGCGATCGCCGAACGCGTCGACGCGGCCTTCGAGCTGCCGTTCGAGCTGCGCGGCGAGGAGGGCGAGCCGCTGACGGTGGCGGTGGACGCGAACTTCGCCTACGCTGCCGCGCAAGGCGGCGCTGCGGCGTCGCTGCTCGCAAGGGCGGAAGCAGCGCTGGCGGGCGAAGCGGGGGCGCAGGGGTTCCCGCTGTCGATCTCCTCCTGAGCCAGGCCCGAGATCCGGCTCGGCGGTTGCTAGCGTCGAGTGGTCGTTGCTTGGGAAACCAACCATCTGCGGGAGCACACGGCAGTGAGCAGTACCGGCGCCACGCTGGAGGAGGTCCGTCGCGGCGAGCTGGGCGACCAGCCGGAGCTCGACCAGCGCCGCCTGCGCAGGCGGCTCGTGATCCTGCTCTTCGCGGTTGTTGTGATCGTGGCGATCGTGACGCTCGTCCCGGGCCTGGCGAGCCTGCGCACGCGGTTCTCGCATGCGCGCTGGGAGTGGCTCGTGCTCGGCGTGGCGCTGAAGCTGCTCTCGGGGCTCTCCTACGTGGCGGTGTTCCGCGCGGTGTTCTGCCCGCGCATGACGTGGCGCCTGAGCACCGAGATCGGGCTTTCCGAGCTGGGCGCGAACGCGGTGGTGCCCACGGGCGGCGCGGGCGGCCTCGCGCTCGGCGCGTGGGCGCTGCGGCGCACGGGCATGCCCGGAGATCGCATCGCGCGGCGCAGCGTGGCGTTCTTCCTGCTGACGAGCCTGCCGAACGTGATCGGCGTGGTCGTGCTCGGCGCCTTGATGGCGGTCGGGGTGATCGACAGCCCGGTGGGCCTCGCGCTCACCGCGCTCCCCGCTGCGGTGGCTGCGGGCGCGATCGTGGCGACGCTCGCCGCGGGGCGCTGGGCGCGTGCGGCCAGACACCGGGCGGCACGTACACGCGGTCCGCGCGCGAAGCTCCCCCGTGTGCTCGACGCGATCGCGGGCGGCGTGCGCGAATCGCTGCAGCTGCTGCGCGAGCACAACGCATGGCTGGTCGTGGGGTTGATCGGTTATCTCGCGTTCGACGTGATGATCCTGTGGGCGACCTTCCGGGCGTTCGGGGCCGCGCCCGCGCTCTCGGTCATCTGGATCGGCTACCTGATCGGCGAGCTCGGCGGCCTGATCCCGGTCCCCGGCGGCATCGGCGGGGTCGATCTCGGGCTGGTGGGAACGTTGGTCCTCTACCACGTGCCCGCAACCTCCGCCACCGCGGCGGTGCTCGCATACCGGGCGCTCGCCCTGTGGACGCCGGCGATAGCAGGGAGCGCTGCGTTCCTGCTGCTGCGCCGCACCCTGCGCCGCGAGACGCTCGCGCTGAGCGATTGCGCCGAGGGCGGCGAGGTCGAGATGATCGGCCGCGGCCGCGTGCGTGTGAGCGGCTGAGGAGCGCCGCGCAGCGACGACGCGTCGACGCGAGCGGCGGGAGGGCCCGTCCCGGCGAGCCCCGAGTTTTGCCCCTTCGGCTGCGGGTAGGCAGCGAGAAACGCCTCGGAGACGGGGCGGCTAGTCAACCGGCCCTGAACCCACGAGGCGATGCCCCAGCAATCCAAGCGGCCAGCGGCCGACTCGACGAGCCTGACCCGCGGACGCCTGACCCGCGAACGTCCCGGCGGGGTGTCGATCGTGCCCTACAAAGACGGTCCGTACATCGTCCGCGGTGACTTCCAGGTGCTAGCCCAGGACGGCACCGAGATCGACGCGGGGCGGCGCACGATCGCTCTGTGTCGCTGCGGGAAGTCGCGGACGCGCCCGTTCTGCGACGGCACCCACCAGCTCGTGCGGTTCCGCGCGCCCGCTGGCCGGGAGGGCGAGCTGTGATCGCAGCACAGGAGATCGCGCGGCGACGCCGGGTGGCGCTGCCGGCGCCCCGGGGGCCGTTGAGCGAACGGCTGATGTGGCTGCTGCGCAAGCCGCCGGGCACCGACGAGGGGCCATGCGCCCGTCCGGTGCCGCCGAGCGCGGACGTGCTGCTGGACGAGGACATCCAGCTGTCGCTGTACCTCCTGAACGAGCTGCACTACTCCTCGCTCGTGGGCGTCGACGAGCGCTGGGAGTGGCGCGCATCCCTCGGGATGCTGCGGGAGCGGCTCGAGGAGCTCTTCGAGGAGGCGCTCCACGCGCTCGTGGGGCCGATCGACCCCGCGGAG
>JAICYC010000125.1 GCA_025934395.1 Solirubrobacteraceae bacterium | reverse complement strand
GGTGCGCAGCGTCAGCGTCGGGTGCTCGCCGGAGTGGAAGAGCATCGACGCGTGCACCGGACGACCGAGGCGGTCGAGCACCTCGAGGTCGAGGGAAGTGTCGCTTTCGGGGGCCGCTCCGCGGGCGAGATCCGCCAGACGATGCGTTCCGGTGGGTGTGCGCACGCGGGTGTCGCCCGTTACGCAGTAGCGCATGGCAGCTGCGGGGTCGTCGTCGATCGAGCCGAAGTTCCCCTGGCCGTCCACGAGCGGGTTGCGCATCGAGAACTCCTGCGCGAGGCGGACGAGCGTGTCGTAGATCGCCGAGTCGCCGTGGGGGTGGTAGTTGCCCATCACCTCGCCCACGATCAGGGCGCACTTGGAGTACGAGCGCGTCGGCCCGAGGCCGAGCTCGTTCATCGCGTAGAGGACGCGGCGGTGGACGGGCTTCAGCCCGTCGCGCACGTCGGGCAGCGCGCGCCCCACGATGACCGACATCGCGTAGTCGAGATACGCGGTGCGCATCTCCTCCTCGAGCGCGCGCGGCTCGATGTTGCCGCCGCTGATCACGTCTGCGCTGGCCATCCGGCTAGACGTCCAAGTTGGCGACCGCCCGCGCGTTGTCCTCGATGAACGCGCGACGCGGCTCGACCTGGTCGCCCATCAGCATCGAGAAGATGCGGTCGGCAGCGAACGCGTCCTCGAGCGTGACCTGCGCGAGCGTGCGGGTCTCGGGGGCCATCGTGGTTTCGCCCAGCTGCTCGGCGTTCATCTCGCCGAGCCCCTTGAAGCGCTGCAGTTTCACGCCCTTCTGCGCGACCGCCATGATCGCGGGGTAGAGCGCCTCGAAGGACGCAGCGTCCTCGGTGGCGTCGCCGAGGCGCACGTCGAACGGCGGCGTGCCCGCGAGCTCGAGCAGCTGTGCGTGAACCTTGGCGAGCTGGCGGTACTCCTGCGCGTCGAACAGGCCGAGCTTGATGCGGTGAACGCGGGCGAACCCCGTCTTCGTCTCCACGGCCTTCACGCGCAGCTCCAGCGGGTCGCGCTCGAGCAGCTCGGTGGTGTGGGTGTCGCCGTCGGTGCCGCCACGCTCGAGCACGGCGATCGCCTCGTCGGCGGCGAGCGCCTTCTCGCCGAGCAGCGCAGACTCCTCCAGGAACTGGACCACGTCGTGCCCGTGGGCGGCGCGCAGCGAGGAGGACCACCCCTCGTACTGCTTGAGCAGCCTCGTGAACCGCTGCCAGCGCGACTCGGTGAGCTTGAACTGGGTGCCGTGCCGGTCGAACACGTCGAGGCTGTCCCACTTGTCGGCGAGCAGGATGTCCTCGAGTTCGGAGTCCTTCTCGATGTAGCGCTCGCGCGAGCCCTGCTTGAGCTTGTAGAGCGGCGGCTTGGCGATGTAGACGTAACCCGCCTCGATCAGCTCCTGCATCTCGCGGAACAGCAGCGTGAGCACGAGCGTGCGGATGTGCGCGCCGTCGACGTCGGCGTCGGTCATCAGCACGACCTTGTGGTAGCGGGCGTTCTCGATGTTGAACTCGTCGCGCACGCCCGTGCCGATCGCGGTGATCAGCGCCTGGACCTCTGCGTTCTGGAGCACCTTGTCGATGCGCGACTTCTCGACGTTGAGGATCTTCCCGCGCAGCGGCAGCACGGCCTGGGTTTCGCGATCGCGTCCCTGCTTGGCCGAGCCGCCGGCGGAGTCGCCCTCGACCACGAACAGCTCCGCGAGCGAGGGGTCCTTGATCGAGCAGTCGGCCAGCTTGCCCGGGAGCGTGGAGTTCTCGAGCGCGGACTTGCGGCGGGTGAGGTCGCGCGCCTTGCGGGCGGCCTCGCGGGCGCGCTGGGCCTGGACGGACTTCATGATCACCGCGCGCGCCTCGCTGGGGTTCTCCTCGAGGAACTCGCCGAGGCCCGTGTTGACGATCGACTCCACGAACCCCGCCATCCCGGGGTTGCCGAGCTTGGTCTTCGTCTGCCCCTCGAACTGGGGATCGCGGAGCTTCACCGAGATCACCGCCGTCAGCCCCTCGCGCACATCCTCACCGGTGAGGTTGTCCTCTTTCTCCTTCAGCAACCCGTGGTCGCGCGCGTACTTGTTGAGCGTGCGCGTGAGCGCGGAGCGGAAGCCCGACATGTGCGAGCCGCCCTCGCGGGTGTTGATGTTGTTGGCGAACGAGTGGACCGAGTCCTGGTAGGAGGAGTTCCACTGCATCGCCACCTCCGCTGCGCCCTCGTCGGACTCGCCGGCGAAGAACACGACCTTGCGGTGGACGGTGTCCTTGTTCTCGTTCAGGTACATCACGAAGTCCTCGATCCCGCCCTCGTAGCGGAACTCCGCCGAGTGGCCCTCGCCGCGCTCGTCGACGATCGAGATGCGCAGGCCACGGGTCAGGAACGCGGTCTCGCGCAGCCGTTCCTCGAGCGTCTGGAAGTCGAAGTCGAGCGTCTCGAAGACGTCTGCGTCGGGGAGGAACGTGATCGTGGTCCCGGTGGGCTCGCCCTTGGCCAGCTTCTCGCCGGTCTGGAGCGGGCCCTGCGGCGCGCCGCGGGAGTACTCCTGGGTGTGCACGTTCCCGTCGCGGCGGATCTCCACGCGCAGCGACTCGGACAGGGCGTTCACGACCGAGACCCCGACGCCGTGCAGCCCGCCGGAGACCTTGTAGCCGCCGCCCTCGCCGAACTTGCCGCCGCTGTGCAGGACGGTCAGCACGACTTCCACTGCGGGCTTGCCCTCCTTCTCCATCACGCCCACCGGGATGCCGCGACCGTTGTCGACGACGGTGACGGAGTTGTCGGGGTGGATCGTGACGGAGACCTCCGTGCAGAAGCCCGCGAGCGCCTCGTCCACGGAGTTGTCCACGACCTCGTAGACCAGGTGATGGAGCCCCATCACGCCGGTCGAGCCGATGTACATGCCCGGACGCTTGCGGACGGCCTCCAAGCCCTCCAGAACGGTGATGTCCTGCGCGTCGTAGCTGGCTGATCCACCCGCCAGTGACGGGTCGTTAGCTCCGCCGTTCGAGTTGCTCTGTGCGGAGCTGTTGCTGCCGTTCGCCAATGGCCCTCCGATGACGTCAGAACGCCCCGGAATCCGGGGCGCTAGGACCACGGCGGGGGCGACTTGCTTGTGCTCGGAATGATAGCACGACAGGGGGTCGGATCAGGCCCGAAAACCCGCGTAAATGCCTGCAAAATCGGGGTAAATCCGTCATCCGGTCCGGCAGCGCAGCTCGCGCACGATCCCCGCTCCCAGCTCGGCGTTGAGCGCGGCGATCAGCTGCTCTGACATGAGGTCGAGCTCCTGGGCCCAGACGGCCGCCTCGCACGTGATCGTCAGCACCCCCTCGCGCTCTGCGGTGGGGGTCGCAGCGGCGGCGATCGCGGGCCCTGCAGCGCGCGGCCAGGCCTCCTGCGCTCGCGCCAGCGGCGTCGCCGGAGCGACCCGCGAGGCGAGCGCATCGAGCGCTCCGGAGATCGGCCGCGGAGCGCGGCGGCTCATGCTGCGAGCGCCTCCTGGAGGATCGCCCCCGGCGAGACGTGCAGGCGCGTGACCGCCCGGTCCATCGCTCCCGGCACGTGCGCCACGTCGGTCGTGGCGATCACGCTCTGCCCACCGCCGCCCAGGTCGCTCGCCAGCAGCTCGCGGCGGTCGGCGTCGAGCTCGCTCATGACGTCGTCGAGCAGCATCAGCGGCGTGCGGCCGCGCTCCGTCGCGAGCACCGCGCGCTCGGCGAGCAGGAGGGCGAGCAGGGCGAGCCGCTGCTCGCCCTGCGAGCCGTATGTGCGCAGCTCGCGCCCGTCGCGCCTGACCGCGAGCTCGTCGCGGTGCGGGCCGTGGCCGGTGAAGCCGCGCTCGAGGTCGCCCTCCAGGCGCTCGCGCAGCTCCGCGCACAGCCCCTCGACGTCAGCGGCGCGCGTACGCGGGCGGTACTCGAGCGACGCCTCGCCCGCCAGGCCGAGCCGGCGCGTGCGCTCGCGAAACGGCTCCTCGAGCAGCGTCACGGCCTCCGCCCGCTCGGCCCGAAGCGCGAGCGCGGTCGTTGCGAGCTCGCGGTCCCACGCGGCGAGCGTCGCGGTCCCCGCGGCGCCGCTGCGGATGCGCCCCAGCAGCGCGTTGCGCTGGGCGAGCACGCGCGAGTACTCGCGGCGCGTCGCCGCGCGCGCCGGCCAGATCGCAGCGACGAGCTGGTCGAGATGCGCTCGGCGGACGGCCGGCGGCCCCTTCAGCAGCTCGAGGCGGTCCGGCAGGAACACGCTCAGCAGCGGCCTGTCGGGCACGTCGAGCAGCCGCTCCACCTCCGCGCCGTCCGCGGTCATGCGCTTGCTCGGCGGGCCGCCCGCCGCATCGCTCCCGAACCCGATCGCGAGCTCGTGCGGCCCGTCCTCGGCCTGCAGCCGCACCGTCACCCGCGCAGCCGGCTCGCCGAACCGGATCAGCTCACGCTCGTTGCGCGTCCGCGGCGAGCG
>JAICYC010000124.1 GCA_025934395.1 Solirubrobacteraceae bacterium | reverse complement strand
ATCGCCTCGCAACGCGCGGAGACAACTCCGAGCGCGCCATCGCCGCCCATCTCGCGCTCGCCGCGCAGGTGCTGGAGGCCGCGCTCGCGTGGCACCGCGGGCCCCGGCCCGCGCCCCTCGTGCGCGGCGACGAGCTCGCCGACGCGCTCGGGATCGCGCCCGGTCCGCAGCTGGGCACCCTGCTGGAGTCGATCGCCGAGGCGCGCTACGCGGGGGAGCTCGCCGGTCGCGAGGACGCGATCGAGTACGCGCGCTCGCAGATCCGGACCAGCTAGGTTTCCGCGCATGGCCGAGGACTGCGTGTTCTGCGCGATCCTCGCGGGGGAGCTGCCCGCGGCGATCGTCGACGAAGACGAGAGCACGATCTCCTTCATGGACATCGCGCCCGCCACGCGCGGGCACGCGCTGGTGATCCCGCGCCGGCACGCGCCCGACCTCCTGAGCGTGTCCGCCGATGACCTCGGCGCGGTCGCCGTCGCCGCGCAGCGGCTGGCGGGCCGCGCCAAGGAGCGGCTCGGCGCCGACGGGGTGAACCTCCTGAACGCGTGCGGCCCGGCGGCGTGGCAGACCGTGTTCCACTTCCACGTGCACGTGATCCCGCGCTACAGTGGCGATCCCCTGCGACTGCCGTGGGTGCCCGCCCAGGGCGACCCCGGCGAGATCGCCGCCGCCGCGCAGGAACTGAGGGGGGACTAGCGAAAAGTGCTCAGACCGCTACAAACACGGCGGATGCGTGTTCTAGGCCAGACATGAGGCGTATCTACACAACTGTGATCGGAGTGCTCGGGCTCGCGCTCCTGCTGCCCGCGGCCGCGCCCGCCACGCTCGCCGAAGTGGGCATCCTGCCCGCGACCACGCCCGCCACGGTGGCGAGCTGCCCCAGCACGCCCTGCCTCGCGGTCAGCCGCACCACGGGCTTCCAGGTCAAGGTGGGCACCGCGAAGAACCCGCTGTCGGCTCCGCGCTCGGGGAGCGTCGTCGCCTGGACGATCACGCTCGGCAAGCCCAGCGCCTCGCAGGTCAAGTTCTTCAACTCCGCCGAGGGCGGCCCGTCCGAAGCCGGCATCGCCATCCTGCGCGCCCAGAAGCACACGAAACTCACCTACAAGCTGATCGCGTCGAGCCCCGCGATCAAACTCGAACCGTACTTCGGCAAGACCGCCCAGTTCCCGCTGGCGACCACGATCCCCGTGAAGAAGGGCGACATCGTGGCGCTGTCGGTGCCCACATGGGCGCCCGCGCTCGCGCTCGGATTCGGCAACGACACGTCCTGGCGCGCCAGCCGCCAGAAGAGCCAGTGCACGAGCACGAGCAGCCAGACCGTGCAGACCTCGGTCGGCAGCTCGCTGCAGTACTTCTGCCTCTACCAGACCGCGCGCCTCACCTACAGCGCCACGCTGATCTCCACGCCCTGAGCTCCCGCCGGGGAGAGGGTCGTCGCTGGTCGAGCGATTCGAGGACGCAGCGAGCGACGCGTACGTCGTACGTGAGCGAGCGAGGACGCCGAGTCCCGGGGAGAGGGTCGCTGGTCAAGCGATTCAAGGACGCAGCGAGCGAAGCGTACGTCGTACGTGAGCGAGCGAGGACGCCGAAGCGCGCCGGCCAGCGACCCTCTCAGGGTGCGCTGGCGCCGCCGGTGGGGCTGCTCGGGCCTTCTTCTTTTGCCGGCGTTTCGCTTTTGGCGGTTTCTTTTTCGGGTTCTTTGGCTTCGGTGCCGCCGCCCGGTTCCGAGTTCGCGCCGCCCGTTTCCGAGGATTCGGCGCCGGTTTCGGGGGAGGACGTTTCTTCGCCGGTGGTGCTCGATTTGGTCGTTGCGGTGGTCGACGTGGACGTCGTCGACGCGGCCGCTTTTTCGGCCGCCGTGTTGTTCGGCGGGGTGATGTCCGGGGTGCTCCTGGGCACCGAGTCCGACACGCTCGTCCCGCCGCAGCCCGCGATCGCGAGCGCGACCAGCAGCATCGCGCACCCCGCCAGAGCCATCCGTGCGGACGCCGCCACGCCGCGCCTGCGGCGCGAGGGTGCACGCACCGTCCTCAGCCGGCCCTCCCCGGCGAGGTGGGCGGGCCCATGCGCCGCCCGCAGGTGGGGCAGTCGTTGAGGTCCTGCTGGGCGAGCTGCTCGCACCACGGGCAGAAGCGCAGCGTCTCGACCGCCCACGGCAGCCGGGACTGCGACGGCGCGAGGGGCAGCAGCTTGCCGACCACCTCGAGGCGGTTGCCGCTCTCGCGGTCCACATAGGCCTCGCCCGGCTCGGCCTCGAGCACGACCTCACGGCCGGTCGAGGAGTCGCGTAGGCGGTAGCGCTGGCGGCTGCTCACCGCGTGGACTCTACCTGAGGCGATGGCGGCGGGCCGCATGACGCGGGGCTAGGCTGCGCGGGGTTGCGCGTCCTGATCTTCCACGGCTATCTGCTCGGTGGCACCGGCTCGAACGTCTACAACGCGAGCCTCGCCGCGGCCCTCGCACGCCTCGGCCACGAGGTGCACCTCCTCTGCCAGGAGCGCCACCCCGAGGAGCTCGGGTTCGTGGGGACTGCCGGCGACTGGGACGGCGGCCGCCTCGCGCTGCACGAGCTGGGCGCAGCGGCGCCGGGCTCCCTCGCCGCCGGTCGGCCCGCCGATCGCGCCCGTGTGACGGTGTACCGGCCCGACATCGGCGGCGTGCTGCCCGTGTACGTGGCCGACCGCTACGAGGGCGTCCTCGCGCGCACGTTCGCGGACTGCAGCGACGCCGAGGTGGCCGCCTACGTCGAGCGCAACGCCGCCGCCGTGGCCGAGGTAGCCGAGCGCGTGCAGCCCGACGTGGCGCTCGCCAACCATCTCGTGATGGGGCCCGCGATCCTCGCGCGCGGGCTGGAAGGGCAGAGCGTGCCGTACGCGGTCAAGGTCCACGGCAGCGCGCTGGAGTACACCGTCAAGCCCCAGCCCGAGCGGTTCCTCGGATACGCCCGGGAGGGGCTCGCGCGCGCGGCGTGCGTGCTCGTGGGCTCACGCCACACCGCAGAGAGCCTGTGGACGGCGCTCGCGGATCCCTCGCTCCCCGGCCGCACCCGGCTCGGGCCGCCCGGAGTGGACGTGGCGCAATTCGCCCCCCGGGAGCCCGCGCGTGCCCGCGCGGCGCTCGAAGGGCTCGCCGCGGGGCTGGCCCGCGCGCCCGGCGCGGTCGCGGCGGGCGGGACGCCCGCGGGTCAACGCGCCGGCGAGGACGCGTTCGCGCGCGATCCCGGCGAGGCCGCACGGGCGCTCGCGCGCGTCGACCCACAGACGGATCGTCTCGTCGTGTTCGTGGGCAAGCTGATCGTCAGCAAGGGCGTCGACCTGCTCGCCGCGGCGTGGCCGCTCGTGCTCGCACGCGAGCCGCGCGCGCGCCTGCTGATCGTCGGGTTCGGCGGGTTCCGCGGCGGGCTCGAACGGCTGATCGGCGCGCTCGCGGCGGGCGACCTCGATGGCGCCAGGGCGATCGCGCACGCGGGACGGGCGCTGGAGGTGGACGCAGCGGCCGAGGAGCGGCCGCTGCGACACCTGCTCGCGTTCCTCGACGGCCTGTCCGACGGCGAGCGCGAGCGCTACCTCGCCGCCGCCGCAAAGCTGCCCGAGCGGATCGTGCTCACCGGGCGCCTCGAGCACGACGAGCTCGCGCTGCTGCTGCCCGCATGCGAGGCGATGGTCGTCCCCTCCACGTTCCCGGAGGCATTCGGGATGGTCGCCGCCGAGGCCGCCGCGTGCGGCGCGCTGCCAGTGAGCGCCGCGCACTCGGGGCTCGCCGAGGTCAGCCGCGAGCTGGCCGCCGCCGTACCCGCCGAGGCGGTGCCGTGGCTGTCGTTCCCCGTCGGCGACCGCGCCGTTCCCGCGATCGCGGAGGCGCTCACCGGCTGGTTCGCGGCGGGGGCGGATCTCCGTGCCCGGACCCGCGCAGGGCTCGTGGCCACGGTGCAGCAACGCTGGTCCTGGGAGGGCGTCGCGCAGGGGGTGCTCGCAGCCGCCCGGGGCGAGCTCGACAGCTTGAGAGCCCCCTGAGAGCCCTAGCGGCTGGAAGCCGGCGCTGCCGCGCGTTCGGATAGTGTTCCGCCCTCCGATGCGTCCCATGGAGGAGGATCCCACCGAGACCCATGCTCGCCCGCGCGCCGTGTTCGCGCGGCGCGCCGCCGCCGCTGCAGCGCTCTGCGCGCTGGCGATCGGGGCCGTCGGCTGCTCCGGAACGGTCAAGGGCGCCGACGACGTGAACGTGATCGACGGCAAGGTCGCGTTCGTGGCCAAGTGCGGCTCCTGCCACACGCTCGCTCGCGCCGGAACCAAAGGCGTCGTCGGCCCGGACCTCGACGAGGCGTTCCGCTCTGCGATCGACGAAGGGCTGCAGCGAAGCACTGTGCGTGGCGTGGTCGAAGAGCAGATCAAGATCCCCAACCCCGAAGGCGCGATGCCGAAAGATCTCGTCAAGGGCGCCACCGCCCGCGACGTCGCCGCCTACGTCTCGCAGGCGGCAGCGCGGCCCGGGAAGGACACCGGCCT
>JAICYC010000043.1 GCA_025934395.1 Solirubrobacteraceae bacterium | reverse complement strand
GTCGAGCGCGTAGGCGAGCTCCGCGACCCGCTCGCCCACCTTGCGGTGGATGGCGACGTCGTTGATGGCGAGCTGCGGCGCCTCTCGGAGCCCCACCTCGATCCCGGGCAGGCGCAGCAGCTCGAAGTCGCCCGCGAACGCCCGCCTGATGCCCTCCTCGATCTGGTCGGGCTCGACCGTGGCGAGGAAGCCGATCTGGCCGAAGTTGATGGCGAAAACGGGCACGCCGGTGCCCGCGTAGCACTGCAGCGCGCGCAGGATCGTGCCGTCGCCGCCGAGCACGATGCAGAGGTCCACATCCGGGCTCGCCTCCTGGCCGCAGACGAGGCCGGGCGCGCTCTGGAGGCCGTGCTTGTCGGTCTCCTCGGGGTCCAGGCGCAGCGTGATCCCCTGCTCGGAGGCGCGCGCGAGCAGCAGGTCGAGCGCGCTGCGCGTGTCCTCGGGCCGGCGGTGGGTGAACACGGTGATCTCTCTCATGGCTCGACCTGCCGCGCGAGCGGCTCCAGCGCGTCGGGCGCGTGCGCGCCCTCGGCCTCCGCGCCGCCCAGCCACACGAACGTCTCGCGGTTGCCCTTCGGGCCGGGCAGGCCGGAGCTGTGGTAGCCCCGCACGGTGCAGCCGATCGCGAGCGCTGCTGCGCCGACCTCGAGCAGCGCGTCGCGCCGGTCATCGCTGCTGCGCACCACGCCCCCCTTGCCCACGCGACCGCGGCCGACCTCGAACTGGGGCTTGACGAGCGCGAGCACGTCGAAGGGTGCGCGCAGGCAGCCCACGACCGCGCCGAGCACCTTCGCGAGCGAGATGAACGAGACGTCGATCGTGGCGAGGTCGAGCGGCGGCGGCTCGCCGGGCGCTCCCGCCGCCGGCTGCACTCCCGCGAGCTCGAGCAGCTCCGGGGTCAGCTCGCGCGCGTTGGTGCGCTCCAGCACGTGCACGCGCGGGTCGCTGCGCAGGCGGTAGTCGAGCGTGCCGTAACCCACGTCCACCGCGATCACCTCCGCGGCGCCGCCCTGCAGCAGGCAGTCGGTGAACCCGCCCGTGGAGGCGCCCACGTCGATCGCGCGCCTGCCCGCGACCGGCAGGCCGCTCTCGGCGAGCGCGTTGGCGAGCTTCACCCCGCCGCGGGAGACGAACCGGGGCCGCTCGGCGACCGAGACCTCGACGCCGTCGTCGAGCAGCTCGCCGGGCTTGCTGGCGCGACGGCGGTGCTCCCCCACGGTGACCTCCCCCGCCATCACCGCCGCGGCTGCGCTGGAGCGCGAGGGGAACAGACCGCGCTGCGCGAGCAGGGTGTCCAGGCGCTGCTTGGTCATCGGGCGCGAACCCTTGCACACCGCTGCCCGCAGCGCACGCCGTGCAAGCGAACATCGAGGAGGGGCGAACACATGTGCGGGTTGCCACGACCGAACATGTGTGCGCTAGATCACACAGGGGCGCCCCACCCGCTCCCATCATTGGTCTTGATTCAAGAGCTGCAGCACTTACCTCTCCTGAATCCCTCCTCCCCGAAACGGCCCGCTCTCCCCGGCGGGCCGTTTCCTTTAAGTGCTGTTCGATCGGAAGGCGCGCGCTGGACGCTCAGACGTCCACCGCAGCCGACTCGCGATCGAGGATCGCTGAGGCCACGCGCTCGGCGATGCGCTCGCCGGTGAAGCCGACCTCCTCGTGCAGGAGCGCCGGCTTGCCGTGTGTGACGTAGCGGTCGGGGAGGCCCACGCGCAGGATGCGCGGCGTGGTGCCGGTCTCGTTGAGCGTCTCCCACACGGCTGTGCCGAAGCCGCCCGCGAGCACGCCCTCCTCGACGGTCACCAGCAGGTCGTGCTCGGCGGCGAGCTGCGCCATCAGGCCTGCGTCGATCGGCTTGGCGAAGCGTGCGTCGGCGACCGTCACCGCGATCTCGTGCTCGGCGAGCAGGCTGGCAGCCTCGAGCGCCTTGCCCACGCCCGTCCCGTAGCCGATCAGGGCCACGCGGCGCCCGCTGGGCGCGGGCTCCGCCTCGCGCAGGATCTCGCCGGTGCCGATCGCGATCGGGCGCCCCGTGAGCGGCAGCTTCGCGCCGGTGCCCTCCCCGCGCGGGTAGCGGAGGGCTACCGGGCCGTCGTCGTGCTCGATCGCGGTGCGCAGCATGTGGACGAGCATCGCCTCGTCGCGCGGCGCCATCAGCACGATGTTGGGCAGGCAGCGCAGGTAGGCGATGTCGAACGCGCCGTGGTGGGTGGGGCCGTCGTCGCCCACCAGCCCCGCGCGGTCCATCGCGAACACCACGTTCAGCTTCTGCAGGCACACGTCGTGGACGATCTGGTCGTAGGCGCGCTGCAGGAACGTCGAGTAGATCGCCGCCACGGGCTTCGCGCCCTCGAGCGCGAGCCCCGCGGCGAACAGGATCGCCTGCTGCTCGGCGATGCCCACGTCGAAGTAGCGCTCCGGCATCGCCTTCTGCAGGATCGAGAGGCCGGTGCCGGAGTTCATCGCCGCGGTGATGCCGATCACGCGCTCGTCGCGCTCGCATTCGCGCACGAGCGCGTCGCCGAACACCTTCGTGTACTGCGGGGGCGGGCTCGCCGCCGGCTTCGAGGAGGGCACCTTGCTCGCCGGCGAGCCGTTCACGATCGACTTGGGCTTGGCTGCGTGCCACTCCTCCATGCCCTCCAGGCCGCCCTCTTCGGCGGGCGCGAAGCCCTTGCCCTTGACGGTCGCGATGTGCACCACCACGGGGCGTTCCGCGTCGAGCGCCTCGCGCAGCGCGCTGCGCAGCGCGCGCACGTCGTGGCCGTCGATCACGCCGGTGTACGCCCAGTCGAGCTCCTCCCACCACAGGCCCGGCGCCCAGAAGGCCTTGATCGACTCCTTCAGGTGCGGTCCGAGGCGCTCGAACGCCGCGCCGATCCCCACGGGCAGCCGCGTGAGGCCGTCCTCCACACCAGAGCGGGTGTGCCACAGCTTCGGGTTCAGGCGCACGCGGTTGAAGTAGCGCGACAGCGCGCCCACGTTCGGCGCGATCGACATGCCGTTGTCGTTGAGCACGACCACGATCGGCGTGCCCAGCCCGCCCGCCTGGCCGATCGCCTCGAACGCCACGCCGCCGGTCATCGCGCCGTCGCCGATCACCGCCACCACCTTGCCGTCGTGTCCATCCTGCGCCTGCTCGTCGGAGCGGGCGATGTGGCGCATGCCCTCCTTGATGCCGACCGCGTAGCCGATCGAGGTGGACGCGTGTCCCGCGCCCATGATGTCGTGCTCGGACTCGGGGATCGAGCAGAACGGCGCGAGGCCTTCGTACTGGCGGATCGTCGAGAGCCGGTCGCGCCGTCCCGTGAGCACCTTGTGCGGATAGGCCTGGTGGCCCACGTCCCAGAGGATCTTGTCGCGCGGCGAGTCGAGCACCGAGTGCAGCGCCACCGCGAGCTCGCACGTGCCGAGGTTCGCGCCGAAGTGCCCGCCGATCTCCCCCACCGTGTCGATGATGTGCTCGCGCACCTCCTGCGCCAGCTGCGCGAGCTCCTGCTCGCTGAGCTCGCGCAGGTCCGCCGGACCGTCGATCTTCTCGAGCAGGCTCATGAGGTGCGCGTGTAGATGAAGTCCGCGATGCCCGCGAGCTCCGCGGTGGGATCCTCGGTGGCCGCCCCCACCCCGCCGGCCGGCACGCGAGCGGACACCTCTGCGAGCGCAGCCTTCGCGGCCGTGTGGGACTCCGCGGCGAGCTCGCGCGCGCGCTCGATCCCGTACTCGCTCACGTACGTGCGCTTGCCGTGGCGCGCATCGCTGCCGCGGGGCTTTCCGAGCTCGGCGTCCGTGCCCGTAACGTCGAGTATGTCGTCGATTATCTGGAAGAGCACACCGAGCTCCGCGGCGAAGCTGCGGAACGGTTCCGTGCCAGGTCCGTCCGGCGCCTCGTCCGCACCCGACAACAGTAGTACGCAGAGCACCGACGCTCCAATCAGACGCCCCGTCTTGAGCTCGTGCAGGCGGCGCAGCTGCGAGCCGCGGAGGCCGTCCTCGGCGGTGACATCGGCGTACTGGCCCCCCACCATGCCCACAACGCCCGTCGCCGCGGCGAGCTCCGCGGCGGCCGCGAGCAGCCGCTCCGCGGGCGCGTGCTGGTGGGAGAGCAGGTGGTTGAACGCCTCCGCGTAGAGGCCGTCGCCGGCGAGGATCGCCACGTCCTCGCCGTAGCGGACGTGGCACGTGGGCTGGCCGCGGCGCAGGTCGTCGTCGTCCATCGCGGGCAGGTCGTCGTGGATCAGCGAGTACGTGTGGATCAGCTCGAGCGCCGCCGCAAGCGGCAGCACCTGCGCCGGCTCCATCCCCACCGCGCGCGCCGTCGCGAGCGCGAGCACCGGACGGATGCGCTTGCCGCCCGCGAGCAGCGAGTAGCGCATCGCCTCCACGAGCCCCGCGGTGATCTGCTCGCCGGGGAACGCGAGCGCTTGCAGGTGACGCTCGACCTCCTCGCGCAGGTGTTCGGGATAGGTGCCGCTCACCACCGCTCGCTAGAGCAGCGAGTCCTGGCCGGGCGGCGGCGCGGCGATCTCCGCGCGGGTGAGCTGCTCGAGCTCCGCAGCCGCCTGCGTGGCGAGCGCCGCGCAGTCCTCCACGAGCGTGGCAGCCGCGTCCGCGGAGAGCTCACCCGAGCGCAGCTGCTCCGCTGCGCGCTCCAGCTGGGAGATCAGGTCCTCGAGGTGGTCGACGCTGGTCATGGGGTGTGCGCATTCTCGCGCACCTCGCGGAGCGCTGCTGCGAGCACCCCGTTGACGAAGCCGGGCGCGTCCGGCCCGCAGAACGTCTTCGCGCTCTCCACCGCCTCCTCGATCGCGCCCTCCGGCGGGATCGGCTGCTCCGCCGGCGCCGCGTCGGGGTGCAGCATCTCGATCAGCGCCACGCGCATGATGCTGCGCTCCAGCGGCGCGATCCGCTGCACCGACCAGCCGTGGGCGTGACGGTCGATCACCGCGTCGAGCTCCTCCGCGCGGTCGATCGCAGCGTGCGCCAGCGCGCGCACGAACGTGCCGTCGCGCGGCTCGAACGCGTCGATCAGCGGCTTGCCGGTGAGGTCGTGCTGGTAGACCGCGATCACCGCCCTCCGCCGCTGCTCGGAGCGGCGCATCTCAGATGGTCGCGGGATCGGCCATCAAGCCCGCGCCATGTACTCGCCTGTCCGCGTGTCCACGCGCACGCGCTCGCCCTGTTCGACGAACAGCGGCACCTGCAGCACCGCCCCGGTCTCCAGCGTCGCCGGCTTGGTCTTGCCGCCCGAGGCAGAGTCGCCGCGCACGCCCGGCTCGGTGGCTGCGACCTCCAGGTCCACCGCGCTCGGCAACTGCAGGTCGGACGGCTCGCCGTCGATGAACAGGACGTCCACCTCGCTGCTCGGCGTGATCCAGCGCAGCGCCTCCGCAACCGTGCTTTCCGGTACCGCGATCTGCTCGAAGGACTCCGTGTCCATCAGGTGCGCATCGCTGCCGTCCGCGTAGAGGAACTGCATCTTGCGGGCCTCCGTGCGCACGTCGCGGAACTTCTCGCCCGCGCGGAACGTCCGGTCGATCACGTTGCCGTCGGACGCGCGGCGCAGCTTGGTGCGCACGAACGCGCCGCCCTTGCCGGGCTTGACGTGCTGGAACTCGAGGATCTTGAAGACCGTCCCCTCGACCTCGATGTGGTTGCCGTTCTTGAACTGGTTGGTGGAGATCACGGTTGGTGAGGGTAGCGGGCGAGCCCACCGCCACACCAACCTCGCAAAGACCGAGCTTGTGCGCGGGCCGGACGCCAGGCGATTACATAGTCTTCACATCGCTCGGTCCGCCCTGGCGGCGCGAGCTGTCTGCTGAGAACGATTCGCGCGTGCAGCGCTGGGCGCGCGCTGGGGTGGCATGGCTGGTCTTGCACGCATCCTGCGGGGTACCGACGACGAGTTCTTCAACCTGTTCGACCAGGCCGGCGCGAACATCGCGCGGGCGGGCGAGCTGATCGACCAGCTGCTCGCGGGCTACCCCGAGTCGGCCCACCTCGCGGGCGAGATCCGCGCGTGCGAGCACGAGGGAGATCGCATCACGCACGACCTGATCCAGCGGCTGAACCACACGTTCGTGACGCCGATCGAGCGCGAGGACATCCTCGATCTCGCCTCGACCCTCGACGACATCGTCGACTACATCGACGAGGTGGCCGACTACCTCGGCCTGTACAAGGTCGAAGCGCCGATGGAACAGGCCCAGGCGCTCGCGAGCATCCTCTGCGCGGCGACCGCGGAGATCGCCAAGGCGGTGCCCCTGATCCGCGGCTTCCGCGACATCACGAGCCAGACCGTCGAGGCGCACCGCCTGGAGAACGAGGGCGACCGGGTCGTGCGCGAAGCGATCGCTGCCCTGTTCGACGGGGGGACGGACCCGATGGTGGTGATCCGCTGGAAGGACATCTTCGAGCGCCTGGAGAACGCGATCGACGCCACCGAGCGCGCGGCGTTCACGCTCGAGGGCATCGTCATCAAGAACGCCTGATGGAGGGGGATACGGTCCTTGTCGTCGTGATCGCCACCGCGATCGCGTTCGATTTCACCAACGGCTTCCACGACACCGCCAACGTGGTCGCCACCGCGATCTCCACGCGAGCGCTCCCGCCGCGACTGGCGATCGCGCTCGCGTCGATCCTGAACTTCGTCGGGGCGTTCATCTCGCTGAAGGTCGCCGACACGGTGGGCAAGGGCTTCGTGGAGACCTCGCAGGTCACCACCACGGTGGTGTTCGCGGGCCTGATCGGCGCGATCGCCTGGAACCTCGCGACGTGGTACTTCGGCCTTCCCTCCAGCTCCTCGCACGCGCTGATCGGCGGCCTCGTGGGCTCGATGCTCGTCGCCCACGGGTTCGGAGCGATCGACGGCGACGGCCTGCTCGGCAAGCTGATCGTCCCAGCGCTGCTGGCCCCGATCCTCGCGTTCACCGCCGCGGCCGTCGCGATCACGCTCAGCTACCGGATCCTCGGACGCCTGCGCCCCGGGCCCGTGTCGAGGGCGTTCCGGCTCGGCCAGATCGTCTCGGGCGGCCTGCTGGCGCTCTCACATGGCACCAACGACGCGCAGAAGACGATGGGCGTGATGACGCTCGCGCTCGTCGCCCACGGCTCGATCAGCGCGAAGGCGTTCCACGTTCCCTCGTGGGTCGTCCTCAGCGCCGCCTCCGCGATCGCGCTCGGAACGTTCACGGGCGGCTGGCGGATCATCAGGACGATGGGCTCGCGCATCATCCGCATGGACCCCGCCCAGGGCTTCGCCGCACAGGGAGCCGGCGCCGCTGTGATCCTCGCCGCCTCCGGCGCGGGCTATCCGCTGTCGACCACCCACGTCATCTCCGGCGGGATCATGGGGGCGGGTGCGGCGAAGCGCCTCTCGGCCGTGCGCTGGGGGGTTGCGGGCAACATCGCCGTCGCGTGGCTGCTCACGCTCCCGGCGGCTGCCGGCGTCGGCGCGCTCGCCTACGCGGTGTCGCGTGTGTTCGGCACCGGCGCGCTCGGGCCGCTGCTGATCTCGGTGAGCCTCCTCACCGCGCTGCTCGGGGTGTTCGCGCGCCGCGTCCGTGCCACGCGCTCACCCGGCGAAGGGCTCGCGTCCACGTCATGACCGCCACGGTCGTCGAACTGGGCAAGCTGCTCGACGTCGTGCTGTTCGCGCTCGGCGCCACCGTCGGCGTCGCGATCCTGTTCTCGCTCGCGATCCTCGGCGTGACGCAGGCGAGCGAGCGGCGCGGCCAGCACCGCGCCGCCGCGATCGCCTACGGCACGCTCGCCGTCGTCGGTCTCGCGGGTTGTGTGGCCGCGGCCGGCTACGGCCTCGTGCTGCTCACCAGCAAGTAGCCCTCCGCGCTCAGACGCGCGCCCTGCGGTGCGCCGGGACGACCGCCATCGCGAGCCGCGCGAGCGTGAGCGCGCCCAGCATCAGCCCGAAGTCGCGCAGCGCGATGTCGTAGTACTGCGGTGCGTTGGTCGTGAGCAGGTTGACCACGATCCCGCCGAGCCAGCCCGCCACCACGAACGCGCCGAGCCGCGGCGCGAACGCCACGAGCAGCCCCGCGAAGATCTCGATCCCGCCCACCACGTGCATGAAGTCCTGGGCGTTGCCGGGGATGATTTCGTTGATCCACGGCGCGAGGTACTTCGGCCAGTACACGCTCCAGTTGAAGAACTTGTCGATCCCGAACAGGATCGGCGCGACGGTGAAGCCGATCCGCAGCAGCCAGAACGCCTGGTAGGCCGCCGCATCGACCTTCGTCAGCGCCCGCTCTTCGGCGGGCGCGCCGCCCAGGGCCGGTGCGGCCCCCAGCGTGCTCTCGACGGTGCTCATCTCGTCTCCAATCGCTCGGAGCGCCGTGGGGGCAGCGCTCGTTTTCCGTTGGAGGGTTTGCGTCGGCCCCGACGCCGTTCTTACGTGGCCCGCCCGGCCGTGGGCCCGCTCCGCGGTGGCGCTCTCAGCCCTCCGGGCGCTCGGCGGCGGGCGCGTCCGTCGCCGCCAGCAGCGCGTGGAGCGCCTCGTGGTCCTCCGCGCACGCGGGGCAGCCCCGCAGGTGCGCGCGCATCCCGGGGACGTGCTCGTCCGCCTGCGCGTCGGCGAGCTCGAGCTCGACGTAGCGGTCGAGCTGCTCGAAGCACTCCTCGCAGGTGAGCTCCGGGCCGGGTGACCCGAGCAGCCGCTCGAGCCGATCCTCGCGCGTGGGCCCGCTCATCGCGCGCCCACCTCGAACCCCTGCAGCGCGAGCGCGCCGCGCAGCTTCGCGCGGGCGTCGTGGAGCGACTTGTAGAGCGCCCCGCGCGTCGTCTCCAGGCGCTCCGCGAGCACGTCGATCGGCACGTCTTCGAGCGTGATCGCCACGAGCACCTCGCGCTGGCGCGGGCTCAGCTCGGCGCCGATCGCGTGCTGCACCGCCGCGATCAGCTCGCGCATCTGCGCGTCGTCGTCGGGGCCCTGCAGCCGCGCCGCCACCTCGCCCCACGCCTCGGGGTCGAGCTGCACCTCCCGCCCGCGCCACGCGTGGCGCCGCACCGCCACGCCCGCCTCCAGCAGCGCGAACTTGTACGCCCACGTCTCGAACCGGCTCGCGCCGCGGAAGCCGTCGAGCTTCGCCAGCACCGCCACCAGCGCGTCGTCGGCGCTCTGCTGGGCGAGGTCGTCGCGTTCGGCGGGCGAGAACTGCGGCCGCCGCGCGTGCTGCCTGCCCACCTCGAAGCGGGCCGCCTTCAGGAGCAGCGCGTGCAACTCGCGCACCGCCTCCTCGTGGCCGTCCGCGCCCGCTCGCAGGCGCTGCACCCAGCGGCGCGCCTCCCCGTCGAGATGCGGCGGTGCCACCGCCACCGCGGGCCCTGGCCCCGAAGCGCTCTCTCGCCCATACCTGCTTTGCGTGCCCACGACCATCAGTCTTACCTGACTCCCGCGCAGATCCATCCTTGCGCTCGCTGCGTCGCGGTCAGATCCAGTCCGCGCGCCTGAACGCGAGGTACAACGACACGGACAGCACGGCGATCAGCGCGCTGGAGAACCAGAAGCCCCAATGCGTCGAGAAACCCGGGTACGGGACGTTCTGGCCGTAGAAGCCCGTCACCGCCGTGGGGACCGCGATGATCGCCGCCCAGCTCGTGACCTTCTTCATCACGAGGTTCATGCGGTTGCCCTGGATCGTGAGGTTGGTCTCGACGATCGTGCTCACGAGGTCGCGCAGCGCGTCGGTCCATTCGGTCGCGCGCAGCACGTGGTCGTAGACGTCCTGGTAGTAGGGCGTCATCGCTTCGCCGAGCACGTGCAGGTCGCGTCGCATCAGCGAGTTGACCACCTCGCGCATCGGCAGCACCAGCCGGCGCATCACCACGAGGCTCTTGCGCAGCTGGAACGAGCGTTCCTGCACCTCGCGTTCGCGCGGGTGCTCGTCGAACAGGAGGTCCTCGAGGCTCTCGATCTCCGAGTCGAGCGACTGCACCGCTTCGAAGTGGCCGTCGACGAGCACGTCGAGCAGGCCCCACAGCAGGAACGACACGCCGTTGGTGGCGAGGTCCTGCGATTCGTCCCAGCGGGCCGCCACCGCGTCCATGTCCACGCCCTGGTCCTCGCGCACCGTCACGAGCGCGTGCCGGGTGATGAACACGTCCACTTCGCTGGTGTCCAGTTCTCCGCTGGCGCTGTCCAGGCGCACCGCCGAGGCGCTCAGGAACAGATGCGACTCGTACCGGTCCAGCTTGGGGCGCTGGTGCTCGTGGACCGCGTCCTCCACCGCGAGCGGATGCAGCGAGAGCTCTTGGGAGATGCTCGCGAGGTCCGCCTCGCTCGGCTCCAGGAAGTCGAGCCACACGACGCACCCCTCGTGCTCGAGGTGGTCGGAGATGTCCGCCACCGGGAAGTCCTGCAGCACGAGCTTGCCGTCCCGGTAGAGCCGCGTGCGGTGCATCGCCGCACGATACGTCCAGCGCCGGATCGCCCCGCGCGGCGCTCAGCGAAGCTTTCGCACGAGGTGGTTGGGGTTGCGCGCGACCACCTCGTAGCGCGGGTGGCGCGCCACGCGTGCGACGACCCTCTGCACGCCCGCGTGCGCGCCCGGGCCGCTGTCGTCGAACAGGATCAGGCCGCCCGCGAGGAGCAGCTCGTCGCAGCCCGCGAAATCGCGCTCCACCTGGGCCTCCCGATGGTCGCCGTCCACGAAGCAGAAGCCGAGCGGCCCGCCCAGGCGCACCTCGCGGCCGAACACGTCGCGCACGCGCGCTCCCGCCCGCCACGCCCCGAACATCTCGTCGGAGGTCGCCTCCACGGCGTGAGGGAGGTCCGCCGCGCTGAAGCACCGGGCCGCGCGGACGAACGAGTCCATCACGTGGTCACGAAGCTCCGCGTGGGAGACGCGCGCCTCCGGCGGCAGCGGCTTGTCGGATCCCTCGAAGATCCAGCGGTCGCAGCAGAACAAGGGCTCCTCGCGCCCGTGCCTGCGCTTCAGATACTGGATCAGGTTGGCCGAGAGACCGCAGAAGGAGCCGATCTCCAGCATCGGCGCGGGCGGCGCGAGGCGGACCGCGAGGTCGAGCAGGTACGGGTTCCCCGGGTGCTGCATCCCCGCGATCGCGTACGTCAGCCACGCCACGTACTCGTCGTCGATCGTCCTGACGGGCCGCAACCGCCGCAGCAGCGCAGGCGGCGACGCGAGCGCACGGCGTGCAGCCGTCCTGAGGGTTGAGGTCCGCATCGGGTGCCTGCCGCCGGGGTGAGGGGTCCCCTAGCAGGTGCCGTAGTTGATGTTCCCCAGGGCCGGATACGGCAGCGTGTAGCGCGAGATGCACATCCCTCCGTCGGCGTACGCGAACTCCTTGAGCCAGTTGTGCGTGGTGCCTTCCCACCAGCCGTCCGTATCCTCGTGGCCCGCGTTGGACGGCTTGGTGTTGGCCGCGATCTCGTCGCCCACCTCGAGCAGGTTCGACCATGCCGGGAAGCCCGGCTCGCAGCGCTCCTGCGTCTGGGCGAAGTACGCGCACCACGTGCCGTTGTGCGATTGGCCCGAGAGCTGGTACAGGTTGTTTTCGTTCCCCGGCCACGTGTAGGGCGCGACGTACTGGCTGTAGCCCGACCCGTTGAACCACGCGTAGAACGGGTGCAGCGAGCAGCAGTCCATCCATTCACCGGAGGTCTGGCCCGCCTCGATCCAGTAGCCGGTGTTCTGGAACGCCGCCCACTCCTCGTTGTCCACGAAGTCGCCCGAAGCCCATCCGGGCACGTTCATCGCCGTCGTGTCCTGGTAGGCGAGCGTGCCTTCGACTCTTTCGCCGCCCGTCATCAGCCATTCCGCGATCGAGTAGCAGTGGTGGTTTTCGCCACGGCTGCATGCTTCGCCGTTGTCGCTTTTGTGACCCCAGCTCGCCCACGCACCCGGGGGGAGCGCGGTGAGCGCGATCAGTGCGAGCACCGCGCAGAGCGCGACCCGTCTTGCGGCAGTGGTCATCGTCCCGCTCCTCATTTGATGGCGCAGCTGAGCTGCACGTGGACATCGGCCCCGCGCCGCAGCACGAGCGCGCGCGCGGCGCAGTCGTGGTGAGGCGCGAACGGCTGCTGCGCGACCAGCTCATACGAGCCTGCAGGGAGGCTCAGGCGGAACCCGCCCCTTGCGCCCGTGCGAAGGCTCGCCCGGACTCGCCCCGCCTGCTCGACCCGGATCGGCCAGCCGCGCGCGGGAACGGGCGCGTGACCGCGCGGGCCGCCCGCGAGCACGAGCTGTCCGATCACCGCTGCGAGGGTCGCCGCCGCGGCCATCAGCCTTCGCTCCCGAGGTGCAGGCCCACGACGACGCCGTTCTGGTCGACCGCGAGCTGCAGCACGTTGCCGTGAGGCGCCGCGTATCCACGCGGCACGTGCGCGCCGCCGAGCGCGAAGCTGCCGTGCAGGGTGACCATGTAGACCGGCGTGGCCGGCGCCACGAACGCGCTTCCGGGAGGCGCTTCCATGCTCGCCTCCGCGTGTTCGAGCGACGTCGAGGCCACGCTCGCCGTCGCGCTCGCGTCGCCCGCGGCGGCGGCACGCTCCAACCCGATAGCCCGCGCCTGCGCGGCGTCGATCGTGCTCGCAGCGGGTCCGCCCGACGCTCCCGTTGCCGGGCCGCTCGCGACCACGGTGCTCGACGCCGGCGCGGGTTCCGCGCTGCCGGGCGCCGTCGTCGCCGACGCGCCCGAGCTGCCTGCGGAGATCCCTCCCGCGACGCCGAGCGTCGCAGCGGCAGCCGCCGCGATTCGCCATCTCCCGTCCATTCCGCCTCCTTTCGCTCTCGATGAGCGGGCCGCAGCTCCCATTCCGACGAGCGGGAGCGGCGGCGACGCCCGGTTGACTGGCGGCCGTACGTATATCCCTGCGGACGATTGTCTGCGCTCGCCCAGCCGGGAGGCCTGCGAACGCGGGCGCCGACGCGCCCACCGATGTTTCCCACTGGAGCGCCCCGGGGCGCGGTGTCAGGCTGCTGCGACGAGCGCGTGCAGGTCGATGCCGATCACCTTCAGGCGCCGGCTCAGCGCGCCGAGCGCGAACTCGGTGGTCTGCTGCATCGTGTAGTCGAGCATCCGCCATGTCACGGGATCGACGCCGCGAGGCACCAGAACGTCGTTGGTGAGCGGGAGCAGCTCCAGCAGGCGCGCGCCGATGCGCCTGCGCAGCGCCGGGTCAGCGGCCTTCTCGCGCAGGTACCAGGTCCCGTAGGCGACGTGACGATGCTCGTCGCGGGAGATCAGCCGGAACCCCTCGACCCACCCCGGGAGGATCTCGTGGCGTTCCATGAAGTCGGTGAGGAACCACTGCCCCGTGAGCGCGAGCGTACCCTCGATCAGCATGTGGTAGAGGGTCACGAAGTCGACCTTCGCCTCCACGTCGTGGGGGTCGCGGACGAGTCGCGCGCCCCACTCGACGAGGAGCCCGTCGAACATCTCCACGAACGCGGGGCTGACGTCCGCACGGGCGGCCTGCAGCCGCTCCTCGAAGGACCCCTCCACGCCGATCACCTGCTCGTAGAAGCGGTTGAAGTGCTGGGCGTGCCGCGCCTCGTCAACCTGCTGGGTGACCAGGAACGCCTCCTCCGCCTGGCTCTCGTAGGACATCACGAGGCCCGAGAGCTGCGTCGTCACCCGCTCCTCTCCCACGAAGAAGCCCGCCAGGTTCCATTCCAGGCGCTCGCGCAGGCCGGGATCCATCGCCGCCCAGTCCCGTTCGTCGCGGGCGAGGTCGATCGTGTGCGACTGCCAGTTCTGGCGCTCCCACAGCTCGTACAGCTGCTGGGGGCCCATCAGCGGGATCGCGCCCACCTTGGAGTCCTCGCCCGAGGGAGCGCCCGCCCCTCCCTCCGCAGCCAGCTCGAGCAGGGTGGACACGCCGCCCGTCCCTCAGCCGACGACCGTGAGGTCCTTGGGCAGGCTCGTGAGCACGTCGCATCCGCCCTCGCGCACGATCACGAGGTCCTCGATGCGCACGCCCAGCTCGCCCGGCAGGTACACGCCCGGCTCGACCGTCACCGCGTCACCCGCGAGCAGCGGGTCCTCCGAGGCGGTGCGCGACAGCCGCGGAGGCTCGTGGATCTCCATCCCCACGCCGTGTCCGAGGCCGTGGCCGAAGTGCTCCCCCTCCCCCGCCGCCTCGATCACCGCGCGCGAGACCGCGTCGACCTCGCGCCCGCTGGGCCCCGCGCGCACGGCGTCGACGCCTGCGCGCTGGGCGGCGAGCACGAGCTCGTACACCTCGCGCGCCCGCGCCGAGATCGCCTCCCCCGTGGCGTACGTGCGGGTGCAGTCCGAGCAGTAGCCGCCGAGCACGCAGCCCCAGTCGATCGTGACGAGCACGTCGCGCGGGATCTCCACATCGCGCGGCTCGGCGTGCGGGAGCGCGCCGTGCGCGCCGCACGCCACGATCGGCGGAAAGCTCGGCGCCGAGGCGCCCAGCCCGCGCATCCGCTCCTCCAGCTCCAGGGCAACCGCGCTCTCGGTCCTGCGCACGAGCCCTCGCTCCAGCACTGCCTGCAACGCCTCGTCCGCGAGCGCGCATGCGGCACGCATCTGCTCAACCTCGCCCGCGTCCTTCACGCGCCGCAGCTGCGCGAGCACGCTCGCCGCGTCCGCGAGCTCCCACTCCGGCGGCAGGTGCTCGGTCAGGCGGCGGTGGTCCGCGACCGTCGTGAGCGTCTCGTCGAAGCCGAGGCGCCCGCCGCCGTCGAGCGCTTCGGCCAGCGCGTCGAGCAGTTCGCCCGCGACGATCTCGCGTTGATAGGCCGTCGGGACCTGCTCGGCCGACTGGCTGCTGTAGCGGAAGTCCGTGAAGAACCGATGTCCCTCGCCGGAAGCACGCACGAGCGCCGCCCCGTTGCTGCCGGTGAACGCCGTGAGGTAGCGCAGGTCGACGAGCGCGTGCACCGCGAGCGCGTCCAGGTCGCGCTCGCGCAGGTGCTGCGCGACGCGCTGGAGGCGCGCGTCGAGATCGGGAGCCGGGCTCATCCCGTGGTGCCCGCGTCGATGCGCTCGCGCAGGAGCGAGAGCGCATCGTCGTAGCCCTCCGGGCCACGGCCGGACACCGTCGCGAAGCACAGCTCGTCGATCACCGACAGGCGCCGCCAGCGCTCGCGCTGCTGCACGTCGGAGAGGTGGACCTCCACGGCAGGTACGCCGGCGATCTCGAGCGCGTCCCGGATCGCCCAAGCGTAGTGCGTCCACGCACCCGGGTTGATCACGAGGCCGTCTGCGGTTCCGCGGAGCGCGTGCAGCCGCTCGACGAACTCGCCCTCGTGGTTGGTGTGGAAGCAGCTAGCGCGCATCCCCAGCTCGCCTGCCCGCTGCTCGATCCGGGCCTCGAGCTCGGGCAGCGTGAGCGCGCCGTACACGGTTGCGTCGCGGTGCCCGAGCTGGTCGAGGTTGACGCCGTGCAGCACCGCCACGAGGGGCGCCGCGACGGCGCTCATGCGGCGATCTCCTCGATCGCCGCGAGCACGTCGGCGGGGTCGACCTCGCAGCCCGTGACCGCTTCACCTGGGCCGTTGACGAGCACGAACGGCACCCTACCCCCGAGGCGCTTCTTGTCGAGCGCCGTGGCGTCCAGCACCGCGCGGGCGCCGGCGCCGGCGAGCGTCACGGGCAGCGCGTGCGCGCTCAGCAGCTCGCGAACCTGCATGCGCAGCCGATCGAGCCCGGACAGGCGCAGCGCCACGAGCAGCCCCAGGCCGACCGCCTCGCCGTGGCGGTAGCGCGCGTAGCCCGTGACCGTCTCGATCGCGTGGCCCACGGTGTGCCCGAGGTTGAGCACCTGGCGCGCGCCCGCGTCGCGCTCGTCCGCGGCCACCACCGCGAGCTTCACGCGCGCGCACGCGACGATCGTGCTCGCGTCGACCGCGTCGTCGCGGGCGATCGACTCCCAAAGCCTTCCGCCCGCGATCAGCGCGGTCTTGAGCACCTCCACCCAGCCCGCCGCGTACTCCGCCGCCGGCAGCGTCGCCAGCGCAGCGGGGTCGACGAGCACCCCCACGGGCTGGTGGTAGGCGCCGACGTAGTTCTTCGCGTCGGGCAGGTCCACCCCGGTCTTGCCCCCGTAGGCGGAGTCGACCTGCGCGACCAGGGTGGTGGGCACCTGCACGACGGGCACGCCGCGCTGGTAGGTGGCCGCGCAGAAGCCCGCCAGGTCACCGACCACTCCCCCTCCGAGGGCTGTGACGTGGTCGGCGCGCGTCATCCCCGCGGCGGCGAGCGCGCGCCACACGCGTTCGGCGCTCGCGAGCGTCTTCTGCGACTCTCCCGCGGCAAGCGCGATCGTGAGCTCCGGCTCGCCGAGGCTCGCGCCGTAGAGCGGCTGCACGTGCTCGTCGGTCACGCAGAACGCACGCGAGCGCGAGCGGTCCAGCGGCCACGCGGCGTCGAGCGCTGCGGCGTCTGTGAGCAGGCCGTCGGCCACGAGCACGGGGTAGTCGCCGCTCTGCGCACGCGCCCACAGCAGGCGCGCACCGTCGGGCGCCAGCTCGAGCGCGCGCAGCGCGCCGAGCACCGCCGGGGCACCACCGGGCGCGAGCTCGGGGAGGATCGCGTCCGCGAGCGCCTCGTAGGTCGGCAGGCGCCGCGCGTGGAGCTCCTCGAATGCGCTGCGATCGGCGGCGAGCGGGCGCTCACCCCTGCTCTCGGCACCGACCCGCGCCCACGCGGTCTCGGGCGAGACCTCCAGCAGCACCGTCGTGTGCCCGGCGAGCAGCTCGCGCACACGCGCCGATTCGACGCTCCCACCCCCGAGCGCGATCACGTCACGCTCACGGGCGCCCTCGAGCAGCTCGGCCACGAGCGCCTCCTCCTGCGCGCGGAACTCCGCCTCGCCGGCCTCGGCGAACGCCTCCGCGGGCGTGCGGCCGAGCCGATCGGTGAGCATCGCGTCGCTGTCGAGCGGCGTCACCCCCTGCGCGTCGGCGAGCTCCCGGGCCACGGTCGTCTTGCCCGCGCCCATGAAGCCGATCAGGACGAGCGCCATCCGATCCGCTGCTCGTATGCGTCGCGCGCGGCGATCACGTCGTCGATGTGGTCGCCGCCGAACTTGCGCAGGTACGCCTCGGCGAGCACGAGCGCCACCATCGTCTCCCCCACCACCGCCGCCGCGGGGACCGTGCACGAGTCGGTCCGCTCGCGCAGCGCCTGCGCGGGCTCGTGCGTCTCGGTGTCGACCGAGCGCAGCGGCTTGGTGAGCGTGGGAAGCGGCTTCATCGCACCGCGGACGACGAGCGGCGCACCCGTGGTCATCCCGCCCTCGAGCCCGCCGGCGTGATTGGTCTCGCGGTAGTAGCCGCGCTCCTGCGAGAAGAAGATCTCGTCGTGCGCCTCGGACCCCGGGCGGCCCGCAACGCCGAAGGCGTCCCCGATCGCCGCGCCCTTGACGGCCTGGATCGAGCACATCGCCATCGCCAGGCGCCCGTCGAGGCGCTCCTCCCAGGAGACGTGCGAGCCGAGGCCGGGCACCAGGCCGAACGCCTGCACCTCGAACACCCCGCCGAGCGACTCGTTCGCCTTGCGCAGGCGGTCGATCTCGCGCACCATCTCGCGACCCGCCTCCTCGTCGAGGCAGCGCACCGGCGACTCGTCGACCGCCTCGAAGTCGCCCGCGGTCAGCGGACCGCGCAGGCCGGGCGCGCGCACTGACGCGATCTGGAGCACGTGCGAGTGGACCGCCACGCCGAGCGCACCCAGCAGCGCCTTCAGGATCGCGCCACCCGCGACCCGGGCGGCGGTCTCGCGCGCGGACGCGCGCTCGAGGATGTTGCGCACGTCGGTCTGCTTGTACTTCCACGTGCCCACGAGGTCGGCGTGGCCGGGCCGTGGCAGGTGGACCTCCGGGGTCTCCTGCTGCACCGGCCAGGGGTTCATCCGCTCCTCCCAGTTGGCGTAGTCGCGATTTGCGACCTGCAGCGCCACGGGCCCGCCGAGTGTGCGCCCGTGGCGCACACCTCCCGTGATCTCCGCCGCGTCGCGCTCGATCTTCATGCGCCCGCCGCGGCCGTGACCGAGCTGGCGGCGCGA
Source organism: Solirubrobacteraceae bacterium (assembly GCA_025934395.1). Taxonomy (GTDB): domain Bacteria; phylum Actinomycetota; class Thermoleophilia; order Solirubrobacterales; family Solirubrobacteraceae; genus Palsa-744. The sequence goes on along the minus strand of JAICYC010000043.1, from coordinate 4,811 downwards.
CATCTCGCGGCCGATCGCGTCGGGGTCCAGGCGCAGACCCGCGGGGAGCCCGTCGACGATGCAGGTGAGCCCGGGGCCATGGGACTCGCCCGCGGTTATGAGGCGGAGCGGCACCGCCCTAGCTTATTTGCTGGCCCGCGGGGCTCAGCTGCGCGCGGCATGCTGCCTGCCGTGAGCGGGAGCGAGGCTGCTCAGCGGCCGCGGGTGCGGGATGCGCGGGCGCTCGAGGCGTGGTGACGGGGCGCGAACACGAGCACGCCCGCCAGCGAGGAGAAGCGGAGGCCCGCCAGGCGCAGCGCGCCGCCCTTCGAGAGCAGGCCGTGCTCGATCAGCCCCTGGGCGTGACGCACGCCCCTGACGGCCGCAGCGGTCGCCCTGGAGGAGGCGATGCTGACGACGCGGAGTTCGTACTTGACCACGGTGCCGGTCGACGGCGAGAAGTATTCCATCTGCTCGGAGGCGCCCTGCGGCAGGTCGACGACCTGGCACTGGGCTGCGCTGGGCAGGCACGTGCCGCTCCCGCTCAGGATCAGTTCGCCGTCGATCGCGAACGAGGCGCTCTTGCCGCTGTGCGTCACGGTGACGCCCACGAATTCGATCAGCCGGTCCTTGGGCGAGGGAAGGGGCGTCGCCTTCGACAGCGCGGAGTACGGCGTCAGCGCTGTCGGTTCGGTGGTCGGGTCGGCGGGCAGCGCGCCGAACTCCAGGGCGACGTGGTAGACCGTCCTCGGCTTGGCCTGCCTGTGGGGTTTCGCCGCACCCGGCGTCGTGGGGCCGGATGACGTCGGGCTCCCCCCCGGCGACAGCGCGCCCGGGCTCGACCCGGTGGACGACGCCGAGCTGCTGGTCGCGGTCGAAACGCTTGTGCTGCTGGTGGAGGCGGGCCTGTTCCCGGTGATCGAGCTCGGAAGCAGCCGGAACGGGTCGTGGGACGCGCCGTGGCGCTGGACTTTGACGCCGTCCGTCGTCTCGGCGACCGCTTCTGTGCTCGCCTGCTGGTCTTCGGTCACGGCGATCCCGTGCGTCAGCGCCGAGCCGGCGGGCGACGGCGACGGCAGCGGCGATGTGGTCGAGCTGCTCGAGCCGCCGAGCGCGGCGTAGGCGAGCGCGGCGATCAGCGCAGCGACGACGAGCCCCACGAGCGGCAGCATCCTGCGGTCGGTGAGGTCGGCCTTGATGCCCTTCACAAGCTCGTTCATGGCGTCACCACGGCGGGGGTCGCAGAAGAGCTCGACGTGGACGAGCTGGCGCTCGACGTCGAGCCGGAGGGAGAGCTCGGGGTCGCGCCGGCGGTGAGGCCTTCGGTGCCGGGGAGCACGTAGGCCACCGCCGTGATCGAGCCGGTCAGCTCGAGCTTCTTGGAGACCGCGCCTTCTGCGTTGAGCGGAGTGAGCTTCACGCCCTGGATCGTCAGCAGCCGGCCGCTCACCTGCAGCGTCCCCGTCGAGGTCCGCAGGGTGAAGCGGTCGAGCGACGAGAACAGGCGTTCGAGGTCGAAGTAGCTCCCGTTGAAGGTGAACGTGAACGGCATCTGGGAGAAGCCCGCAGCGGCAGCCGCCGTGCCGGAGGGGCTGGCGGTCGTCGTGCTGCTGCCCGTGCCCGCCACGATCGAGGCGAAGTCCACGTGGCGGGTGTTGGAGGCGCCTTCGAGCTGGTAGATCAGCGACGGCACTTCGGTGGACGGGGGCACGGCTTTGCCGAGCGTCACGATCGACGCGTACGCGCTCGCGTACTGGTGCTGCGCGTTGCGGGCATCGTTGAGCTTCCCTTCCGCCGTGCTGAGCGTCGAGCGCGCCGCCGCGACCTGATCGTTGAGCTTGTTCGCTTCCTTGCGCTCGGGCGAGACGAGCAGTATCCAGCCGCCCGCGATGATCGCGAGCATGCCGAGGACGATCACTACCGTGCGGTCGCGGGCGGTCATCGGCTCGCTCCTGTCGCGGGCGCTGTCGTGGAGCCGGTCGCCGGCGAGGACGTCGAGCCGGTCGGGCCCGAGCCGGTGCCCACGCCGGGCGCCGACGTCGCCGCCACCGTCTGGGTGGTCGCGGCCGCGGCTGCGGCGGTCGTCGTCGGCAGCGCCTGGAAGTTGACGTTGATCGTGAACGTGGGCGCCTTGCCGCAACCGCCGCCGGCGGCGCCCGAGCTGGCGCCCGTGCCGGGCTTGGTCGAGCTGACGAGCTCCACGCTCGCGACGCCGTTGATCAGCCGGATGCGGTTCATCGCCTGGGCGACCGTGTCCTGCCTGGCCGCGCACCCGGTGATGTTGAAGGTGGGCACGCTGCCGGGCGGGGTCGCCGAGGACACCGAGGACGTACCCGTCGTCGGGGAGCCGGGGGTGGAGGCGCTGGAGGAGCTCGAGGTGGAGGAGCTGGAGGTGGAGGTGGAGGAGCTCGAGCTGGCCGGCGCCGCGCCCACGGTGCCGGTGACTCCCGTGACCGAAACGGTGCTCGGCAGCACACGACCGAGCTCGTGGAACGTGTGGGCCCAGTCGAACCGCGAGTCGACGAGCTGTTCGACCGCGGCCATGCGGGTCTTGCGCATCGCGATGAACTGCGCGTAGGGCGCGAGCTGTGCAACCTGGTTCTGGGCGGCCGTCGCGCGGGCTTCGAGCGAGGCGACTTCGGATTTGCGCGAGGACACCTGACGGCTCGCCATCCCGTATACGAGCGCGAGGACCGCGAAGGCTGCGATGACGCCGAGAACGCCGTAGGCGATTCCCCCGGAGCGGCCCGCGCCGACGACTGCGCCGCCGCTGCGCTGCTCGCTCGGGATCAGGTTCACCGCTCTCATTGCGGAGCCTCCCCGGCCGCGAGGCCCGCGGCGATCGCGAGCCGGTGCTCGGAGACGCCCGCGATGCGACCCTCGGCGAAGGCGACCGACTGCGGCCGGACCTCGACGCCGAGCGCGAGCTGCAGGCTGTCGGCGAATCCGGGGATCGCCTCCGCGGCGCCGCTCAGCACCACGTGGGAGACGTCGCCGCCGCCGTCCTGCGAGCGGTGGAAGTCCAGTGAGTTGCGCACCTCGCCCGCGATGTCGCGCACGCCGTTCTCGAGCACGCCCCACACGTCGGCGTCGACGACGGGCGCAGCGGGCTCCTCGGGCTCGGGCTGCGCGTAGCCGTGGCCGAGCTCCTGGGCGTAGTCGTAAGCGGATTCGTCGTAGGAGACCGGAGGCTGCTCCTCCTCGTGGCCCTGCGCGCCGCCGTTCTCGGAAGCCTCGTCCGGTGCGGGCTCGAGGTCGTCCACGGGCTCGACGTCGGCTGCGCGCTCGGAGAGCTCCGCGTCCGCCTCGGGGTCCGCGACGGGCTCGGTCGCCGCAGCCGCGACGGGCTCCTGCACCGGGAGCGGCTCGGAGACCGGCGCGGGGACGGTGAGGTCGACCGCTGCGAGCAGCTCGCGCGCGTCGGCGAGCGCGATGCCACGACGCTCGGCGAGCTCCGTCGCCATCCCCTCGAGGCCGCTGCCGACGACGCGGGTGAAGCGGCAGACCGTGCCCTCGGCGATCGCGAGGTTCGTGAGCCCGTCCACGTTGAGGTACAGCACGCGGGCGGACTGGTCGGGATCGTTGCGGTACAGGGAGCGGATCAGCGCGAACGCGGAGAGGTCGACGCCCTCCGGCGTCAGGCCTGCTTGCCGCACCGCGCTCAGCAGTCGTTCGATCATGTCGCGCTGCGCGGCGACGAGCACGACGCGCTGGCGCGGGCCGGCGGGCGTGTCGATGATGCCCAGCGGGTGGAAGTCCAGGACGGCGTTGTTGAGCGGCATCGGAACCTGGTCCTGGGCCTGGAAGGTGACCGCCGCGGCGAGTTCCTTTTCGTCGGTGACGGGCGGGAGCTCAAGCGTGCGCAGCACGGTGCGCTGGTTGGCCACGCCGATCCGCACGCGCTTGCCGAGCCCGCTGTCGGCGAACAGCTCGCGCAGCGCCTCGGCGAGGGCGACCTCGTCGTGCACTTCGCCGTCGCGGACCGTGTCCGCGGGCAGCGCCACGGACACGGCGCGCTCCGCGGTGATCGAGCCGTTCACGCGCGCCTGCACCGCCGCGACGAACCCGGGCTGGATGTCCAGGCCGACCACGTTCGGGCCGCCGGAGCGGCGCCCGAGGCGAGGAAGGTTGACGTTGAGTTGGGGGATTCCGGCGGGAAGTCTCATCGTGTGGTGCGCGCTTCAGGGAGAGGCGGCGTTGGCCGCACGGGGGGTATCGGCGCGTGTGCGTACACGCTTTAGTGCAAGAAGTGATTGACGTAGACGCCGACCAGCTGGTTGCCCGCGAACGCCGCCACCACGGCCCCCAGGGCGAGGAACGGGCCGAACGGGATCGCGGTCTTGCGACCCTCCCGCGCGCCCGTGCGTGCCATCACCGCGATGCCCACGAGCGTGCCCGACAGCAGCGCGATCAGCAGCGCCGGCGCGACCGCCTTGCCGAGCGTCAGCCCGAGCAGCCCGGCGAGCTTCACGTCGCCCATGCCCATCCCGCCGGGATAGGCGAGCGCGGCCAGCAGCAGGAACCCGCCCGCTGCGGCGCCCGCGATCAATCGCGTGGGCTCGCCGCCGGGGTCGAGCGCCAGGCCCAGGCCGAGCGCGAGCACCGCCCCGGGGAGCGTGATCCGGTTGGGGATGATCCGATGCTCCAGGTCGATCAGGGCGACGGGCACCACCACGAGGATCGTCAGCAGCGACAGGACCACGCCGACGGCGGTGTCGTGCGCGAGCACCGCCCCCACGCACAGCGCGGCGGTGAGCGCCTCCACGAGCGGGTAGCGCGGCGAGATCGTCGCGCGGCAGCTGCGGCAGCGCCCGCGCAGCAGCAGCCACGAG
>JAICYC010000121.1 GCA_025934395.1 Solirubrobacteraceae bacterium | reverse complement strand
GCAGTTCCTGATTGCCATCGCGACCAACGACGATCAGCGTTCTCCGACCGATAAGGACGCCATCAAAGAGGCGTTCGAAAAGGCGAACCGTCCGGCCGAAGTGGAGGTCTACAAAGGTGCACACGGCTGGTGCCCGCCCGACACGCAGGTTTATAACCAGGAAGAAGCGGAAAGAGCCTGGAGCCGTTTGCTCGCGCTCTACGGTAAAGCCCTCGCCTGAACATTTAGCTAACCAGGGCGAACCGTGCTGGCGGCGGTTCGCCCGAACCTCCCGTTGTCCCTCTTCCTCGGTTGTCGTCTAAGGCATTTCCCTCATTGACCCCTTACTAAGAGTACTGGTAAGGTGCCCTATGCAGTACCGAGACTGCTCGATTCCGTGCGAAATGATTTCTGAGCCACTCCACCGCCGCCACCCGCGGCCTGCGCGCATCGCGCGTGGCGAGACGCACGCGGTCGATGCGCTTGGCGGCCCCCTCGATCACCTCGACGCCCGCCTCACGCACCCCGGTCGCCTCCGCGACGGTGCGCACGTCCCCGAGCGCCTCGCCGAGCGTGTGCGGGTCGAGCGAGATCACCTGCGGCTGGCGGGGGAGCTCGGCGGCGATCGCAGCGACCTCCTCGTAGGAGACGGCGCACACGGGGCACAGCGCCTGGGTGACGATCAGATCGGGATCCAGCGCGGCGAGCGCGTGGCGGTCGAGCTCGTAGATCGCCTCACCGCTGCGCGTGCGCTCGCGCACCGCCGCGTCGATCTCGCGCGGTCCGAGCCCCGGCTCGAGCACGTCGCGCGTGACGTGCTCGAGCTCGAGCACGTCGGGCGGGTGGTCGCACTCGTGCGTGACGCCCACGACGTCGCCGCCGAGCCCGAGCGCGAACAGCAGCTCGGTGGCGTGGGGGACGAGGCTGACGATGCGCATGCGCTGACTCTACGCACACCTCGCCGCCGGGCTAAGCTCGTGTGATGGGAGTTCTCGCTGAGGACGACATCGAGCGGCGGCTGGCGGAGGTCCAGGACTGGCAGCGCGGCGAGCGCGGCACGAGCATCTCGCGGGAGGCGGAGCTCGAGGACTTCGCCGCTGCGATCGCGCTGGTGAATCGCGTGGCGGAGCTGGCGGAGGCGGCCAACCACCATCCCGACATCCTCGTGCACGGCTGGAACAAGGTGCGCCTGACGCTCTCCACGCACTCCGAAGGCGGGCTGACAGACGCCGACTTCGCGCTCGCTGCGCGGATCGACGGGCTGCTCTGAGCGCGCGAGCAGTCGCTCGCTTCCGACGCTGTCGCTTGCTACGGTTGCCCTGTCCGCACCACGATGAGCGACGAAGAAGAACTTCCCCGAAGTAGCGCCGCAGCGACTCCGCGGCGCCGCACGCAGGCTCGGGGCCCGCTCGCGAGCGGAGCGCCCTCGGCGCGGCTCGCGTCCCTGGCGTGAACGGCCTGAGGCTGATCCTCGCGGCGCTGCTCGTCGCGATCAACGCGTTCTTCGTGATCGCCGAGTACGCGCTCGTGCGCTCGCGCCGGACCCGCCTGGAAGTGATGCGCGACGCAGGCGAGAAGGGCGCGCGGCAGGCGCTGCGCCAGCTGGATCACGTCAACGAATACATCTCCGCGGTGCAGATCGGCGTGACGATGACCTCGATCGGGATCGGCGCCCTGGGCGAGCCCGCGCTGGCCGGGATCCTCAAAGGCGCCTTCGGCGGGACGGCCCACGACGTGGCGGTGGCGATCTCGGTGGTGGTGGCATTCCTGCTGATCGCGGCAGCCCAGCTGATCGCGGGCGAGATGGTGCCGAAGTTCTACGCGATCGACCGCGCCGAGGCGGTGGCGCGCCGCGTGGCGCGGCCCCTCGATCTGTTCAGCGCGGTGTTCAAACCGTTCATCGAGGCGCTCACGTGGATCGCGGACCGGATCCTGCGGCTGCTGGGCGTGGACATGCACGCAGAGCGGCTCGGCGGGTCCTCCGACGAGCTCAAGCGGCTGATCGCCGAGTCACAGGAGGGCGGGCACATCGACCGCGGCGAGGCGGGGATGCTCACGGGCGTGTTCCACCTGCACGAGCAGGAGGCGCGCCAGGTGATGACCTCGATCCCCGCAGTCGTCACGGTGGACGTCTCCCAGGACGTCGAGACGGCGGTGCGGCTGTGCGTGACGAGCGGGCACACGCGGCTGGTCGTGACCGAAGACGAAGACCGCGACCGCGTGCGCGGCCTGGTGCACGTGAGCGAGCTGGCGCGCGAGCTGATGGAGCACGGGCCGAGCGCGCCCGTGCAGCCGGTCGTCCACGACGCGCTGATCGTGCCGGAGACGAAGCCGCTCGACGACCTGCTCGCGGACCTGCAGCGCCAGCGCACCTCGCTGGCGGTGGTCGTTGACGAGTACGGTCGCGTGGTGGGCGTCGTGTCGGTGGAGGACATCATCGAGGAGGTCGTGGGGGAGATCGCCGACGAGACCGATCCCGCGGCGGGCGAGATCCGCCGCCTGGCGAACGGCGACTGGCTCGTGCGCGGCCACGTGGCGGTGTCGGACCTGACCGACTACGGCCTCGACCTGCCCGTGGACACCGACGCGTACAACTCGGTGGGCGGGTTCGTGTTCTCCGAGCTGGGCCGCCTTCCGCACCGCGGCGACACGGTGAACGCCGACGGCTACTCGATCAGGGTCGAGTCCGTTCGCGAGAACCGCATCGAGGCGGTTCGCATCCGCGAACGGCGGACGGTTCCGCGCGAGCAGCGCGACCTCGCGGACTGACACCGACGGCCTCCGCAGCGGCGCCCGTGGGTGCCGACCGGTCGCGCTGAGCCTGGCGGCCCCTTAAACACGTCCGGCCCGCGGGGGGAGCGGACCGGAGCGTGCGCACTGGGAGGAGGCGGGTGTGCGATGCGACTTTGTTGTCGCAGATCCCAGTATCGATACAGGCCTCAATCGCACCTAAAAGTGAGCTGGTGCGTGAGTAAATTCTCAGGATCGGGCGTTCTCGTAGGTGTGAAACCCACGCCCGCTCTTGCGTCCGAGGGCACCCTCGGCGACGAGCTGGCCGACCCGCGGAGGGATCTCGGCGCCGATCGTCTCGCCGATCGCCTTGGACACGTCGAGGCCCACGAGGTCGAGCAGCGCGAGCGGCCCCATCGGGTGGCCTGCGCCGAGTCGCATGCAGGTGTCGACGTCCCCGGCGGACATGCCGGTCTCTTCGACGAGCCGCACCGCGCTGAACAGATACGGGAACAAGAGCCTGTTGACGACGAAGCCGGGGACGTCGGGGACTTCGACCGGCACCTTCTCGAACGTCTCGCACAGCGTGAGCGCGCGCGTCCGCGTTTCCTCGCTGGCGCTGTCGGGGAAGATCAGCTCGACGAGCTGCATGCGCGTGACGGGGTTGAACACGTGGAGCCCCACGAACCTGTCGGGCCGGCCGCTGGCGCGCGCGAGCTCGGCGACCGACAGCGAGGACGTGGTGCTCGCGAGGATCGCACGCTCGCCGAGCAGCGCGTCGAGCTCGCCGAGCAGCTGCGACTTGACGTCGATGTCCTCGACCACGGCCTCCACGACGAACGTGGCGACGCCGAGCTCGGCGGGGTCGGTGACGACTTCTACGTGCTCGGGGTCGATCTCCGCGCCGAGCTTGCTGAGCGTCTTCTCGACGGTCGCGCGTGCCCGCTCGGCGGAGTCGCGCGAGCGCGCGAGCAGCAGCACGGGGCCATGGTGCGCCGCCGTGGCGGCGAGGCCGCACGCGATCGCGCCGCTGCCCGCCACGGCGAGGCGTCTGGCTGGTTGGGCTGCGGAGCTGTCCACGAGGAGGGGATGTGTGCGCTCGCGCACACGGTTGATTGACGAGTCAATCTATCTTGGATGAGGCGATAGAGTAGGCACTACGGGGTCCGGGCATCTTCTCAGAAGCTTCCGCGCCGCCCCCGGGCGAGCAGCGCGGCGGCCCTGACTCCCTTCCACACAAGCTTTGGGCCAGGAACCTAGGAGGCAGCTGAGATGAGGCAGCAAGAGGGCCGTGAGGTGGTCATCGTCGAGGCTGTGCGCACGCCGATCGGGCGCGGGCACAGGGAGAAGGGCTACTACAAGGACACGCATCCGAACAAGCTGCTCGCGAAGACCTACACCGAGGTCATCGAGCGGTCGGGGATCGACGCCTCGGAGGTCGAGGACGTGATCGCGGGCTGCGTGCAGCAGTTCGGCGAGCAGGGCTTCAACATCGCACGCAACGCGTGGCTCGAAGCCGGCCTGCCGATCGAGACGCCGGGCACCACGGTGGACCGCCAGTGCGGCTCCGCCCAGCAGGCGGTGAACTTCTCGGCAGCGCTGATCGCCGCCGGCGTTCACGACGCGATGATCGGCTCGGGCGTGGAGCACATGGGCCACCTGCCGTTCGCGGCGGGCATGAAAACACAGGAGGACTTCGGCTACGCGTTCACGCCCGAGCTGATGGCCAAGCACAACATCGTCGGCCAGGGCCTCGGCGCGGAGATGATCGCCGACCAGTGGGAGATCTCCCGCTCGGAGCTCGACGAGCTCGCCGTCCGCTCGCACCGGCTCGCGGCGCAGGCCACCGAGGAGGGCCGCTTCGAGCGCGAGATCGTGCCGATGGCGGTCGACGGGCAGACGCTCGTGACCGACCAGGGCATCCGCCCCGACACCAGCCTCGAGGCGCTCTCGCAGCTGAAGCCGGCGTTCAAGCCCGACGGCAAGATCACGGCGGGCAATGCCTCGCAGATCTCCGACGGCGCCGCGGCGGTGCTGCTGATGAGCGCGGACAAGGCCAAGTCGCTCGGGCTGAAGCCCCGCGCGCGGATCGTCGACCAGACGACCGTGGGCTGCGACCCCGTGAAAATGCTGGAGGGGCCGATCCCGGCAACCCGCAAGATCCTCGAGCGCAACGGGATGGCGATGAACGACATCGACCTCGTGGAGATCAACGAGGCGTTCGCGCCGGTCGTGGCGGCGTGGCGCCGCGAGCTCGACCCCGACATGGACCGCGTCAACGTGAACGGCGGCGCGATGGCGCTGGGCCACCCGCTCGGCTCCACCGGAGCGCGCCTGATCACCACGCTGCTGCACGAGCTCGAGCGCTCCGACAAGGAGACCGGCCTCGTGACGATGTGCTGCGGCGGCGGGCTCGGGACCGGCACGCTGATCCAACGGGTTTGACGCGCGATAGCCGGCGCCGGGCGGCGTCCTCGGTCGCTGGCGTGCGATAGCACGCGGCGCTCCCTGCGTCCTTGCCCGGCTTGGCTATCGCACGTCAAACGGGTACTGACGCCGCTAGCCGGCGCCGGGCGGCGTCCTCGGTCGCTTGCG
>JAICYC010000042.1 GCA_025934395.1 Solirubrobacteraceae bacterium | reverse complement strand
GAAGAAGTGCGTGCCGAAGTGGCGGTCGGTGAGGAGCATCGTCACCGCGGCGGCGATCACCGGCATCGCGAAGATGATCAGCACGGAGTAGGTGAGGACCGCCCACACGAACAGCGGCAGCCGGCCCCAGCTCATCCCGCGCGTGCGCATGTTGGCGACGGTCGCGTAGAAGTTGATCGCCCCGAGGGTCGAGGAGATGCCGGTCAGGTGGATCAGGTAGATCCACGCGTCCTGGCCGCCGCTGGGGGAGAAGAACGAGTTCGCCAGCGGCACCGCGCTCGTCCAGCCCGCTTCCGGCGGGTTCCAGAAGATCGACCCGTAGAACACGAGCCCGCCGGCGAGCAGCAGCCAGTAGGAGAGCGCGTTCAGGCGCGGGTAGGCCATGTCGCGCGCGCCGATCATCAGCGGCAGGAAGTAGTTGGCCAGCCCCGCCATCATCGGCACGACGAACAGGAAGATCATCGTCGTCCCGTGCATCGTGAACAGCTGGTTGTAGGTCGTGGGCGTGACCAGCGTGTTGTTCGGCTCCCCCAACTGCAGGCGCATCATCAGCGCCTCGACGCCGCCGAGGATGAAGAACATGAACGTCGTGACCATGTACATGATCCCGATGCGCTTGTGGTCGGTGGTGGTCACCCAGCTCGTCCAGCCGCGCGCCTCGGGCTTCACCTCGTGGGCGGCGATCTGGGGGACGGGAGCTGCGTATGTGGCCATCGCGGTCGGGGTCCTTGCTCGCTAGGGGTTTTCCACCTGGCCGGCGCCGGTCTGCGCGCCGAGCTTCGCGCGCGCGACCTTCGCTTCGGCGTTGGCTTCGGAGATCAGCTTCTTGCGGTCCGCCAGCCACTGTTCGAACTGCGCCGGCGGGACGGCGCGCACGGTTGCGAACATGCGGGCGTGTCCGCGGCCGCACAGGAACGCGCACTGGCCCTTGAACACCCCGGGCCGCGGGATCTTGAACCACGTGTAGTTGTCGTAGCCGGGCACGGCCTGGAACTTGCCGCCCAGTTCGGGGATCCACCACGCGTGGACGACGTCCGCGGAGACGATCTTCAGGCTCACGGTCGTGTTCGTGGGCACGACCATTTCTTCGTATGAGAAGGGCGCGCCGAGGCCGTCGGGTTCGTTGGCGCCGGGGTACACGTACTGCCACAGGTACTGGCGGCCGATCACGGTGATTTTGAGCGCTTTGCCGTTCGGCGGCAGCCGCTCTTCCGAGCTCGCCAGCAGCGGGCCGCTCGCGTCCGCGAGCTTTGCGCCTTCGGCGTTCGAGTTGGGCGGGTTCTCGATCCCCGAGAGCTTCGCGAACGTGAGCACCGCGAGCCCCACGAGGATCAGCGCGGCGGCGACCGTCCAGCCGACCTCCAGGCGCGTGTTCCCGCGGATCTGCGCAGCCACGGCGCCCTTGCGCGCGCGAAAGCGCCACAGCGCGTAGATCAGGCCGCCCTCGACGAGCACGAACACGACGAGCGCGATCACCAGCGTGATCTTGTAGAGACTGTCGATCCTGTCCGCGTTGGGCGAGCCGCCCGACAGCGGGGTGAAGAAGCCGAGCAGTGAGGGGAGCGCGTGGCCCAAGGCGGCGGGGATTCTATTCAGGCGCGGACGCGACGCGCTTGATGACGTTTGCCACGAGTGCTCAGCTTCCGCGGAAGTTCGGCGCGCGCTTCTGCAGGAACGCGGTCGCCCCCTCCACGAAATCCTCGCTGCCCGCCATTTCCTGCTGGATGCTCGCCTCGAGCTCGAGCTGCTCCTCCATCCGCGCGTACAGCCAGTTGTTGAGCTGGCGCTTGGTGCCGGCGTAGGAGCTCGTGGGCCCCGCAGCGAGCTTCGCGATCAGCTCCCCCGCGCGCTCGCGCAGCTCGCCGTCCGGGACAACGCGGTTGATGAGCCCCCACTCGAGTGCCTGCGGCGCGTGCAGCCGCTCGCCGAGCATCGACAGCTCCGTGGCGCGCGCGAAGCCCACGCGCGTGGGCACGAACAGCGAGGAGCCGCCGTCGGGCACGAGGCCGATGTTGACGAACGCGAGCAGGAAGTAGGCGCTCTCGGCGGCGATCACCAGGTCGCTGCACAGCGCGAGCGAGCAGCCGATCCCCACCGCGGGGCCGTTCACCGCTGCGACGACCGGCTTGGGGATCTCGCGGATCGCGCGCATCACGGGGTGGTAGACCTCGGTGAGCGCCTTGTAGACGTTCGGGCGCCCCTCGTCGGTGCTCTCGCCGGAGAGGTCGGTGAGGTCCGCGCCGGAGGAGAACCCGCGCCCCGCGCCGGTGATCATCACCGCGCGCACCTCCTCGGACTCCGCGCAGAGCCTGAACGCCGCCTGCAGGTCGAGCCCGAACTGCTGGTTCCACGCGTTGAGCTTCTCGGGCCGGTTCAGCTCCACCGTCGCCGCCCCGTCGGCCACGTGCACGTTGACCGTCTCCAGCGTCATGCCCGCCCCGCTCATCGCTCTCCTCTCGCCGCGCGTCCCAAGGTGTGGGCGATGATCCTATTCTCTAGGCAATGACGCGACCCGTGATCGGCATCTGCTCCTCGCTGGAGCGCTCCCAGTGGGGCGTGTGGGATCAGGTCGCAGCCCTCACCCCCCTCAGTTACATAGAAGCGGTCCAGCGGGCGGGGGGCGTGGCGGTGGTCCTGCCGCCCGATGCGCACGTCTCCAGCGAGCCCGACGAGCTGCTCGATCTGATCGACGGGCTGATGCTGGCGGGCGGCTCCGACATCGATCCGGCGAGCTACGGCGAGCCCGCGCACCCGCAGACGATCGAGACCGTGCCCGCGCGCGACGAGTTCGAGGTGGCGCTCACGCGCGCGGCGATCGAGCGCGACCTGCCCGTGCTCGGCATCTGCAGGGGGATGCAGCTGATCAACGTCGCCCGCGGCGGCACGCTGCTCCAGCACCTTCCCGAGCACGTGGGCCACGAGGAGCACAGGCGCGTGCTCGGGTCCTTCGACGGCGCCGACCACGACGTGGAGCTGCAGGACGGCTCGCTCGCCGCGCGCGCCGCGGGCGAGACGGGCCACGCCACCAAGTCACACCACCACCAGGCGGTGGACCGCCTCGGCGCGGAGCTCCAGGTGACGGGCCACTCCACGCTCGACCAGCTCCCCGAGGCGATCGAGATCGAGGACCGCAGGTTCGTGCTCGGCGTGCAGTGGCATCCCGAGGCCGATCCCTCCAGCCGCGTGATCGGGTCGTTCGTCGCCGCCGCGCGCGAGGCGCGCGCGCTGAAGGACGCGGGCGAGCAGGCCGAGGCCGGCGGTGAGCCCGCCTCGGCTCCTGCGGTCTGAGCAGAGCCGCGAGCGGTCGCTCCGGCTGCTCAGACATACTCCCGCGCCACGTGCGGCTGTCGAAGGCGATCCGAGCAACCGCGTGGGGAGTTGTGGCGGCGGGCGCAGCGGCGCCGCTGCTGCGCAAGCGCGCGCCGCTCCCGAAGGCGGTCTCGCAGGCGATCGCGTTCGGCGCGCCCGTGGGGCTGTGCGTCGCGCTCCCCCGCACGCGCTCGCGGGATGTGGCTGCGGTGGCCCTGCAGATGTGGGCGTACGTGGCGGCGTACAAGTCTCCGCACGACGACGAGCAGGAGCAGGCGGGGCGGGTGCTCGTGCGCTACCCGATCGTGGGCGACAAGGCGCTCGGCCTCGGCACGCTGCCGACGGTGCGCCTGCAGCGGGCGCTCGCTCGGGGGGCGCCGGCGCAGGTGCAGTGGCGAGGGCTCGACACGGCCCTGGTGTGGACGCACTGGTCGTGGTTCATGGTGCCCCATGGCACGGTGGCGTACCTGCTGTTCCTGCACCCGGAGCGCTTCCCGCGCGCCGCTGCGCTGATGTACTCGACGTTCAACGTGGGCGCGGCGATCTACTGGTTCCTGCCCACAGCGCCGCCGTGGTATGCGGCGGGCGCGGCCGAGCGCGACGGCACGGGGGCCACGGAGGTGAGGCGGCTGATGGTGGAGTACGGCGAGGACTACTGGGGTGGCCGCTGGGGCTCGCTCTACAGTTTGTTCGGAGGAAATCCGCTTGCTGCGATGCCGTCCCTGCACTTCGCCACATCGTTGATGGCCGCGCTCCTGCTCGCCGAGGTGGGGCCGGTGCAGGGCGCGCTCGGCGCGGCCTACACCGGCGCGCTGGGCTTCGCGCTGGTGTACCTGGGCGAGCACTACGTCGTCGACCTGGTCGCGGGCGCTGCGCTCACCCTGGCGGTCCGGCGTGCGGCGCCGTACGCGACCCCTGCGATTGCGCGCGCGGCGCGGGGGGTAGCGGCTCTGGAGGCGATCGCGCACGAGGGTCGGTGAGGGCACGGCGGAGGGGGAGGTCATGGCGCGGGGGAATGACCAGGGGCTGAGCGACGGCGCCGGGAGCAGCGCGGCCGGACCCGACCCCGCGCAGCCCGCGGGCGAGGGCGTGCCGCCGGCGCAGCGGATCACCCGCGGCCAGGCGCCGCAGGCGCCCGCACCGGGACAGCGCATCACCGGCGCCGAGCAGCAGGCCCCTGCCGCCGGGGCGCGCGGCGCAGACGCCGCGGAGGAGATGCCGCGCGTGCTGCTCACGCGCCGCCAGGTCGCCGCGTCGCTGCTGTTCGTGGTGTTCGGCGTGGCCTTCCTGTACTTCGTGCTGCCCCGCCTGACCGGCATCGGCACGACCGTGCATCGCATCGAGCGCGGCGACTCCTGGTGGATCGGCATCGGCGTGGCGCTCGAGGTGCTGTCGTTCGGTGGCTACGTGGTGCTGTTCCGCGCGGTCTTCCTGCGCGGGACCGACGGGCGCATCGGCTGGAACGCGAGCTACCAGATCACGATGGCGGGGCTCGTGGCGACGCGGCTGTTCGCCGCAGCGGGCGCGGGCGGGCTCGCGCTCACCGCCTGGGCGCTGCGGCGCTCGGGGATGGAGTCGCGCCTGGTGGCCTGCCGCATGGTGGCGTTCATGGTGCTCCTGTACGTGGTGTACGCAGGATCGATGCTGATCGCGGGGGTGGGCCTCGCGACCGGGCTGTTCCCCGGCGGCGGGTCGTTCGCGATCACCGTCGTGCCCGCGCTGGTGGCGGCGATCCTGTTCGCCGTGGCGGGCCTGATGACGCTCCTGCCCGACGACCTCTCGCGCCGGCTCGACCGCCGCGCGTCCGGCTCGGGCCGGTTCGGGCACTGGGTCGCCCGGGCGGCGACCGCGCCCGCGCTCGCCGCCAGCGGCATCCGCACCGCGATCGCGCTCGTGCGCACCCGCGATCCGGGGCTGCTCGGCGCGCTCGCGTGGTGGGGCTTCGACATCAGCGTGCTGTGGGCGATGTTCCACGCGTTCGGCTCGCCGCCGCCGTTCACCGTGATCTGGATGTCCTACTTCGTGGGCACGCTCGGCAACCTGCTGCCGCTGCCCGGCGGCCTCGGCGGCGTCGAGGGCGGCATGATCGGCGCGTTCGCCGCGTTCGGCGTGGACGTCAACCTCGCCGTGCTCGCCGTGCTCTCCTACCGCGGGATCTCGTTCTGGCTGCCCACGCTCCCGGGCGCGGTGGCCTACCTGCAGCTGCGACGCACCGTCGCGCGCTGGCGCGAGGAGGAGGCGGGGCCGCACGCCCCCGGCGCGCCCCGCGCAGCAGCGGTGCACGGGTCCTGAGCACGGAGGCCCGCTGCGCCCGGCCACGCATTGCGCGCCCCTCCTCGTCTATACTATAAAAAATGAAGTAATGAGGGTGGCGCGGTTGCGTCGCCGGGCGTGTGTGAGAATGGAGGCGCCATGAGCGAGGTCGAGAACGTGATCATCGTGGGCAGCGGCCCGGCGGGCTACACCGCGGCGCTGTACACCGCGCGCGCCAACCTCAACCCGCTGGTGATCGAGGGCTTCGCGTGGGGCGGGCTGCTGCAGCAGACCACCGACGTGGAGAACTACCCGGGCTTCCCCGCCGGGATCATGGGGCCCGAGATGATGATGAAGTTCCGCGAGCAGGCGGAGCGCTTCGGCGCGCGGCTGCTCACCGAGCAGGCGGATCGCGTCGAGCTCTCCGAGGAGGTCGGCGGCGTGCACAGCGTGTGGGTGGGCGACACCGAGCACCGCGCCCGCACCGTGGTGCTCGCGATGGGCGCCGAGCACAAGAAGCTCGGCGTGGAGGGGGAGGACACGCTCGCAGGGCGCGGCATCAGCTACTGCGCCACGTGCGACGCCGCGTTCTTCAAGGACGTGCCCACGATCATCGTCGGCGGCGGCGACTCGGCGATGGAGGAGGCGATCTTCCTGTCGAAGTTCGCGTCGAAGGTGATGATCGTCCACCGCCGCGCGGAGTTCCGCGCCTCGAAGATCATGCTCGAGCGCGCACGCGAGCAGGAGAACATCGAGTTCCTGACGCCCTACCGGGTGGAGCGCTTCGTCGCCGGCGACTCGGGTGCGCTCGGCCACGCGGAGCTCGTCGACACCGAGACCGGCGAGACCCGCGAGGTGCTCGCCTCGGGAACGTTCGTCGCGATCGGCCACGAGCCCCAGTCGGAGCTCGTGCGCGGTCAGATCGACGTGGACGAGAACGGCTACGTGATCACCGACGGCCGCTCGACGCGCACCAACCGCCCCGGCGTGTTCGGCGCGGGCGACCTCGTCGATCACACCTACCGCCAGGCGGTCACCGCTGCGGGCTCCGGCTGCCAGGCCGCGCTCGACGCGGAGTGGTACCTGCGCGACACCCCCGGCGTGCCCGTCCCCGACGCGATGCCGATCGGCGATCCCGCCACGGCGCAGTGGGCGCCCGCGGCGGATCCCGCCTAGCGGCGCGACCGACCCGCGCTCCCCTCAGCGCCGGCGCGTGCGGGGCCCGCTGGTGATGCGAGCGCTCCCCCGCACCTGCGGCCGTCCGCTCAGCGGCGCGCCCTCGAGCTCCAGCAGGAACTGCTTGCGGTCGAGCCCGCCGCCGTAGCCGCCGAGGCCGCCGGTGCTGTGCAGCACGCGGTGGCACGGGATCACGATCGGGATCGGGTTCGACCCGAGCGCGTTGCCCGCGGCGCGGGAGCCGCGTGGGCTGCCCGCGTCGGTGGCCACCTCTTTGTAGGTGCTCACGCCGCCGTAGGGGATCTCGGCGGTGACGCGCAGCACGCGCCTGCCGAAGTCGCTCATCAGCGACCAGTCGAGCGGGAGGTCGAACGCGCTGCGGCTGCCCGAGAAGTACTCGTCGAGCTCGCGGCGGGCGGGCTCGAGCGCGGGACGCGACTCGACGATCCGCGGCGAGCAGCGGCGCGCGAGAAGCTCGAGCACGCTGTCGATGTCCTCCTCGGGGAACGCGAGGCGCAGCAGGCCGCGCTCGCTCGCGGCCGCGAGCAGCGGGCCGAACGGCGAGTCCACGGGCGCGTAGCTGACGTCGGCGAGGTGTTGGTCGTGCACGCGGGCGAGCAGCCGCTCGGTGGCGCGGTCCATCCCCGGCGTCGCGCCGGGCGCGAGGCTCCGCAGACGGTCCTCGACGCGGTCGCCGTTCTTCGTGGTCGTTGGGCTCATGCGGGCACCGCCTTTCGCAGCTTGGTCAATCCCTCGTGCAGCGAGCGGCGCGCCGCGTCCTCGCTGCAGCCGATCGCGTCGGCTATCTCCCTGTGCGCGAGATCGGCGACGAACCGCAGCATCACCGCGGAGCGCTGCCGCGCGGGCAGCTCCTCGACCGCCTCCCAGAGCGCCTCGTCGCGCGGCTGCGGCGGCGGCACGCGATCGCGCTCGAAGTCGTCGGGCTCCGCCACCGGCACCGCTCCGCGCGCACGGGCGCGGTGGACGTCGAGCGCCTTGCGGTGGGCGATCGTGAGCACCCACGCGCGCAGGTTGGAGTCGGCGCGCAGCCGCGGGTACGCGCGCAGCGCGGAGACGAACGTCTCCTGGAAGCAGTCGTCCGCATCAACCGGGCCGACCGATGCGACCAGGAAGCGCCACACGGGCGCGCGCTGCTCCTGCAGGAAACGCTGGAAGGGGGGTGGGGCGCTTGCGCTCATGCACGTTCAACGGGTGCGCGCACGCGTTCGTGAGGCGCTCACCCGGCCGCGTCGTGGAAGCCCGGCCCGTCGACGCTCGCCCCGAGACGCCCCTCGGAGACGAGCCGCCGCAGCGCGGGCGCGGCGCGGTAGCGCTCCTCGCGGTACTCCGTGGCGAGGCCGTCCAAGATCGCCAGCACGTGCTCGAGCCCGATCGCGTCGGCCCACTCCAGCGGGCCGCGCGGGTGCGAGAGGCCCAGCACCATGCCGAGGTCGATGTCGCGCGCGCCCCCCACGCCTTCGCCGAGCGCGAACGCGGCCTCGTTGACGATCTGGCAGACCATGCGGCCGAGCACCAGCCCCGGGGCATCGCCCACCCACTCCACGTGCCGTCCGAGCGCCGTGAAGAAGTGCTCCGCGCGCTGTGCCACCAGCGGCGAGGAGCTCTCCGTCCTCGTCAGCTCCACCGCGCGCGCCTTCTCGAACGGCGGGAGCACGTGGAAGCCCACCTCGCTGCCGCCCGGCGCGAGCACCGACAGCGAGGCGCCCGCGCAGAGAAGCAGGTGTGCGCCGCCGTGCGAGGCCGCTGCGTGAGATGCGGCCCGGCCGCGCTCCCCTGTGCCCGGATGGGTGCGCTCCACGGCGCGCCGCCGCGGCTCCCTGTCCTCGCCGGGAAAGGCCGTCTCGCAGTCCACATAGAGCGCCGGCAGCGCGTCGCCCATCGGCGAGTGCTCGCCGCGCACGTCGAACCCCGCTTCGGTCGCTGCGGCGACGAGTTCGCGCGCGAGCACACCCTCTCCGGCGATCACCACCGCGCCCCCCGGTCGCTCGACCGCGACCGGCTCGGGATCCTCCGGCCGATGGCTCGGGCCGGAGTAGTCGTAGTAGCCGCGGCCCGTCTTGCGCCCGTGGCGGCCCGCCGCCACGTAGCGCGCCTGGATCGGCGAGGGGCGCCAGCGCGGCTCGCCGAAGCTCTGGGCGTAGAAGCTCTTGGAGATCTCGAAGCCCACGTCCACGCCCACCAGGTCGCTGAGCTCGAACGGCCCCATCGGGAAGCCGCCCTCCATCCGGCAGATGCGGTCGATCGTCTCCACGTCGGCGATCCGCTCTCCGAGCAGGCGCAGGGCCTCCAGGCCGAACGGGCGGTTGCAGCGGTTCACGAGGAACCCCGGCCCGTCGGTGGCGCGGATCACCGTCTTGCCCATCGCCTCGCCCGTGGCGTGCGCGACGGCGAGCGCCTGCTCGCCGGAGCCCTCGCCCGCGACGACCTCCAGCAGGCGCATCACCGGCGGCGGGTTGAAGAAGTGCATGCCCACCACCCGCTCGGGGTGGCTCGCTGCGGTTGCGATCGCCGTGACCAGCAGCGAGGAGGTGTTGCTCGCGAGCACGCAGTCCTCCGCCACGATCCCGCTCAGGGTGGCGAACAGCTCGTGCTTGAGCTCCAGGCGCTCCGGAACCGCCTCGATCACCAGCTCGCAGTCGGCGAGCGCGGCGAGCTCCGCCACGGCCGTCACGCGCGCCCCCGCCTCCGCCGCGTCCTGCTCGCTGATGCGGCCTTTCGCCGATTCGCGGCGCAGCCCGTCAACGATCCGCTCGCGGCCCTTGGCGAGCGCATCGGGGATCGGGTCGAACAGCAGCGTCTGCGCGCCCGCGCGCGTGGCGAGCTGGGTGATGCCCGCGCCCATCGTGCCCGCCCCCAGCACGCCGATCACCGCCGCGGGCGGTGCGGAGGCGGGCTGCTCGTCGGGAACCGCCGCGAGGCTCAAGCGGGGACCAGGGCGTTCACGCCTGTCATCGCGCGGCCGATGATCAGTTTCTGGATCTGCGAGGTGCCCTCGTACAGGGTCGTCACGCGCGCGTCGCGGTAGTAGCGCTCGACGGGATGGTCGTCCACGTAGCCCGCGCCGCCGTGCACCTGGATCGCGAGGTTGGCGCACTCCAGCGACGCCTCGGTGGCGTGGAGCTTGGCAACCGACGTCTCGGTGGTGTTGGGCAGGCCCTTGTCCTTCATCCACCCCGCGCGCCACACGAGCATCCGCGAGGCGTCGGTCTTGAGGACCATGTCCGCGATCATCGCCTGCACGAGCTGGAAGCTCGCGATCGGCCGCCCGAACTGCTCGCGCTCCTTGGCGTACTTGACCGACTCCTCGACGCAGCCGCGGCAGATCCCCACGCACCCTGCAGCCACCGAGTAGCGGCCGGAGTCGAGGTTCGACATCGCCACTTTGAAGCCGCCGCCCACCTCGCCGAGCACGTCGTCGTCGGAGACCTCCACGTCTTCGAGCGCGATCGAGGCGGTGTCGGAGGCGTGCAGCCCCATCTTGTGCTCGATCGTCGCCGGTTTGAATCCCGGCTGGTCGGTGTCGACGATGAAGCACGCGATCCCCTTGTGGCCGAGGTCGGGATCGGTCTGGGCGAAGATCAGCGCCACCTTCGCGTAGTTGGCCATCGAGATCCACATCTTCGCGCCGTTGATCACCCAGCCGTTGTCGGTCTTCTTGGCGCGCGTCCTCTGGTTGGCCGCGTCCGAGCCCGTGTCGGGCTCGGTCAGCCCGAAGCAGCCGATCCACTCGCCCGAGCACAGCTTCGGCAGGTACTTGCGCTTCTGCTCCTCGGTGCCGTGCTTGAGGATCCCCGAGCACACCAGGGAGGTCTGCACCGAGATCACCGTGCGGATCGCAGAGTCGCCGCGGCCGATCTCCTCCACCACGAGCCCGTAGGAGAGGTAGTCGAGGCCGGCCCCGCCGTACTCGGTGGGGACGATCGCGCCGAGATAGCCCTGCTCTGCGACCTTGCGCACCAGGTCCACGTCGAAGCGGTGGTTGCGCGCGTTTTCGCGCGACTGCATGATGATCTCGCGGTCGGTGAACTCGCGCGCGGTGTCGCGGATCAATCGCTGCTCGTCGGTCAGCTCGAAGTCCATTCCATTCCTTTCACTGCTTGGGCGTGGTCCATGGCGCCAGCACGCGGCGCTCGATCTCCTCGGCGATCCCCTCGATCTCCAGGCGCTCCTGCTGCAGCGAGTCCCGGTCGCGCAGCGTCACCGTCCCGTCCTCGAGGCTCTGGTGGTCGATCGTAAGACAGAAGGGCGTGCCGATCTCGTCCTGGCGGCGGTACCGGCGCCCGATCGCGCCGCCCGTGTCGTACTCGGAGAGCACCCGCTCGCGCAGCGCGCGGTGCACCTCCTGCGCAAGCTCCGGCTGGCCGTCCTTGCCCACGAGCGGGAGCACCGCCACCTTCACCGGCGCAAGGCGCGGGTGCAGGCGCAGCACGGTGCGCATCTCGCCCTCGCCCGCGCCCTCGCGCTCGACGAGTTCCTCGTCGTAGGCGTCCACCAGGAACGCGAGCGTCGCGCGGTCCGCGCCGGCAGCGGGCTCGATCACGTGCGGGACGTAGCGCTCGCCGCTGCCCTGGTCGAAGTACTCGAGCTTCTCGCCGGAGAACTCCGCGTGGCGCGAGAGGTCGAAGTCGCCGCGGTTGGCGATCCCCTCGAGCTCCGACCAGCCGATCGGGAACAGGTATTCCACGTCGCTCGTCCCCGAGGAGTAGTGCGAGAGCTCCTCCGCGTCGTGCGCGCGCAGCCGCAGGCGCTCGGCGCGGATCCCGAGCTCCACGTACCAGCGCTCGCGCTCGGCGAGCCAGTGCTCGAACCAGCGCTGCGCCTCCGCGGGCGGCACGAAGAACTCCATCTCCATCTGCTCGAACTCGCGCGTGCGGAAGATGAAGTTGCCGGGGGTGATCTCGTTCCGGAACGACTTGCCCACCTGCGCGATCCCGAACGGCGGTTTCTTGCGCGAGAACTGGAGCACGTTCTTGAAGTTGATGAAGATGCCCTGCGCGGTCTCCGGGCGCAGGTAGGCGGTCGACCCGGACTCCTTCACCGGGCCGATCGTCGTCTCGAACATCAGGTTGAAGTCGCGCGCGTCCGTGAGGTCGCACTCGTCGGTCTCGCCGGGATGCTTGGACGGTTTGCGCCCGCACGCGAGCTCGCCGAGATGGTCCGCGCGGAAGCGCTGCTTGCACGTGCGGCAGTCCACGAGCGGATCGGTGAAGCCCTCCAGGTGGCCCGAGGCCTCCCACACGCGGGGGTGCTGGAGGATCGCCGAGTCGATCGCCACGATGTCGTCGCGCTCCTGCAGCATCGCGCGCCACCACTCGTTCTTGACATTCGTCTTGAGCAGCACGCCATAATGGCCGTAGTCGTAGGTCGACCCTACGCCGCCGTAGATCTCCGAGGAGGGGAACACGAAACCGCGGCGCTTGCACAGGGCGACGATCTTGTCCATCGTCACCGCGTCGGCAGGGGCACCGGATCGTGTGGGCCTGGGGGCGCTCATCGGGGGCGCGGGATGCTATTGGAGCCCGCAGGGCCCCGACGCGCTCGCCCGCCGGCCCACCGCTCGTTTGGGGGGCGGGTGCGGGCGGCGCCGGTCAGCGGCGCAGAGCGGGAAGACGGCTCCCGGGAGCGCCCGGCGATGCTTCGTGCCGAATCGTGGGATCGCTCGAAAAGCCCCATGTTGCGAGCTTTTGTGGACGTTTATATGAAGCCTGCACGCTTCCCGCTCAAGTGCTGGCGCACCCTGCCGACGTTATGGGTGAGCATGCGCGGAAATGGTTCTGGCAGACTCGACTCCTCGAAAGCCGGCGAGGCCGCCGGCGGCACGCGAGCGACTGGAGGCTCGGTGAAGGACCGGCCCTCAGGCGCGAAATTCGCGATCAGCCGCCGAGACCTGGAGCCCGGCACGACCGTTGTGGCGGTCGCCGGTGAGCTCGACCTCGCCTCCGCGCCCAATCTGAAGTGGACATTGAACGACTCGATCTCGAAGGGCGCGCGCAGGCTCGTGCTCGACATGTCCCCCGTGACGTTCATCGACTCCACCGCGCTCGGGGTGCTGGTGGGCGTCCAGAGGAATCTCCGGGTGGGAGGCCGCCTCGCACTCGCGGGCGCGGATACAGACCCGGATGTACTGAACATCTTCGAGCTCACCGGGCTCGACTCGACGTTCGACATGTTCTCGACGATCGACGAGGCCCTCGCGTGGGTCCGCGGGAGCGAGGCTGCGGCTGGTTGATGCGGCCGGCATCGGGAGGTAGGAAGGCCCGGCGCAGGCCGCCAGTGGCGGTCGCGCTGCTCCTAGCCCTGATCGTCCTCTTCGCGACCGTCTCACCGGTCGCGGGTGAAACCACACACGGCAGATCCGGCGCCACCGGGAGCACCGGCAACACGCCCGTGACGACCGACCCCTACGCCGAAGGCGGCGAAGGTCAGGGCACGCAGACGACCGAAGCCGAAGCGGCCCCGAGCAGCGCCGGTGCGCCCGCGAGCTCCGGCTCCTCCAGCCAGCCCGCCACCGGTGGCGCGCAGGGCTCCGGCAAGCCGTCGGACGCCGCCGGCAAGAGCGGCAAGGTCAAGCACGCGCCCAAACGCGAACCGAAGGGGAAGGGCAGGACGCCCGAAGCTCCCGCCGCCGCGATCGCGCCGAGCACCGGCAGCCCGCCCGTCCAGGGCACGAGCGCCCAGACCGTCGACGTGACCCCCGCTGCGGTCGCGTCGAGCACGTCGGTGACCAGCGCCCCCAGCCACACCGGCGGCGGGGTCAAAGGCGGCAGCGGCGCCCGCGTGCACACCCGCGCGCACAGACACAGGGCGGGCGCGCGCCGCGGCCACCATCGCGCTGCCCGAGGCTCCGCGGCGCGCCGCGGAGCCGCTGCGAGCGGCGCGCTCGCCGCGAGGGCTCTCGGCACCGGCACACCGAGCACCGGCTCCGCGCGGACCGGCGCCCGTCACGGGGGCCAGAGCAAGCCGGCCCCCACGCGCAGCGCGCCCGCGCGGGAATCGCCGATCGTGCGCAGCGTCACCCGGCTCGTGAACGTCGTGCCGCCGCTCATCCGTGTTCTGATCGCGGCGCTCGTCGCGCTCGCGCTGCTGCTCGCCGTGAGAGCGCGCATGAGCGCGGCCCGTGCGCGGCGGCTCGTACGCCAGCGCGAGGAGCTGCTCGACGACGTCGGTCTGCTGCAGGGGGCGCTGCTGCCTCCGCTGCCCGCGCGGATCGGTCCCGTTGGCACCTCCGCGGCCTACCAGCCCGCCTCCGGCCCCGGCGCCGGGGGCGACTTCTACGACGTGTTCGCGCTCGGCGACGGGCGCATCGCTGTGATCCTCGGCGACGTCTCCGGCCACGGCCGCGACGCGCTCCCGCAGACCACGCTCCTGCGGTTCACGCTGCGCGCCTACCTGGAGGCGGGCCTCTCGCCGCGCTCCGCGCTCGCCACCGCGGGCCCGGTGCTCGAACGGCAGCTCGGCAGCTCGTTCGCAACGGTGGTGCTCGCCACCTACGACCCGCGCGAGCGCACGCTCGTGTACTCGTGCGCCGGCCATCCGCCGCCGATCGTGCTCGGCAGCGACAGCGCGTCCCCGATCACCGCCTCCTCGGCGCCGCCGATCGGCGTGGGCGCGCCCACCGGCACGAGGCAGACGACGATCTCGATCCCCGGCTCGGCGCTGGTGTGCTTCTACACCGACGGCGTCGTCGAGGCGCGCGCCGGCGGCGCGCTGTTCGGCTCGAGCCGCCTGCAGCGCGTGCTCGCCACGATCCCCTCCGAGGCCGACGCCGAGCAGCTGCTCGAGCGGATCGGCACGGAGACCGACAAGCGCCCCGACGACATGGCCGCGTGCATGCTGCGGGTGGAGGGCGAGCCGTTCGCCCCGCGCGTGCGCGTGGAGGAGATCGAGCTCGACCAGCGTGAGCTGGAGCGCGACCGCGCGGCGCGCTTCCTGCGCTCGGCGGGCGTGCACCCCGCGGAGGTCGCCGAGGTGATCGCCGAGCTGCGCCGCGAGATCGCGCGCCACGGGCGCGTGGTGCTGACGCTGCACCTCGGCGACGGCGAGCCCGAGGTCGTGCTCAGCCCGCAGAACATCGCCACCCTGCAACCCACGATCCGCGCCGCGAGCGCGCAAGGAGCCCTCTCATGACCACCGTTCCCGCCCCGGACGTAGACACCGCGATCGTCCTCGGAATGGCCTCCACCGCGCTCCCGTTCGCCGACACGCGCGAGGCCGAGGCGGAGCGCTGGCTGCGGATCCTGCGGATGCACGGCGAGGCGGGCCAGGCGCTGCAGGCGCTGGGCGTGAGCGAGGCTCCCCTGGAAGCCACGCCCGACGACGGGCTCCCACCGGCGGTGGGCGGCCACGACGCGCGGGAGGTGATCGGCGAGATCACCGACGGTGCGGTCCGGGTCGCCGCCAAGCGCGAGTCGCGGATGGTCACCGCCGCCGACGTGCTGATCGCGGTGATGGACTTCTACGGCGAGGACTTCGACCGCGTGCTCCACGTCCACGGCATCAACCGCGACGAGCTGCTGCTGCGCCTCGAACCGCTCCCCGCCGCGGGCGCGCTGAACTAGCCCGCCCGCGCGCCGCAGACACGCGCGCGGCTCTAGGATCCGCCGCCGATGGCGCGGATCCTGATCGTGGGCGGCGGCTGCCGTGGTCGCTCGCTCGCGCGCAGTGCGCACGAGGCGGGCGACGCGGTGCGGGTGACCACGCGCACCGAGCAGCGCCGCGCGGAGATCGAGGCGACGGGCGCGGAGTGCTACGTCGGCGACCCCGACCGGCTCGCGACGATGCGCGCTTCGCTCGACGGCGCAACCGTGCTGTGCTGGCTGATGGGCAGCGCGCACGGAACGGAGGAGCAGCTCGCCGCGCTGCACTCCACGCGTCTGGAGTTCTTCCTCACGCAGGCGATCGACACGACCGTGCGCGGGGTGGTCTACGAGTGCGCCGGCGCCCGCCGGGACCTGCTCGCCGACGGCGCCACGCGCGCCCGCGCGATCCTCGAGCGCAACGCGATCCCGGCTGCGTATCTGGACGCGCCGCCCGCGGAGCACGCCGTATGGCTCGCCGGGGCGCGGGCGGCCGTGGACGGGCTGCTCGGGCGCGGGTGAACGCGTGAAACCTTCAAGCACGAGCCCCGCGATACCGATGCATCGAGCGAGATGCACGAGGGGGACCGCTCACGCTACGGGCTCGTAACCGCCGCGCTCGGCGCGACGCTGCTGGCCGTGGGGGTGTTCCTGCCGTGGTACGGGGTCAGCCTCACCGCGAACGGTGCCGCGGAGGCCCGCGGCCTCGCCGAACGTGCAGCGGCCGAGTACGGCAACTCCTCCCTCCAGGCCCTGGTCCAGTACAACGCGAGCCGCGTGAACCTGCTCGTCGGCCACCAGCTCGGCTCTGCGAGCGGACACGAGGCGCTGAAGTACATGAGCGTCGTGCTGCTGGTGCTCGCCGCGCTCGCGCTGCTGGACGCGCTCGCAGGGCTCGCGGGCGCGCGCCCCGGCGGCGGACCCGGCGGGGCGGGCGCCTCGCTGGTGCTCGTGGGGCTCGTGGCGAGCGTGCTGGTCGCCTACCGGCTCATCTCCCCGCCCGGCATCGACCACGGGATGTCGTTCCTGTCGGTGTCGCTGCGCGAGGGCGGGTGGGTCACGCTCCTCGGCTCGCTGCTGATCCTCGGCGGAGGCGTCTGGCCCCGCGTCCGCGTGCCGTCCGCCGCGTCGGTGGAGGAGCGCGTGGAGAGCGCGCTCACCGGGCTGTCCGGCTGGACGCCGCAGGGCTGAGCGTCACGCGAGCGCGAGCGCCCCGCCGGGCGCGACCCGCTCGAGCAGCAGCTCGATGATGCGCGCGGTGGCACCCCAGATCAGGTGCTCGCCGACGATGTAGGCGTCGGTCTCGAACTTCAAGCCGCGCCGTTCAATCTGCGTGCGCGTGCGGCTCGCACGCACCGCCTCCAGCGGCAGCTCCAGCACCGCGTCGACCTCACGCGGGGACAGGCTCCACGCGAGGCCCGCGGGGATCTCGCCGACGTAGGGGCGGATCGTGTACCCGGTAGCGAACGTGGACACCTCGGGCAGCTCGCCGAGCAGCGAGACCTGGGCGCGGGGCAGGCCGATCTCCTCTTCTGCCTCGCGCAGCGCGGTGACGGAGAGGTCGGCGTCGCCGGGGTCGTGGCGGCCGCCGGGGAAGGAGATCTCGCCGGCGTGGCGGCGCAGGTCGGCGCGCCGGCGCGTGAGCACCAGGTGCGGCTCGTTCTGCACGCCACCCACGAACAGCGGCGCGAGCACGGCCGCCTGCACGAGGTCGCCGGCGCGCGCTTGCCTGGCGAGGGCCGCACGCATGCGCGCGGCGGCGGGCACGTCCGGCTCAGGCGGCCAGGTGGACCCGCTCAATGCGCTCCTGGAACATCACCTCGCCGTCGAGCACCCGGTGCACGGGGCACTTCGCGGCGATCACCCGGAGCTTCTGCACCTGCTCGTCCGGGAGGTTGTCGGGCAGGCGCATGATCAGGTCGAACTTGGTGGGACAGCCGCGCTCGGCGGGCGTGTACTCGACGTCCACCTCGACGTGGCCGATGTCCCACCCCTTGCGCGTGGCGTACATCTCCATCGTGATCGCCGTGCACGAGGCGAGGCTCACGGCGAGCAGCTCCTGGGGGTCGGGACCCGCGTCGTCGCCACCCGCCCCGAGCGGCTCGTCCACCGTCAGCTGATGGTCGCGAATCGAGATCGAGTGCCTCAGCCCGGTCCCCTCGCGCTTTGCTGTGGCCTTCATCCGGGTCAGCCCCTGCGTGTGTCCCATGTAGATCCCTTCACAATAGGTTCCGCCTCTAAACCAATATATCGCCGGTACCGGCTAGGAAAGCGGGCTGAACAGCAGACCGGTGAGCAGCTTGGGATAGAAGAACGTGGACTTCGGAGGCATGTTCTCACCCGCTGCGGCGACCTCCTGGACCTGCTCCACCGGGGTGGGGCGCATCACGAAGGCAGCTTCGTAGGAACCGTCCCGCACCATCGCGATCGCCTCGGCGGTGTCGCGCGCGTAGAACAGCCCGTTGAAGTGCGAGATGTCATCGTCGCTGAGGCCCAGCGCGCCCTTCAGCACGAGCGCCTCGAGCACGCCCGTGTCGAGCTCGCGATAGGCCTCGGAGTGGTCGGCGAGCGCAGCGTCCGCGATCGACTGGTCCTTGAGCGTGAGGCGCAGGGTGCGCTGCACGTCGACGTAGCCGAGCTCGAGCGGGCCGCGGCCGGGGGGCGGCTCCAGCTCGTCCTCGCCCACCTCGCGCACGTCGAAGTCGCGCTCGAGCACGCGCGCGAGCTGCTCGCGGCGGGAGTCGTCCATCCCGCGCACGAGCCGGTGCGTGGGGAACACGGTCAGGCCGGGGTCCTGCAGCGCCACCAGGCACATGAGGATGTAGTTGTGCTCGCCCTCACCGCCCACCTCCTCGGCGTAGGCGTTCATCGTCTCGTAGCGATGGTGGCCGTCCGCGATCAGCAGCTCCACATCGCTCGTCGCCGCCTGCACCGCCGCGATCGCTCCGGGGTCGGTCACGCGCCACACGCGATGGACGGTGCCGTCGCCGTCGGTGACCTCGCCCCACGGCGCCTCGGCGGTGGCGGGCTCCAGCGCGGCCCAGGCGGCCTGCCGGGGGTCGCTGTAGAGCGAGAAGATCGGAGAGATGTTCGTGCGCGTCGCGCGCGTGAGCTTCAGCCGGTCCTCCTTGGGACCGGGGTGGGTGCGCTCGTGGGGGCGCACGCGACCGGGGCCGTAGCCCTCGATCCTCACCCTGCAGAAGAAGCCGCGCCGGGTGCGCGTGCGCCCGTCCGGGCCGGTGTAGTCCTGGGTGTGCGCCCACAGCGCCGGCTCGCGGTCGCGCGCGAGCACCCCCTGCAGCTGCCAGGCCTCCAGCTGCTCGGCCGCGTTCGCGTAGGGGTCGGGCTCGCCCTCGGGCAGGTCGATCGCCACCACGTTGAACGGCGACCGGGCGATCAGCCCCGCGCGCTGGCGGGGGTCGATCACGTCGTAGGGGGGAGCCACCACGTCCGCGAGCGGCCCCGCCACCGCGGGGTCGTAGTGGAGCGCGCGAAGCGGCTGGATATCGGCCATGCGGGCGGGGAGGCTAGCAGCGGCGTGACCGGGGCCGTTGCGGGCTCTACATTTACCGCACGGGACGTGGCGCAGCCTGGTAGCGCACTCGGTTTGGGTCCGAGAGGTCGCCGGTTCGAATCCGGCCGTCCCGACCATCGGCCGAAGGTCGAACCATCCCGGCCCCGGACGACGGGGCCGGGATGGCGCGATCCACGGACGCAAACACGCCCAGCACGGCTCCGGTCCCGCAGGTGACGTCCGCCGGCCGGCCGCGAGCGCTCGGTCAACCCGCTCCGGGTCTTCAGGTGGTTCCAGAGTGGCACCGTGGCGGACGCGCGCTTCCCTGAAAGCGGTCGTTCCATTCCCGACCTTCGTCTAGGTGATGTAGTGGTTGGTCTAGTTGTCGGCCGCGTGCAGGCCTCTAGCGTTCTCTCTCACGTTCAACCGGCGGCCCCGTGCGTGCACAGGGTCGCGACCCGAGGCTCACGGAAGAGGACACAGCGGCATGAAGCGCTTGCTCCGCAGCTCAGCGGCAAAGGCACGGAAGCGGTTTTCCATTCGGACGTATGGTGCGATCGTCGCCGCCATCGCCTTGGGCGTGATCGCTCCCGGCTCCAGCGCGGCCGCTGAACCGCTGTCCGGTGAACCGACCTCGCCGCTCGCCGCGATCTCCTCGCCCGGAGCCGTTCCGGGTCGTTACATCGTCACCTTCTCCGCGGATGCCTCGGCGGCCACACAGCGATCCTCGATCGCGGAGGTGGGCGCGACGGATGTCTCGGCGATCCCGGCGCTGCGCATGCACGTCGTCGACGCGTCGGAAGAGGCGGCGGCCAGCCTGCGTGCGGATGGCCTCGTCACAAGCGTCGAAGCCGACCAGGCGCGCGACATCCAGGGCGCCAACGACCCGGAGTACTCGTCGCAATGGTCGCTCCCGCGAATTGGCTGGGACCAGGTGTTCGGCTCGGTGAATCCCTCCGGGACCGCGACGGTGGCGGTGCTCGACACCGGAGTGGACGCAACGCATCCCGACCTCGCCGGGCAGGTGATCCCGGGTGCCTCCTTCGTAAACCCAGGTTCCGACGGCACGGAAGACCCCAACGGCCATGGCACCTGGATGGCGGGCATCGTCGCGGCCGGCACCGGCAACTCGACCGGGATAGCCGGTATCGGCTACGCCGGCGTGAAGGTCATGCCCGTGACGGTTCTCGGAGCCGACGGGAGCGGTAGTGACGGGGACATCATCAACGGCGTCGTCTACGCGGCCGACCACGGCGCGAGCGTGATCCTGATGTCGTTCACGAGCGCCTACTTCAGCCGCGCGTTGCAGGAAGCGATCGACTACGCGTGGTCGAAGGATGTCGTCGTCGTGGCCGCCGCCGGCAACGATGAATCCCCGACTGTCAACTATCCCGCGGGCGACCGCGGAGTCGTCGGCGTTGCGAACAGCGACGAGGAAGATCTGCTGAACGCCAGCAGCAACTTCGGCGACGACGTGTTCATGGCCGCGCCCGGAACGGGCATCGACACGACCGCGGTGGGCGGCGGGTATGCGGCGATCACCGGGACATCGGCCGCGGCGGCCGAGGTCGCCGGGTCCGCAGCGCTCCTGCGGGCAGACGCTCCCGGAGCCAGCAACGGCGTAATCGTCGGCCGGCTCGCGGCGAATGCCGATCCGCTGAACGGGGGCGAGCAGGCCGGCAACGGACGCCTCGATCTTGCGCGCGCGATCCAGGACGCATCCACGCACCCGATCGAGCCGGCCGGTGCGGCGCCCGTCGGCGAAGGTGGGCCCGTCGTTGGTCCCTACGTGGTGGCGGCGAAAAAGATCAAGGTCACGATCGTCGGGAACGGCAGCGTGAAGATCAACGACACGCAGCATCCCGCGGAAGGCCAAACCTGCGCGAGCACCTGCACCGTCACACTCGGGAACGAAGACACGGGCTCTCTCTCGGCGACTCCCGGCTCCACGGCGACGTTCACCGGCTGGAGTGAAAAGAGCTCGGGCGTCACCGGCTGCACCGAATCCCTGAGCGGCGGCACCTGCTCCTTTGCGATGAGCAACAAAGAACAGGCCGTAACGGCGAGGTTCGCCGCTGCCGCATCCGACGGCTCCGGCGCCATGACCGTTTCCCCGGTCTCGGTGACGGCCGGCTCGGGCGGCAACACGCTTGCCTTCAAATACACCGCGGCCAGCGGCGGTGTGACCGATGGCGCGATCCGGCTCGTGGTGCCGTCCGGGTGGTCAGCGCCCTCGACGAGCCCGGGCGCCGCAGGCTATGCCACGAGCTCCACCGGCACCGTCGGCGTGTCCGGCCAGACGATCACGGTCTCGGGCGTGACGCTCGAAGGCGGCGCCTCGATGACGATCGCCTACGGCGACACGACGGGCGGCGGCGCGGGCAGCGTGGCGCCGGGGGCCGAATCCTCGGGAAGCTTCACCTTCAATGCCAGCGAGAAGTCGACGGGCGGGGGCACACTCAAATCCCTCGCCTCCTCGCCGGCCGTGACCGTCACCAACGCGCCGGACGGCTCCGGAGCGCTCGCGGTGTCGCCGACGGCCGCGCTCGCGTCGTCGGGCGGGAACACCCTGACCTTCACCTACACTGCTGCCGCGGGCGGCCTCAAGTCGGGCGCTGTGCAGTTCACGCTTCCCTCCGGCTGGTCGGCGCCCTCGACGACGTCCGGCACCAAGGGCTACACCACCGCGTCCGCAGGGACCGTCGGGGTCTCGGGCCAGACGGTCACAATCTCCGGCCTGACGCTCGCGACCAGCGCGACCGTCGCGGTCACGTATGGCAACAGGGCCGGGGGCGGGCAGGGCGCCGACGCGCCCGGCGCCGGCACCTCCACCTTCAACGCCAGCGAGCAGTCGACGAGCGGCGGCACCGCCACCGCGCTTTCCAACCCGCCGAGCGTTCAGCTGTCGGCACCGAGCGCGTCGATCACGTTCCCGGCCAACGGCGCCTCCTACAACGCGGCGGGGTGGTCGGCCGGCTGCGCGACCGCGGGCCTGTGCGGTTCCGCGAACGACACCGGCGCGACGATCACGGGGGTCCAGGTATCGGTCAAGCGCAACAGCGACGGGAAGTACTGGACCGGCACCGGCTTCACAGGCGAATCAGAGACGTACCTCGCAGCGTCCGGTACGACGAGCTGGAGCTTCGCGCTCGCCGGCAGCGCCCTCCAGGACGGCGCGAGCTACACCGTCCACGGAAAGGCCACGGACAGCATCGGAAACGCCTCGACCGTCGCCGGCGCCACGTTCACCTATGACACGACGGCTCCGAGCCCGGCCGTATCGAGCCCGACCGACAACTCGAGCACGAACAACACGAAACCGTCGATCGTCGGCAGTGCCGGCACGGCGCCGGGTGACAGCGACACGGTGACCGTGGAGCTCTTCAACGGCACCGGTACCGGCGGCTCTGCCGTGCAGACCTTCAACAACGTCCCGGTCGACAGCGGCTCCTGGTCTGTCACCGCGTCGACGCTCGGCCAGGGGACCTACACCGCGCAGGTCAGCCAGACGGACGCCGCCGGGAACTCCGGCGCGGCAACAAGCACGTTCACGCTCGACACGACGGCGCCGGTGACGGGTGATGATGTCCCGGGGGCCTACGTCAACCATGACATCACGGTCACGTTGAGCGCGGGCGATACGGGCGGCTCGGGCCTGGACAAGACCTTCTACACGATCGACGGGAGCACGCCCAGCACGGCCAGTGCCGTCTATGACCCTGAAAGCAAGCCGGTGCTGACGAGCGACGGGCAGAGCATCAGGTACTTCTCGACGGATAAGGCCGGCAACCAGGAGGCGGTCCGTAGCGCCACTGCGCACATCGACCGGGTGGCGCCCACCACCAGCGACGACGTCCCCGCGGCCTACGTCAATCATGACATCACGGTCACGTTGAGCGCGGGCGATACGGGTGGCTCGGGCCTGGACAAGACCTTCTACACGATCGACGGGAGCACGCCCAGCACGGCCAGTGCCGTCTATGACGCTGAAAGCAAGCCGGTGCTGGCGAGCGACGGGCAGAGCATCAGGTACTTCTCGACCGACAAGGCCGGCAACGAAGAGGCCGTGCACACGACCACCGCGCACATCGACACGCTCGCGCCGGTGACGACGGCGGGTGCTGTGAATGCTGATGAAAGTGTTTATGAGGGTGGTGATTGGACGCACCAGGCGGTGACGGTGGGGTTGTCGGCGAGCGATCTGCCGCAGGTGGGGGCGGATGCGAGCTCGGGTGTTGCG
>JAICYC010000021.1 GCA_025934395.1 Solirubrobacteraceae bacterium | reverse complement strand
CGGGACAATCCCGGCGCTCTGTGCAGCCGGGTCGTCGAGCCCTTGCCCGACGGTCTGTGATGGCGCCGTGGAGTCTACCCCGTCGCCGACTTCGTAACAAGTTTGTGACAGGCATTACGACTACCTGCGAGGTAGCCGGGCGGCCCGCGTTCGCGCTCGCGCGCTGCGCGCCGGCGCGCGTCAGCCCGCGGGGCGCGCGCCGGGCGTATGCGAGGCTCGCGGGAGCCGCATGCGCGCCCTGAGGCGGCTCCCGAGGGGCGCGCCGGCGCGCACGATCGCGAGCGCCAGGCCGAGCACGAGCCAGCCGGCGACGATGTCCAGCACGTAGTGATTGCCCGTCGCGAGCACCGCGAAGGTGGTGGCGAGGGGATAGACGATCGCTAGCGCGCGCACCCACCGGCGTGCGCTGATCTGCCACAGCGCGAGCGTGCACCACCCCGCCCACGCGATGTGCAGCGAGGGCATCGCCGCGAGCTCGTTCGCGTGCGAGGCCAGCGAGCCCGTGTGCCACGATCCGATCGCGCCGGTGGCGGCGACCACGTCGGTGAACCCCGCGAGCATCCGCGGGGGCGCCACCGGGTAGAGCCAGAACACCAGGAAGCCCAGCAGGTTCACGAGCACGAGCGCGCTGCGCAGGGGCCGGTAGATGTCGGCGCGCCTCCACCACAGGAAGCCCAGGAGCCCGAGCGTCACGATGAAGTGCGCGTTGTCGTAGTAGTCGGAGATCCAGAGCCCGAGCGTGTGGTGACCGGCGAGCCAGCGGTCGAGCCCGCGCTCGGGGTCGATGTGCAGCGTCGTCTCGAGCGAGAGCACGTCACGCCCGTGGGCGAGCGCGGCGGGGAGGCGCAGCGGTGCGAGGTTCGTGATCGCGTCGTAGACCCACGCGAGCCACGCGATCGTGAGCAGCTCGAACCACCAGCGGGTGCGGCGCACCTGGTGCGCGCGTGGCAGCGGAGCCGCCAGCGCGCCCGGCGGCGTGGCCGAGCCGCCGCGCTCCTTCACTGTGACAGCGGTTGCCAAGCGATGAATTTTAGTCGTCCGCGCGGGCGCCGCCCCGCGCGCGGCGCTCCCGGGCGGGCCTAGGGATCGACGGCTGCGAGCCCGCGCGAGGCCATCGTCTCCAGCACGCGCGGCAGCGCGGCGGCTGTTCGCTCCCAGCTGCCCGGAGAGGAGTAGTCGTCGGCGTCGTGGAGCAGCAGCACCGACCCCTCCCCCGCGCCGGCGGTGACGCGCGCGGCGATCGACTCCGGCGTGGCGCGCGCCTCCCAGTCGCGCCCCCAATGGGTCCACAGCAGCGTGCGCCAGCCCTGCCGGGAGGCGATCCGCAGCGCGGCGGCGTTCGCGACCCCGTACGGCGGGCGGTAGAGCGAAGGGCTCACGCCGGTGGCGTCCTGGATCGTCGCCAGAGCGCGGGCGAGATCCTGGCGCACCTGCCACGGGGCGAGGCGCAGCAGGTTGCGATGCCTGTCGCAGTGGAGCGCGACAGCGTGCCCGGCGGCGAGAACCTCCGCGGCGAGCGCGGGGTCGCGGCGGACCTGCTCGCCCACGAGGAAGAACGTCGCTCGCACGCCCCCGCGCGCGAGCACGTCGAGCACGGCCGGGGTGCCGCGCGGATGCGGGCCGTCGTCGAAGGTGAGCGCGAACCCGGTGCGGCTCGCCGTTCGCTCCTCGATCCCGAGCGGCGCGCGCAGCGCGCGGGCGAGCCCGGCGGCGCCGGGGAGCAGGTAGGCCCCGAGCGCCGCGCCC
This sequence comes from Solirubrobacteraceae bacterium, assembly GCA_025934395.1. GTDB lineage: Bacteria > Actinomycetota > Thermoleophilia > Solirubrobacterales > Solirubrobacteraceae > Palsa-744. The sequence goes on along the minus strand of JAICYC010000021.1, from coordinate 39,786 downwards.
GCGACGGCGCCTGCGAGCGGTACGCGGGGGCTGCGATGATCGTCGATGGACATGCTCGAGCTTGTTCTGGGAATCGCGGCGGCGGTCGGCGCCTCGACGCTCTACAGCCTAGGCGTCGCGGTGCAGGCGATGGACGCCCGCGAGGCGCCGCACGACGAGCACCTGCGCCTCGCGCTCGCCGTCCGGCTCGTGCGCAGCGCGCGCTGGCTGATGGGAACGGGGCTCACGATCCTCGGCTTCCCGCTGCAGGTGGTGGCGCTGCTGCTGGCGCCGCTGGTGGTGGTGCAGCCGGCGCTCGCCGCGGGGCTGCTCGTGCTGATGCTGATCGCCGAGCACCTGCTCGACGAGCGCCCGGGCCGCAACGAGTACATCGCGGTGTGCGCGATCGTCGTGGGGGTCGTGGGCGCGGCGCTGTGCGCGCCCCCGCGGAGCACCACTCACACCTCCGAGGACGCGACGCTCACGCTCGTGCTCGTGGGGCTCGGTGCGGCGGGCCTGCTCCCCTACGCGCTGAGCGTGCTGCGCATCCGCGCCGCCGAGATCACGATGCTCGGCGCGGGCCTCGCGTTCGCGTGGAGCGGCGTGGCCACGAAGCTCGCCTCCGATGACCTGTCCAACGGCCACCTGTGGGTGGCGCTCGCCTGGGCGGCGGCCACGGCGGCGGCCTCGGGCGTGGCGACGCTCAGCGAGATGAGCGCGCTGCAGTCGCGTCCCGCGATCCAGGTGGCGCCGGTGGTGTTCGTGATTCAGACGGTCGTGCCGGTGGTGCTCGCGCCGCTCCTGCTCGGCGAGCACTTCAGCGACACGCCGTTGGGCGGCGTCCCGCTCGCGGTCTCGCTCGCGCTGCTCGTCGCGGGCGCGGCGCTGCTGGCGAGGTCGCCGCTGCTGCTCGCGCTGACTTCTTCGTCGGCGGACCGCGTGAGCAAGGAGAGCGGCTCAACTCCGAGCCGCTCGGACGCGAGCCAGGACACGATCCGCTCGAGCCCGCGCAGCGATGAGGGCGAGCCGGACAGCTCGACCACGATCACGTCTCCCGCGCGCATCGTGCGCTGAGGCAGCGGGTCGGTCGCCGAGATCCGCAGCGCGCCCTTGACCGGCGTGGCGTCGGCGGTGCGGGCGAGCACGAGCTGGCCCACCGACAGCCCGCCGCGCGGCTGCAGGTAGTAGAAGCGGCTGTGCAGGCCCAGCGCTCGCGCCTGCGAGCGCAGCAGGCTCCGCGTGCGCACCCAGTGGAACAACGCGCCGCTGTTCACTTCGGGCAGCAGTTCGTCGCCGAGCGCGTTGTAGCGACCGATACGCGCGCGCGATGGGACGCCGGCGTCGTCGGCGAACGTCACGTGGATCCCCTGGCGCGCGAGGGTCCCCGCGAGCTGTTCGCCCACGCGCGCGGGGGCGTGCACGATCAGCCCCACCTCGCGCTCGTGGGTGACGACGTGCGAGAGCGGGTGCACGCCGAGCATCTTCTGCGCGAGCGCCGTGACCTCGTCGGTGGACATCATCCACGCGCCGATGCCCAGCGACAGCGCCGCCTGCGTGGCGAACGCGGCGGTGCGCAGACGCCAGCGCGGGATCGGCCGCACGCGCCGCGGCGCGCTCAGCACGACCTCGAGCGCGGACGGCTCGGTGTCCCCCGAGCCCTGCTCCTGCGCGTCTCGCTCTGCGAACGTCGCCTGCACGTGCTCGCGGAGCTCCCGCTTGTCGTTGGCGAGCCGCACCAGGTCGAGCTCGGCCATCGCGCGGGTGTTGATGCGCGCATGGCCCACGGGCAGCCCGTAGGAGACCACCGGCGTGCCCGCCGCGCGCGCCTCCAGGCACGTGACGCCGCCGGTGGAGTGCACCAGCACGTCCGCAGCAGCAAGCACCTCCGGCATGCGCTCGGTGAATCCGAGCACGTGCACCGCGGGTTCGTCGGCGAACATCCTGCGGAGCCGCTCGGCGAGCTGCTCGTTGCGGCCCGCCAGGCACACGATCCCGGTCACGTCCCTGACCTGGGTGAACTCGCGCACCGCGCCCGCGATGTCCCCCACCCCCCAGCCGCCGCCGGAGACGACCACCACGCGGCCGTCCTCTCGCAGGCCGAGCGCCCGGCGCGCCTCGATCGCGCACCGCGGCTCCAGGAACTCGGCGGAGATCAGCGGCCGCACCAGCCGGACGCTGTCGCGGCCGGCGATCTCCTCGACGAGCTCCATCGACTCGCCGTACATCACGAGGTGCATGTCGATCCCCGGCTGTGCCCAGAAGAACAGGCCTGTCAGGTCGGTGATCGTCGCCATCGTGGTCGCGGTGACGATGCCCTTGCGGCGCAGGCGCGCGAGCACGACGGTGACCGCCGGATAGGTCGAGACGATCACGTCGGGCTCGTGGCGTGCGATCTCCCGGGCGAGCGGCCCGCCGCCGAACATGCACAGCAGTCGCTTGGCCAGCCAGCGCACCGGGAGCACGTGCTCGAGCAGCCAGTAGATGACGGTGTAGGTCCACGGGAAGAACCGCAGCTGCACGCGGTAGCCGTCCTCGACCACGGGACGGAGCACGTGCCCCATCGCCGCGAGCCCGTCGATCACGGTCACCGAGGCGGACCCCGGCGAGGCCTCGATCTGCTCCGCGAGCGCGCGCGCAGCGGCGGCGTGCCCCTCGCCCACGTCGGCGGACAGGATCAGTACGCGCTGGGCCCCGTCGAGGGCACGTAGGGGCTCGGTGCGCGTGGAGCGTTTACGGTGGCGACGACGCATATGGGGTGTTACGCCCGGCTCTCCGCTGGGTTACGCCCGGCGACTGCAGCGTGACTGCGCCCGCACACGGCTCTCCCGGCGCGTGTGGGTGCGGACAAAGGCTAGCGGTACCGGACGACGACTGCTGCAAACGCGCGGTCACAATGGGGCCGTTGGAGGCGACGACACCGATCCGGAGCGTTCCCGCGGCAGGCGGACCCCAGCAGCGTCGCGCCGGCGGCGAGCGGGCGCTCGTGCCCCAGGGCCTGCTGCGCGCGTCGGGCACGCTCGGCCTCGCGGCCGTGCTCGCGTCCTCGCTGCTGCTCGCCGCCGGCGCCGCGAGCGCACCCACGCAGTACGTGCCCGCGCGCACCGGCGGCTGGCCCGGGTGGCTTGCCGGCCCGCTCTCGGGCCTGCGCGTGGGGCTGCCGGGCGACCGCTTTCAGACGCTCATGCTCGTCATGTGCGGCGGCTATGCGCTCGCCCTGCTCGGCGCGCGGTCGCTGGCGCCGGCGCTGCTCGCCGGGGCGATCGTGCTCGCGCACGTGATCTACTCGCTCGGCCCGCCGCTGATCTCCCAGGACGTGTTCGGGTACATCGCGTTCGGCCGCCTCGGCGCCCTGCACGGCCTGGACCCGTATACGCACTTCCCCTCGCAGGCGCCCACCGACCCCACGTTCCACTTCATCGGCTGGCCCTTCCAGCACTCCCCCTACGGGCCGCTGTTCACGCTCCTCTCCTATGCGATCGCGCCGCTGGGCGTGGCGGCGGACGTGTGGGTCTTCAAAGGGATCGCCGCGCTCAGCAGCCTCGGGGCGGTGGCGCTGATCGCGCGCGCCGCCGGCGCCGCGGGGCACTCGCGGCGCTGGGCGGCTGCGTTCGTGGGGCTCAACCCGGTGGTGCTCGCGCTGGCGGTGGGCGGCGCGCACAACGACACGCTGCTGCTGCTCGCGTTCGCGGGGGCGGTCGCGCTCGCGCGCCCCGCCGCCTCGGCGGCGGGCGCGCGACTCTCGCGCGACCGCGCCGCCGTCGGCGCGGTCGCGGCCGGCGTGGGCGTGAAGATCACAGCCGCGCTCGCCCTCCCGTTCCTCGCGCTCTCGCCGCGGCGCGGGAGGGAGCGCTGGGCGCTCGGGGGCGCCGCCGCGCTCGGCCTGCTGGTGCTCGCCGTGATCGCGCTGATCGCGTTCGGAACGCACGCGTTCGGCTTCCTGGACGCGATCGGCGAGCAGCAGCAGCTCGTCGCCAAGCACAGCATCCCAGCCGAGAGTGCGCGCATGCTCGGGCTCGGCTCGACGCCGCCCGCGTGGTGGCGGCACCTGTTCCTGGGTGTGTTCGCGGTGGTGCTGGTGCTCGCGCTGCGGCGGACGGCGCGCGGCGGCGACTGGCGCGCGGGCGTGGGCTGGACGGCGATCGCCCTGCTCCTCTGCACAGCGTGGCTGCTGCCGTGGTACGCGATCTGGCCACTGCCGCTAGCCGCCGTCTGCGGTGACCGGCGCCTGCGTGTCGCTGCGCTCGTGGTCTGTGCCTACGCCGTGCTGATCCACCTGTCCCTCGCCGACGGGCTGCTCAGCCCCCGGCCCCACCACGTCCACCATCCGCTTCCGTTTCGCGTGCCGGGGATCGTGCACCGCGTCGAACTCACCGGTTTCCAGGTGCTTGGCGACATCCATCGCGATTTCCGCTGGTGAGGCTTCAGGTCGCAGGCGGCGCAGGCGGATCGAGTCGAGCCGCCGGAACTTGAGGATCTCGAGCACGTAGACGAGGTACACGCTCGCCGCCACCACCACGAGCCCGAGCGCGACGATCACGAGCGTCCAGCCGGTGTCGTAGCGGCCTTTGTGGTCGCTGTAGGGGATGAAGCGCAGCGCCAGCGCGAGGCCGGCGAGCATCAGCGTCCAGCCGTAGAGATAGGCGATCGTGCGCCTGCTCGAGAAGCCGATCCGGGCCATGCGGTGGTGGAAGTGCTCGCTGTCGGAGCGGTAGATCGGCTGCCGGTACTTCAGGCGCTTGAGCACCACGAACGTGGTGTCCAGGAACGGCACGGCGAGCAGGATCAGCGGCAGCACCAGTGACACCACGGCGGCGGTCTTGACGGCCGCCTCGACGGTTATCACCCCCATCAGGAGGCCGAGCAGGTTCGCGCCGCAGTCGCCCATGAAGCTCGACGCGGGCGGGAAGTTGAAGAACAGGAACCCGAGCGCCGCGCCGGCGGTGATCGCCGCCAGCACGCCGGGCTGCTGGCGGTCGAGGTCGAACGCGATCACCGCCATCGTGGCGGCGATGATCATGCACACGCCTGCCGCGAGCCCGTCGACCCCGTCGGAGAAGTTGACCACGTTCATCATCGCCACCAGCCCCACGACCGTGAGCAGCGGTCCCGCGTTCGTGATCCCCGCGTTCGGGAACGCGAGGGCGCCGACGAACGGCAGCGTGATCGACTTCACCGCCACGCCGTAGTGGACGGCGATCGCGGCCGCGGCGACCTGGCCGAGCAGCTTCGCTCCGGGCGGCAGGTCGAAGCGGTCGTCGAGCGCGCCCACGGCCGTGATCACCGCCGCGGCGAGCAGCACGCCGTGCCACAGCTTGTACTGGTGTTCTGCGCCCGTCACGTAGCCCGTGGGGAGCCAGATCAGCGCCGCCACGGCCGCGCCGGCGAAGATCGCAAGGCCGCCCAGCAGGGGCGTGGCGCGGTCCGAGAGGCCGCGCTCGCGCGGCTCGTCGATCGCGCCCACGCGCCACGCGACCCGTTTCGAGAGCGGCGTCAGCAACGCCGCGATCGCCGCCGCCGTCAGGAACGCGTAGAGCGCGTCGAGCTCAGTCGGATGCGCCATCGCCTACGGCTAAGCATCGCAGGGATGTAGGTCGGCAGGCGCGCTCGGGCGCTCCGGCGAGGCCTCTAGGCGGCCGTCGCGGCCGCCGCCGCGGGAAGCGACTCGTAGAGCGGATAGCGCTCCACGATCGCCGCCACGCGCTGCGCGAGCTCGCCTTCGGGCCCGCCGATCCCCGGCGCGTCGTGCTCCGGGGTGAGCGCGAGCGCGAGGATCCTGCCCACCTCTTCGAAGTCCTCCTCCTGCAGGCCGCGCGTGGCGAGCGCGGGCGTGCCGATCCGCAGCCCGGACGCCTGCATCGGCGGACGCGGGTCGAACGGGACCGCGTTGCGGTTGACCGTGATCCCGATCTCGTGCAGGCGGTCCTCGGCCTGCTTGCCGGTCAGCTCCGGCGAGGCGTCGCGGAGGTCGACGAGCACGAGGTGGACGTCGGTGCCCCCCGTGAGCACGCTGACCCCGTGGCCCGCTCCGAGCAGCTCGCGCGCGAGGGCCCTGGCGCCGGTGACCGTGCGGCGCTGGCGCTCGGCGAACAGCTCGCTCGCAGCGATTTTGAACGCGACCGCCTTCGCTGCGATCACGTGCTCCAGCGGTCCGCCCTGCTGGCCGGGGAACACCGCCGAGTCGATCTTCTTGGCGAGCTCCTCCTTGCACAGGATCACGCCCGCGCGGGGGCCGCCGAGCGTCTTGTGCGTGGTGGTCGTGACCACGTCCGCGCCGTGGTCGAACGGGTTGGGGTGGATGCCCGCGGCGACGAGCCCCGCGAAGTGCGCCATGTCGACCATCAGCACCGCTCCGACCTCGTCGGCGATCTCCCGGAAGCGTGCGAAGTCGAGCTCGCGCGGGTAGGCCGACCAGCCTGCCAGCAGCAGCTTCGGCCTGCGCTCGCGCGCGATCCGCGCGACCTCGTCCATGTCGATCAGGCTCGACTCGCGATCCACCTCGTAGGCGGCGATCTCGTACAGCTTCCCCGACACGTTGATCTTCATCCCGTGGGAGAGATGGCCGCCGTGGTCGAGCGAGAGCCCCATGATCGTGTCGCCCGGCGAGAGCAGCGCGTGGTAGGCACAGGTGTTTGCGAGCGCCCCCGAGTGCGGCTGGACGTTCGCGTGCTCGGCGCCGAACAGCGCCTTCGCGCGGTCGATCGCGAGCTGCTCGGAGACGTCCACCCACTCGCAGCCGCCGTAGTAGCGGCGACCCGGGTAGCCCTCGGCGTACTTGTTCGTCAGCACCGAGCCCTGGCATTCGAGCACCGCGCGCGGGACGAAGTTCTCGGAGGCGATCATCTCGAGCGTGTCCTGCTCGCGCCCCAGCTCGCCCGCGAGCGCCGCAGCGACCTCCGGATCGACCTCCGCAAGTGGACGGTTGAAGTAGTCGGGACTCAACTCGGACACAGCTCCTCCTCACCTCGAAGACGATCTCGTGCCCAGGCGCGCGGCTGCTGTGCGGACCGCTTCACGGTGGTCGCTTCCACCTCTAGGCGCCAGTCGCGGTCGTCGCCAACGAGGCTAGCAGGAGCGCCCTACCGGAGCGCATCGAGCCGCGCGTGCGCCTCCTCGCCCGGCATCGCCCCCTCACGCAGCATGTGCCAGCGCCGCGTGGTGGCGTAGTCGCGCAGGTCGATCACCGTCGAGGGTGTGCCGCCGAGCTCCCCGCCGTCGAGCACCACGTCGGCCCCCTCGCGGATCGTCTCCGGGACCGCGTCGAGCGTGCGCGCGTCGGGCTCGCCGGACATGTTGGCGCTGGTCTGCAGCGCGGGCTGCTCGACCTGCGCGAGCGCGGCGAACGCGTCCGGGAGCTGCGGCACGCGCAGCCCGAGGGTGGAGAGGTCGGTGCGGCAGGCCGCGGCGAAGCGCCGCGCGCGGTTGGGCAGCAGCACGGTGACGGGGCCCGGCAGCAACGCGCGCAGCGCGCGCTCCTCAGCGCCCACGAGCTCGTGCTCGAGCTCCTCGAGCGCGGGCTCCAGCGCGAACCACATCACCGCGCACGCCCGCCGCGCGGGCCGTCCCTTCAGCTTGTAGAGGCGCTGCGTGGCGTCCTCGTCCTCGGGATCGCAGCAGATCCCGTACACGGTCTCCGTCGGGAACACCGCCACGCCGCCGGCCTGCAGGCAGCCGGCGAGCTGCTCCGCGTCGCTGTCCTCGATCGTCGAATAGCTCATCTCGCTCCCTTTGCAACTCGCTCGATACCCGCCAGATCGCGGATCGATTGCACGATCCCAAACCCGGCCTCCTGGAGCAACTCCCGCACCGCCCGCGCCTGGCCCGCGCCGTGCTCGACTGCCACGAACCGCACGCCCGCATGCGCGCGCTGCGCGAGCTGTGCCGCGAGCGCACGGATCGCATCGAGGCCGTCCGCTCCGGCGAACAGCGCCTCGGCGGGCTCGTGGCGCAGGATCTCCGGCGCGAGCGAGTCGCGCTCGCCGAGGGCGACGTACGGGAGGTTCGCCACCACCGCGTCGAGCCCGTTGGGCACGCCTGCGAGCAGGTCGGCCTCCAGGAAGCCCACGTCGAGCCCGAGTCGCCCGGCGTTCTCGCGCGCCAGCGCGAGCGCGGGGACGCTGCTGTCGCTGCCCCTCACCTCGAGATCCGGCCGCTCGTCGGCGAGCGCGAGCGCCACGGCGCCGCTGCCGGTCCCCACGTCCAGGACGCGCGCGCCGTGCGGCAGCTCGAGCGCGGCTTCGACGAGCAGCTCGGTCTCCGGCCGCGGGATGAGCGCGCGCGGGTCGCAGGCGAGCTCCAAGCGCCTGAAGCCGCGGCGGCCCACGATGTAGGCGACGGGCTCGCGCAGCACCGCGCGGCGGCGCACGGCGTCCTGGAAGGCGCGCACCGCCGGACCCCGCACGCTCAGATCGTCCAGGAGCAGGCGCTCGCGCTCCACGCCGAGCACGTGCGCGAGCAGGAGCTCCGCGTCGAGGCGGGGGGTCTCGCAGCCCGCTGCGGCGATCGCGATGCGCGCGCTGTCGAGCGCGTCCCGCGCCGCCGTGCCGCTCACGCGGCGGCGCGCTCGAGCCGCCGGCGACGCTCGTCCGCCTGGAGCGCGTCGGTGAACTCGCCGAGCTCGCCCTCGAGCACCTGGTCGAGGCTGTGGAGCGTGAGCTTGATGCGGTGGTCGGTGACGCGGCGCTCGCCGTAGTTGTAGGTGCGGATCTTCTCCGAGCGGTCGCCCGTGCCCACCTGCGAGCGGCGGTCGGCGGCGAGCTCGGCCTGCTGCTCGGCGAGCGCGCGCTCGTAGAGCCGCGCGCGGAGCACGCGCAGCGCCTTCTCGCGGTTCTGCAGCTGGGACTTCTCGTCCTGCATCGAGACCACCAGCCCGGTGGGCTTGTGCGTGATGCGCACCGCCGAGTCGGTCGTGTTGACCGACTGGCCGCCCGGGCCCGAGGAGCGGTACACGTCGATCTGCAGGTCGCCCGGGTCGATCTCCACGTCAACGTCCTCAGCCTCGGGCAGCACCGCCACGGTGGCCGTGGAGGTGTGGATCCGTCCCTGGGACTCCGTTGCGGGGATCCGCTGCACGCGGTGCGTGCCGCCCTCGTACTTGAACACCGAGTAGGCGCCGTCCTGGGGCGAGTGGGATCCCTTCACCGCGAACGTGTACTTGCCCTCTCCCGCCTCGAGCGGCTCGACCGTGAAGCCGCGTCGCTCGGCGTAGCGGGTGAGCATCCGGTAGAGGTCGCCCGCCCACAGGCCCGCCTCCTCGCCGCCCGCGCCGCCCTGGATCTCGACGATCACGCTCTTGTCGTCGTTGGGGTCGCGCTCTACCATCGCCAGGCGGATCTCCTCGACGAGCTCCTCGATCCGCGCCCGCGCCGTCGTGAGCAGCTCGCGCAGCTCGGAGTCCTCGCCCGCTTCGGCCAGCAGCTCCTCTGCACCCGCCGCGTCGTCGCTGGCCAGACGCCATTCCGCGGCGAGCTTCGCCGCGGGCTCGAGCTGGCGGTAGGCGCGCCCCACCTCCGCGTAGCGCTCACGGTCGCCGATCACCTCCGGGTCGGTCATCTGCTCGCCGAGCTCCGCGAAGCGGGACTCGATCTGATCCACGAGGTCCTCGATCACGGCCCCGAGGCTAGCTCACGCGCGCGGGCGCGCGGCGCCTCCGCCTGCGCGACGCGCGGGCGCCGCTGCGGCGCCGGCGCGCGCGTGGTCAGGCGGCGATGGAGGCCGCGGTCTCGGCGGGCACGCGCTCGAGCAGCTCGTCGAGCGTCGCCGACAGGGCATCGACGGCGTCGCGGTGCAGCGGCAGCCCATCGCTGCCGAGTGCCTCGGCGGCCTGCCCGATGGGCAGCTCGCGATCGACCACCCTTGCGCCGATCGCCCCGAGCACCTTGCGCGCCTCGGCCTGCGCCCACACCGCGCCGAACAGCCCTGTGCTCGCGCCGAGCACGGCGGCGCGCTTGCCCTGCAGTGGGTTGTCCGCGAACGGGCGCGAGACCCAGTCGAGCGCGTTCTTCAGCGCGCCGGGGAGCGAGTGGTTGTACTCGGGTGTGGCGAGCAGCAGGGCGTCCGCGCCCGCGATCGCCGCCTTGAGCGCCCGCACCGGCTCGGGCGGGTCGTGCTCCTGGTCCTCGTTGAACGGCGGGATCTCGCCGAGCCGGTCGAACACGACCAGCTCGGCGTCCCGCGGCAGCAGGGTGCCGGCACCGCGCAGCAGTCGCGTGTTGTGCGAGTCGCGGCGCAGGCTCCCCGAGATGCCGAGCACGGTGCTCATCGCGCGCCCTCACGCACCAGCTCGAGCGAGATCTCGAGCTTCACGTCGTTGTCGAGGGCGAAGCCGCCCTTCGGCAGCGGAGCGTTCCACTCCAGGCCGTACTCGCGGCGGTCGATCACGGCCTCGAGCTCTACGCCGACCTTGTCGTTGCCGGCGATGTCCTCGTGGGGGCCGGTGATGCTGCCGCGCCCGGTCACCGGGTGCGTGTGGCCCTTGATGCTCAGCTCGCCCTCGACCTCCAGGCGGCCGTCCTCGCCGACGTCCACGCCCGTCGAGCGGAACGTGATCTCGCTGTGGTTGGCCGTGTCGAAGAAGTCCGGCGAGCCCAGGTGCGCGGCGAGGTTCTCGTCCTTGACCTTGATCGAGTCCACGCTCACGCGCCCCTCGAGCCGGGGGGTTCCGTCATCGGCGACGCTCAGCGCGCCGTCGTAGTCCTCGAAGGTCCCGCGGAAGGTCGACACGACCATGTGCTTCACGGCGAAGCCCACGTGCGAGTGGACCTTGTCGATCGTCCACGTGCCGGTGTTGATGGTCTGGGGGGCTGCAACGCTCATCTCGGATCGCTCCTGTGTGTCGTGGTGGGAAGGGATCGGCCCCGGATCGAGAGCTTGTGGTTCCCGATCGTTTCGGACCGTGGTCCGTTTACTTGGATCCACTGTAGCACATAATCGGACTACGGTCCGGTTCGATAGAATGAGGGCATGCCGACCGAGCAGCAGACGCCCGCGATCGAGCTGCCGGTGCTCGCCCCGGCGGCGGTCGAGCGCGCCGACGCGGCGCGAAACCGCCAGCGGATCCTGTGCGCTGCGCAGCGGCTGTTCGCCGAGCGCGGCGTGTCGTGCACCTCGATGGAGGACATCGCAGCCGCCGCGGGCGTCGGCAAGGGCACGCTGTTCCGCCGGTTCGGGTCGCGCTCGGCGCTCGCGCTGGCGGTCCTGAGCGAGCGGGAGAGCGCTTTCCAGGAAGCGCTGATCAGGGGCGAGCCTCCGCTCGGGCCGGGCGCGCCCGCGCGCGAGCGGCTGATCGCGTTCGGCCACGGGCGGCTGGACTTCATCGCCGACCACGCCGAGGTCCTCGCCGCGGCGGAGATCGGGCCGGAGCGGTTCAGCTCACCCCCCTACGAGGTGAGCCGGCTGCACGTCACGCTGCTGCTGCGGGAGGCCGACCCGGGGTGTGACGCCGAGTACCTCGCGGAGACCCTGCTCGTCGCGCTGGGCGCGGACTTCTACGTGTACCTGGGGCTCGCGCGCGAACTGCCGATGGAGCGGTTGAAGGAGGGGTGGACGGAGCTGGTCTCGCGGGTGGTGCCCGGCTAGGCCACCACCTCGAGCCCGACGAGGTCCTCCGCGGAGAGATCGCCGGGCTTCTCGCGTGCGAGCACCGCCTCGAGCGCCGCGATCGCGACGGCCAGCTGGTCGTGGTCGGGCTCACGGGTGGTGAGCAGCTGCAGCTTCATCCCGGGCCACATCACCGCTCGCACCCATGCACGCGACCGGTTGCGGCCCGCGAACTTGATCAGCTCGAAGGAGATCCCCGCGATCAGCGGCACGCCGAGGATGCGCGTCAGCAGCAGCCAGTACCACGCGGGCAGCCCGATCGGCGCGAACACGAAGATCGCGACGATCATCACGACGAGCAGGAAGCTCGTGCCGCAGCGGGGGTGCAGGCGGGAGAAGCGCTGCGCGTTCGGCGGCGTGAGCTCGAGGCCCGCCTCGTAGCAGGAGATGGTCTTGTGCTCGGCGCCGTGGTACTCGAACACCCGGCGCAGGTCGCGCACGCGCGAGAGCGCCGCCATGTAGCCCAGGAAGATCGCTGTTCGCAGCAGCCCCTCCACGAGCCAGAACAACAGCGAGGACCCGAGCTGGTGCTTGATGAGGCTGGTCAACCCGACGGGCACGAGGAAGAACAGCACGACGGCGAGTGCGAGCGCGACGACCACCGTGCCCGCCCACAGGCCCTTGGAGATCTCCTGCGGGTCCTCACCCTCCTCGGGGGGCAGTTGCGCGTTCGCAGAGACCTCGAGCGCGCGGAAGCCGATCGCCAGCGAGCTCCCGAGCGCGACCACCCCGCGCAGGATCGGAATGCGCAGCGCACGGTGGCGCCGAGCGGCGGATTCCAGCGGGAACGTGGTCACCTCGACCTCGCCGGCCGAGCCCTCCTGCGGCGAGACGCCCTCCGCGAGCTGCTCGGCGGTGGGCTTGCGCACCGCCACCGCCCACGTGGAGACGCCGCGCATCATCACGCCCTCGAGCACCGCCTGGCCGCCGAGGGGTGCATCCCGCCCGGCCTGCAGGCCGAGCTCTTCGCTTGCACCCAGCCTCGGCTCTGCGGCGCCGGCGGACGAGCCGTTCTCGGCCTGTGACGGCGGCGCCGCGCGCGTGTCCTCGGCGGGGAGCTGGGTTGCGGTCGTGGTCACGATCGCGGCCGACGGTCTCGGCGGACGGCGGCCGGCACCCCGCTACTTGGCCGACCGGGCGGCGTGCAGGCGCCCTTTCGCCACGCGGCGCTGGAAGCGCTCGACGCGGCCCCCTGTGTCCATCAGCTTCTGTTTGCCGGTGTAGAAGGGGTGGCAGTTCGAGCAGACCTCCACGTGCAGGGAGTCGCGCGTGGAGCGCGTTATGAACTCGTTGCCGCAGGTGCACGTGACGTGGACCTGCTGGTAGGTGGGGTGGATGCTCTCCTTCATGGTCGCCACATTCTAGCGGCCGACCCGAGCGCGGCTGCACGGTCGATCGTGCCGCGCGCGTCCCGGACGCGGGCGCTCATCCGCCGCTGAGCATCGCGCCGGTGCCCGCGTTCCCGGCTGCCCCGGGCGGCGGGCTCGCGAGCGCAGGCTGGGCGCAGCGGGGGGTGCGGAGTTCGAGCGTCTTCACCGTGCGGTTGTGCGCGTTGATCCAGCGGAAGCGGATCTGCGCGCGGTAGGCGGCGGGCGCCGACAGGTCGATCACCTTGTCGAGGTTCTTGAAGGTCTTGATCCCGGGCGAGGCGCGCAGCCACGTGCCGAGCCCCGGGGAGGTGACCGCGTGCGGCGCGGGTTCGCCTTCGCCTCGCTCGAGCAGTTCGAAGCGCATCGCCATCCGTGTCGTGCCCGGCACGGCGGTCATTTCGCCCGCGAACGTGGCCGAGCGTTCCGCCTGTTCGCCGGTGGTGACGCAGCTTTCGAGCGTCGCGGACGCGGGCAGCTTGGCAGCGGGCGTCCTGAGCGCCCCCGTCGGCGCGGTCGCGGCCGCGGCGGCGCCGGCGGCGCACGCGAGCAGCGCGAGCCCGCACGCAAGCGCCGCTGCCAGGCGCCGGGGTGCCGTGCCCACCTTCGCTCTCAGGATCTGCATCACACCGTCATAACACGCCTGCACCTGCCGGGTTTCGGCGCTGCAGGCGCTTTTCGCTCAGGTGACCTGGTAGAGCGGCCCGTCGCCGCCCTCGGGTGTCGTCAGGCGGCCGCCCTTGGCGGTGATCGCGCCGCACTGCACGCAGTTGGTGTAGTTGACGATCACGTCGACCTCGCCGTGCTCCGGCGCGTCCTCGGGGATCTCGTAGACCCCCGCCGGGCACATCCAGCGCCACGTCTCGGCGAGCTCGCGCGGCACGTGTTTCTGGACGCGGATGTGGTTGGGCGCGTCGTCGCGCGTGGCGTTGCCGGTGATGAAGACCGAGGAGAGCTTGTCGAACGTGTACTTGCCGTCCGGCTTGGGATAGCGGTCCTTGGTGTTGCCGATGAACACCGGCTCGGTGTCGTCGCGGTGCCATTCCTGGCGCCCCGGAGGGACCTTGCCCTTCGACATGATCGACGGCCCCGCCAGCGCGCTGCCGACGAGGAAGCCCTTCTGGAACGCCTGGCGCGTGTTGCGGACCTGGTAGAGCTCGGTGCCGATCGTGGAGCGCTCGACGGCGTCCTCGTAGTCGGAGAAGTCGCTGCTGCCCCGCTTGAGCGCCGCGTAGATCGACTCTGCCGCGAGGATCCCGGACCTGATGCAGTGGTGGACCCCCTTCAGCGCCGCAGTGTCGACCATCCCGCCGGCGTCGCCCACGAGGACCGCCCCCGGCATCGACAGTTTGGGCATCGACCAGTAGCCCCCGCCGGGCAGCGCCTTGGCGCCCCAGGCCACCCGCTCGCCGCCCTCGAGGATGTCCCTCACGAGGGGGTGGGTCTTGAACGTCTGCAGCAGGTCGTGCGCGGAGGTGGTGGCGTCGCGGTAGTTCAGATCGACCACGAACCCGATCGAGACGAGGTCCTCGCCGGTCTTCTCGTCCTTCATCGGGTAGATCCACGTCCCCCCCAGCTGCCCGTACTTGGCGGCGACCTTCAGCGGCCAGGGCTGCACGAACGTGTGGATCACGCGGTCGAGAGGCTTCTTGACCTTCCACACCTCCTTGACGCCGAGCTCCCACACCTGCGGCTCGCGGCCCTCGGCGAGGCCGAACTCCTGGATGGCGGCGCCGGTGAGGTGTCCCCAGCAGCCCTCCGCGAGCACGACGGCCCGCGCCTTGATGTCGGTGCCGGGCTCGAAGTTGCCGAGCGGCTCGCCGTCCTTGCCGCGTCCCTTGTCCCCGGAGCGAACGCCCACCACGCGGCCCTCGTCGACGACGAGCTGCGTTGCCGATGTCTCGGTGAGGACGTACGCGCCGCCCTCTTCGGCCTGCTGCTGCTGGTAACGGGCCAGCGCCGAGACCGAGACGACCTCGTTCCCGTGGTTCTTGAAGTTGGGCACCGCCGGGATCGGGACCGGGAGCTTGGTCTTCGGGCCGGTGAGCATGTACACCGACTCCTTCGTCACCTCTCCGAACGCGAAGCCCTGCTGGCGCCACTGCTCACGGGTCAGCTCGGGGAACAGCTCCTGCAGCGGTCCGGGCCGCATCACCGCGCCCGAGAGGTTGTGCCCACCGCA
Source organism: Solirubrobacteraceae bacterium (assembly GCA_025934395.1). Classification (GTDB taxonomy): domain Bacteria; phylum Actinomycetota; class Thermoleophilia; order Solirubrobacterales; family Solirubrobacteraceae; genus Palsa-744. Next base: position 24,663 of record JAICYC010000021.1, on the reverse strand, counting down.
CGTCTTCGCCTTCTCCACCACCGCGACCGGCACTTCGCCGAGACGCTCCATCATCTCGGGGTCGTCGCCGAGCAGCTGCAGCAGCCGGTTGGCGCAGGCCAGCCCGGCGGTGCCACCGCCGACGATCGCCACGCCGACCTCGATCAGCTCGTCCTCGGGGTCGAGCCCGTGCTTGATGAACTCCTTCCGGGAGTCCACCGGCGGCGGGTACGCCGCCGGCGAGACCTTGCCGTTGCGAGAGCCGTTCTGAGATGACATCGCCGATCACGCTCCTCTGGTTGGCGCAGCCGCCCGGGTCCGGTCAGCTCCCCTTCTTGGCCTTCACCGCTTCGGTCAGCTTGGGCAGGATCTTGTTCAGGTCGCCGACCACACCGAGGTCGGAGAACTCGAAGATCGGGGCGTTCGCGTCCTTGTTGATCGCCACGATGTTCTCGGAGCTCTGCATACCCACCTTGTGCTGGATCGCGCCGGAGATGCCCGCTGCGAGGTACAGCTTCGGCGCGACCGTCTTGCCGGTCTGACCGATCTGCGCCGCGTAGGGGTACCAGCCCGCGTCGACCACCGCGCGCGTCGCCGCCACGGCGCTGTTGCCGCCGAACGCCGCCGCGAGCTGCTCGCAGAGCTCGAAGCCCTCGGCCTTGCCGAGGCCGCGACCGCCCGCGACGAGGATGTCGGCGCCCTCGATGTCGACGTCCGCGCCGCGCTGTTCGCCGCGCGTGACCATCGTCGCCTGCGTCGAGTGCGCCGAGAGCTCGAAGCTGAGCTGCTCGACCGGGGCGTCCGCGCCGCCGGTGTCCTTCGCCTCGAACGCGTTCAGTCGCCCGATGATGATCCCGACGGGCGAGCGGTATTTGATCTCGGAGATCGCCGAGTCACCCAGGATCGGGCGCTCGGCGACGAGCTCGCCACCCTCGGCGCGCACCGCGGTGACCTCCATCGCCACGCCCGCGCCGAGGCGAGCCGCCAGGCCCGCGCCGATCTCGAACCCGAGCAGGCCGCCGCCGAACAGCGCGTACTTGTAGCCGCCGTCGGTGATCGCCTTCGCCATCGCGTCGACGAGCGGCTGGGCGAGCCCCTCGGGGCCCTCCGCGATCAGCACCTTCTTGGCGCCGTATCTGCCGAGCGAGGCGGCCACGTCCTGCGGGACGTTCTCGCCGAGCAGGAGCGCGTGGGCCTCGCCGCCCAGCTCGGCGGCGAGCTTCGCGCCCTCGGAGACCGCGCCCAGCGAGTTCTTGTTGATCGCGCCGTCGTAGTGCAGCGCGTAGACCAGGATGTTGGACATTTCGGTGGGCTCCTCCTTAGATGAGCTTGCGCTCGTCGAGCCAGCTGACGATTTTTTCGACCGTTTCCCCGGTGTCCTCGTCCTCGATGATCTCGCCGGCGGCCTTCGCGGGGGGCGCCTTGGCGGCGACCCACTGCGCGGCGGAGTTCTCGCCGCCCACTTTGCTCGCGTCGATCTGAACGTCGCCCGTGGTGACCGTCTCCAGCGGCTTCTTCTTGGCGCCCATGATCGCCTTCAGCGAGGGGTAGCGCGGCTCGTTGATCGCGTCGCCGACGGAGATCACGGCGGGCAGCTTCACCTGCACGGTGTCGTACCCGTACTCGGCCTGGCGCTCACAGCGCAGCGCCTCGCCCTCCACGTCCATCTTGATCACCTGGGTGAGCGAGGGCATGCCGAGGTGCTCGGCCACGACCGCGCCGATCGTGTAGCACTCGCCGTCGTCTGACTGCTGGCCGAGCAGCACCAGGTCGGGGCTCTCCTTCTGCAGCGTCTTGGCGAGCGCGTAGCCCGTGGCTGCCACGTCGGAGCCCGCCACGGCGGGGTCGCTGAGGTGCACGGAGCGGTCCGCGCCGAGCGAGACGGCCTTGTGCAGCGCGCGCACGGCGCTCTCGGGGCCCATCGTGACCGCGACGACCTCCTCGACGGGCACGGCGCCGCCCTCTTTGATCTGCATCGCGGCCTCGATCGCGTGCGTGTCGTAGGGGTTCAGGTTCTTCTCGCCGCTACGGTCCATGCGCCCCGTCGAGGTGTCGATCCTCTTCTCGACGGCGGCGTCCGGAACCTCCTTGACGAGGACGCATATCTTCATCTCTTGAGCAACTCCTTGGGTCTGTTGGGTGCGATGCTACCTGTTCGCGCGGTTGACTGACGAGTCAATCAGTGCCGGCCGGCGGCGGCGCCGCGAATGAAGTCCACGATCGCCTGCGTGGGCGCGCCCGGCGTGAACACCTCGGCCACGCCGAGGCTCTTGAGCTCCGGGATGTCATCTGCGGGGATCGTGCCGCCGACGGTGACCACCACGTCGTCGACCCCCTGCTCGCGCAGCAGCTCGACCACCCGCGGCACGAGCGTCATGTGCGCACCCGAGAGGATCGAGAGGCCGACCGCGTCGGCGTCCTCCTGGATCACCGTCTCGACGATCTGTTCGGGCGTCTGGTGCAGGCCCGTGTAGATGACCTCCATGCCCGCGTCGCGCAGCGCCCGCGCGATGATCTTCGCGCCGCGATCGTGCCCGTCGAGGCCGGGCTTGGCCACGACGACGCGGATCTTGCTCTGGGTGCTGGAGGCGTTTGCGGACATTGCTGTTGCGTGCCGGGCGTCGGAGCCCACGCGCGCGACCGCGCGCGGCGCCGCAGCGCCAGGCCGCGCGGGATTCTAGAGAGCGCCCTCACATGGTGCTGGGCACGTAGTGGTAAGGCACGTCCGCGCGCTTGCGGATCTCGCGCGCGGGGTTGCCCGCCACCACCGCGTAGGGCGCGACCTCGCCCGTCACCACGCTGCCCGAGCCGACCACGGCGTAGTCGCCGATCGTCGTCCCCGGCATCACGATCACCCGGTAGGGAAGCCACGTGTAGTCGCCGATCCGCACCTTCGAGCGCTCCATCTGGAAGCGCGGGCTGTCGAGGTCGTGCTCGACCGAGAGCACCGAGCATTCGTCGGTGATCAGCGCGTTGCGCCCGATCTCGATGCCGCCGCCTGCGTCCAGCCAGATGCGCCCGCCGAGCTTGGTGCCCGAGCCGATGCTGACGTTGGCGGGCCAGCGGATCCACACCCGCGCGCCGATCTTGACGTTGTCCTCGATGCGCGCGCCGAGCGCGCGCCACGCCGCGCACCGCAGCCGCTGACCGAGCAGCTTGCGGAACGCGAGCCGGCCCATCAGCCGCCCGAGCTGGCGCCGGTAGGCGGGCGCGATCACGCGCCTCCCCCGGCGCCGGCGCCCCGCCGCGGCCGCCCCAGCCCGCGGACGCGCTGCCGTGCGGGTGCGGGCGCGAGCGCCGCCGCCGCAACCGCCGCGCCGCCGAGGGCGAGCAGCTTCAGCCGTCGCGCGAGCTGGTCGAGCTCGAGGATCTCCCACCCCTCCTGCAGCGCGATCCGCCGCAGCGCGGTGTCGGGGTTGACCACCACCGCGTGGCCCACCGCGCGCAGCATCGGCAGGTCTGACTCCGAGTCCGAGTACGCGCACGAGACGGCCAGGTCGATGCCGTCGCGCTCGGCCACCTCCGCCATCGCGAGCACCTTGCCCTCGCGGTAGTTGAACGGTCCCGCCGGGCGCCCCGTGTAGCGGCCGTCGACGATCTCCGAGCGCGAGCCGATACCGCCGTCGAAGGCGAGCACGCGTGCGAGCAGATCGGCCATCTCCTGCGAGGCGGCGGTGAGGATGTAGACGGGCATGCCCTCGTCCTGGTGGGCGTAGGCGCGGTCGAGCATCTCCGGGTACAGGCGCGGTAGCACGCCTGCGAGCACGCGCGGCGAGAGCCGCTCGAGGTCGCGCACCCGCACGCCCGCGATCATCTGCCCCACCCGCTTGCGCACGTCGTCGGCGCGATCGTCGGTCGAGCCCAGGAGGCGGAACCGGAAGTTCTCGTAGGCGTCGCGCGCCAGACGGCGGCGGCTGATCATGCCGCTCTCGTAGGCCGCGCGCGCGAAGAAGATCCCCGACGACCCGGCCATCAGCGTCTTGTCGAGGTCGAAGAACGCGGCGCCCCGGGCGGCGCCGTCCGGCGCGTGCGGGGCGGACCCGTTGCTCGACGCGCCCGCCGCGCTCACACCTTGAGGATCACGGCGTCGCCCTGCCCCCCACCGGAGCAGATCGCGGCGCATCCGAGGCCGCCGCCGCGGCGGCGCAGCTCGTGCACGAGGCTGCCGAGGATGCGTGCGCCGGTGGCGCCGATCGGGTGGCCGAGCGCGACGGCGCCGCCGTTGACGTTGACACGGTCCTCGTCGATCCCGAGCATCCGGATCGAGTTGAGCGCGACGGACGCGAACGCCTCGTTGATCTCCCACACGTCGACGTCGCCGGGCTGCAGGCCCGCCTTCTCGAGCGCCTTCTTGGCGGCGCTGGCGGGGGTGGTGGCGAGATAGGCGAAGTCGTTGGCGGACTGGGCGTGGGCGACGATCTCGGCGAGCGCCTCCTTGCCGTTGGCCTGGGCCCACTCCTCGGAGGAGAGCACCAGGGCGCCCCCGCCGTCGTTGACGCCGGGCGAGTTGCCGGCGGTGTGCGAGCCCTCCTTGCCGACGAGCCCGGGGAGCTTGGCGAGCACCTCGAGCGAGGTCTCGCGGCGGGGTCCCTCGTCCACCTCGACGACGCTGTCGCCCTTGCGGCCCTTGACCGTGACGGTGACGATCTCCTCGGACATCCGACCCTCGTCGGTGGCGGCGAGGGCGCGCTCGTGGGAGCGGAGCGCCCAGCGGTCGAGGTCCGCGCGGGTGATCTCCAGCTCGTCGCCCACCTCGGTGGCCTCCACGAACATCTGCTTGCCGGAGAACGGGTTGGTGAGCCCGTCGTGGACCATCGCGTCGAGCATCTTCGCGTCGCCCATCCGGTAGCCGAAGCGGCCCTGGGGAAGGAGGTAGGGCGCCTTCGACATCGACTCCATGCCGCCGCCCACCCCGACGTTCACGTCGCCCGCGCGAATCGCCTGGTCGAGGATCACCGACGCGCGCAGACCCGACGCGCACACCTTGTTGATCGTCTCCGAGGAGACCTCCTTGGGGATGCCCGCCTTGATCTGCGCCTGTCGCGAGGGGATCTGGCCCTGGCCGGCCTGGAGCACCTGCCCCATCACGACGTGCTCCACCTGCTCGGGCTCGACGCCCGCCCGCTCGAGCGCGGCGCCGATCGCGGTGGCGCCCAGCTCGGTCGCGTCGACCGTCGAGAGCCCGCCGCCCATCTTGCCGATCGGGGTGCGTGCAGCGCCGAGGATGACGGTCTTTGCCATGGGAATCGGAGTCTCCTGTGGGGTCGTGCAGCAGTGCGGGGAAGGACGAGAATGGTAGTGGACCGTCCGCCGCGGACCCCGCCGCAGGGGCGCCGGCGCGGACCCGCGAGGCACGGCGCAGCCGTATATCGTGGCGGCGATGGACGTCAGCGCAACCACCGAGCGCCCCGCTGCGGGACTCGCAGACACGTTCGCGCTGGGGGTGTTCGAGGGCGAGGACGCGCCCGCGGGGGTGCCCGCGGAGGTCGGCGAGCTGCTCGCCTCGGGCGAGGCGCGCCGCGCTCCCCGGGCGCTCGCGGTGGTGCACGCGGAGGGCGCGCGCTGGATCGTCGTGGGGCTCGGCGCGCGTGAGGACTTCGACCACGAGCACGCGCGTGCGGCGGCGGCGGTCGTGGCCGCGCGAGCGCGCGAGCTCTCGGCGAGCACGCTGTGCTGGCTGGTGCCCGGCGAGGACGCCGCCATCCCGGGAGCCCTGGTGGAGGGCACGATCCTGCGCGACTACCGGTACGAGCGCAACAAGTCCGAGCGCCCCGAGGGCGAGCACGCGCCTCCCCGGGCGCTCGAACGGCTGGTGATCGCGGGCACGTCGGTGGACGCCGAGGCGGTGGCAGCCGCGGCGCTCGTCGCCGACGCGGTCAACGGCGCGCGCGATCTGCAGAACAGGCCTGCCAACGACCTCACACCGACCGCGCTCGCCGAGCACGCGCGCTCGCTCGCCCAGGAGATCGACGGTCTGTCGGTGGAGGTCGAGGGGCGTGAGCAGATCGTGGCGCGCGGGATGGGCGCGTTCGCTGCGGTCGCGCAGGGCTCCGAGCAGGAGCCGGCGCTGATCACGCTCCGATACGACGGACCGTCGGGGGACGGCGCCTCGGGGAACGGCGCCCCGGGCGACGGCACGCAGGGCGCCGGAGCGCGCGGCCCGGTGCTGGGGCTGGTGGGCAAGGCCGTGACGTTCGACAGCGGCGGCATCTCGCTGAAGCCGGGGGCGAAGATGTCGGAGATGAAGTTCGACATGTCCGGCGGCGCGGCGGTGATCGGCGCGACCGCGGCGATCGCCCGCCTGCGGCTGCCGATCCGCCTCGTGGCGGTGGTGGGGGCGACGGAGAACCTCCCGAGCGGGGGTGCGGTGAAGCCGGGTGACATCGTCACGGCGTCCAACGGCAAGACGATCGAGATCAACAACACCGACGCCGAGGGCAGGCTGGTGCTGGCGGACTGCCTGTGCCACGCGCGCGCAGAGGGCGCGGAGCGGATCGTCGACCTCGCGACGCTCACGGGCGCGGTGATCGTCGCGCTCGGCTCCACATACGCGGGCCTGATGAGCAACGACGACGAGCTCGTCGAGCGCCTCGTGCAGGCGGGCGAGCGCACGGGAGAGACCGTGTGGCGGCTGCCGCTGCACGCCGAGTACGACGAGCTGATCAAGGGCACCTACGCCGACCTCGACAACGCGCCCGAGGCACGCAAGGCGGGCACGATCGTGGGCGGCGCGTTCCTGTCGAACTTCGTGGGCGAGGTGCCCTGGGCGCACCTCGACATCGCGGGCTCCGCCTGGGAGCTCGGGCGGGAGTACGTGGGCAAGGGCGCCTCCGGCTACGGCGTGCGGCTGCTGGTGGAGCTGGCGCGCTCCTATGCCGCGCAGGGCTGACACGGTGGACTTCGAGCTCTCCCCAGACCACGAGCTGATCCGGCGCACGGTCCGCGACTTCGCGGAGGGGGAGGTCGCGCCTGTGGCCGAGGAGCTCGACCGCCGCAAGGCGTTCCCCTACGAGATCGTGGCGAAGCTCGGAGAGCTCAACCTGATGGGGATCCCGTTCCCCGAGGAGTACGGCGGCGGGGGCGGCGACACGCTCGCGTACGCGCTCGCCGTGGAGGAGCTCACGCGCGTGGACTCCTCCGTTGCGATCACGCTGTGCGCGCACACGTCGCTGGGCACCCAGCCGATCTACCTGTTCGGCAGCGAGGAGCAGAAGCGCGAGTGGCTCCCGCGGCTGTGCTCCGGCGAGGTGCTCGGAGCGTTCGGGCTGACCGAGCCCGAGGCCGGCTCTGACGCGGGCAACACGCGCACGCGCGCGGAGCTCCGCGACGGCGCCTGGACGATCAACGGCGCGAAGCAGTTCATCACCAACGCGGGCACCGACATCTCGGGGGTCGTTGCGATCACGGCGGTGACGGGCGCAGAGGCCGCCGACGGCGGCAAGGAGATCTCGAACATCCTCGTCCCCAACGGCACCCCGGGCTACGAGCAGGGCGAGCCCTATCGCAAGATGGGCTGGAACGCGTCCGACACGCGCCCGCTCACCTTCGAGCACTGCACGGTCCCCGAGGAGAACCTGCTCGGTCCGCGGGGCGCCGGCTTCCGCCAGTTCCTGCACATCCTCGACATCGGCCGGATCGGCGTGGCGGCGATGGGCGTGGGGCTCGCCCAGGGCGCGCTCGACGAGGCGCTGAAGTACGCAAAGGAGCGCCGCGCGTTCGGCAAGCCGATCTCGAAGTTCCAGGCGATCCAGGGCAAGCTCGCCGACATGGCCACAGAGATCGCAGCGGCGCGGCTGCTGGTGCACAAGGCCGCGCTGGAGAAGGACGCGGGGCGCAACTTCACGCTGACCGCCGCGCAGGCGAAGCTCAAGACGGGGCGTCTCGCGGTGCGCTGCAGCGAGGAGGCGGTGCAGATCCACGGCGGCTACGGCTTCATCGAGGAGTACCCCGTGTGCCGGTTCTACCGCGACGCGAAGATCCTCACGATCGGCGAGGGAACCGACGAGGTGCAGCAGATGGTGATCGCGCGCGCGCTCGGAGCGTGAGGGCACGCGCGAGCGCTCGCCGCTGACGGTCCTCACCTGGAACCTGTTCCACGGGCGCTCGGTTCCCCCCGCGGGACGCGACCTGAGCGACGAGTTCGCCCGGATGCTCGCCGGGTGGCGGTGGGACGTGGCGCTGCTGCAGGAGGTGCCGCCGTGGTGGGCCGAGCCGCTCGCACGCGCCTGCGATGCCGAGCAGCGGCGCGCGCTGACCTCGCGCAACGCCCTGCCCGCGCTGCGCCGGCTCGTGGCCGAGCGTCACCCGGATGCGATCAAGTCCAACGGGGGCGGCGCGAACGCGGTGCTGACTCGCGGGGCGATCGCCGAGCACGCCGCGCTGCGGCTCCGCACCTGGCCCGAGCGGCGCGTGGCGCAGCTCGTGCGGCTCGGGTGCGGGACGACCGTCGTCAACCACCACGGCAGCGCGCGCGTGCCGCTCGCCGAGGACGAGCTGCGCCGCCTGTGGGTTGCTGCGCTCGCGTTCGCGCGCGGCGGGCCGCTGGTGCTGGGCGGCGACCTGAACCTGCGCGAGCCCCGGCCCGCCGGCGGGGCGGAGCACGTCGCCTGGCGCGACGTCGACCACCTGTTCGCGCTCGGGCTGCATGCATGCGGTGAGGCGCAGCGGCTCGCACGCGAGGTGCGCGTGGAGGCTGGGCGCGTGCAGCTCTCCGATCACCTGCCGCTCGCGGTGACGCTCCGCCCCGGCACGCCCACGCCATAGGCGGCGACCCGGGCGTGCGCGCTCACGAGCCGCGTGCATGGACCGCTTACTGCGCGATCAGCGGCCTTTCTGGAGCCGGCCGCCCTCCCGCGCGCTGGGTCGCGCGCTAGGTCGTCTCCCGGTCGAGCAGCTCCGTGGCTGCGGTGGCGGGATCGAGCCGGCGCTCCACCACCTCGTCGAGCAGGCGCTTGAACTCGGGGTCCTCGCGCAGCTCCTCCTCGAGCCGGCGGCGCATGCGCGCGGTGGCGATCGCGAGGACCTCGTTGCGCAGGTTGCGCCGCCGGCGTTCCTGGAGCTGGCCCTGCTCGCGGATGTGCCCGGCGTGCTGGTCGAGCGCGGCGACGAGCTCGTCGATGCCCTCCCCGCGCGCCGCCTCGGTGCGCAGGATCGGCACGCGCCAGCTTCCACGCACCTCCTCGGGGGTGCGGTCGAGGTTCGCCAGCGACAGCACGCCGCGGATCTCGCGCACCATCGTGTCGGTGAGCGGGTGGTCGGCCTTGTTGATGACGATCACGTCGGGGATCTCCATCACGCCCGCCTTGAGCGCCTGGATCGAGTCGCCCGACCCGGGCATCAGCACGAGCACGATCGTGTCGGCGTGGTCGATGATGTCGATCTCGGCCTGGCCGACGCCGACGGTCTCCACGAACACGTCCTCGCGGCCGGCGGCATCGAGCAGCAGCGCGGCCTGGAGCGCCGCCTCCGAGAGGCCGCCGAGGGCGCCGCGGTTGGCCATCGAGCGGATGAACACGCCCGGATCGAGGAAGTGGTCGGTGAGGCGGATGCGGTCGCCGAGCAGCGCTCCCTGGGTGAACGGCGAGGACGGGTCGATCGACAGCACGCCCACCGAACGGCCGGCGGCGCGGCGCGCGGCGGTGAGCGCGCCGATCAGGGTCGACTTACCCACGCCGGGCGGCCCGGTGAAGCCGACCACCTCGGCGCTGCCGGTGTGGGGGTAGACCTCGCGCACCAGCTCCCAGCCCTCCGGACGGTCGTTCTCAACGAGCGTGATCGCGCGCGCGAGGGCGCGGCGGTCGCCGTCGAGCAGGCGCTTGGCGAGGGTGGGGTCGGCCATCGAGCGGGCAATCATCGCAGGGCGCGCGGGCCGTCCTGCTCGCGAACTGCGGCGCCCGCGCCGACGCGCCCGCGCGGGCGCGCGGGAGCCTCCCGTACGATTGCGCGGCGATGGAGCTGCTGACCGACCGGAGCACCGTGGGGCGCGAGGCGACCTTCCGCGACGGCCTGCGCCCGCCGCCCGCTCCCCCCCGCGGCGGCCCGCTCGCGCTGCTGCGCTTCATGAGCGCGCACGGGATGCTCAACACCCGCTACGCACGGCTGCTCGCCCGCCTGGCCGTGCTGAAGCTGCGCTTCCGCGGGCGCCTGCAGACCGACGGGCTCTGCTTCATCTGCCCCGGCGTCCAGCTCGAGATCGGGCCGGACGCAACGCTGCGGATCGGCCGCTGGGCGTGGCTCGGGCACGGCTGCAAGGTGCGCGTCCACGAGGGCGAGGTGAGCATCGGCGCGAAGACGGTGATCGGCCAGGAGTGCACCATCTCCGCCTACCAGCGCGTCGAGATCGGACGCGAGTGCATCATCGCCGACCGCGTGATGCTGATCGACTTCGACCACGGCGTGACCGAGGTGGAGCGCCCGATCCGTCTGCAGGGCATCTACAAGCGCAACGTGAAGATCGGGCACAACGTGTGGATCGGCTACGGCGCGTGCATCCTGCGGGGCGCGGCGGTGGGAAACAACTCCGTGATCGGTACGAGCGCGGTGGTGACGCGCTCGTTTCGCGCAGACACCGTGCTCGGCGGCGTGCCCGCGCGCGTGATCCGGATGCGCGACAGACCGCGACAGATGCGCTGGGAGTAGCTCAGGCGGCGAGCAGCGTGGCCGTGTGCGCGTCGGCGGCGAGGTTGCCGAGCGCGCTCGTGCCGGCCCGCGGACCGGCGTGCAGCGCCGCCTGCAGCGCGGCGCGGTGGCCCGCGAAGCGCTCGCGCGCGTAAGGCACCGCGATCTCGCGGGAGACCATGAACGGCCAGTCGCTCGCCTGCAGCGCGAGCAGCTCGCGCACCGCCGCATCGCCGGCGGCGTGGCCCGCGGCGAGCACCGCGAGCTCGTCCTCTCGCGCGGCGAACGCCATGTCGGCGACCGCGGGCCCCGACCAGGTCGAGAGGTCGCCCGCGCGGCCCCAGGTGGTGGGCGGCCACGCGAGCGCACGCTCGCGCCCGGACGCCGGCAGCGGCTCGATCTCCGCGAGCGCGTCGTCGAGCCGCACCAGCGCGAGGCCCTGCTCCTCGCACTCGCGCACCACCGCGCGCAGCCATTCCCCGCCCTCGTACCACCAGTGGCCGAGCAGCTCGGTGTCGAGCGCGCACACCACGAGGCCTCCGCCGGGCAGCGCACCCGCTCCGCTGCCCTGCGCGTCGGCGAGCCGCGTGCGCGTGCGTGCGACGAAGTCCGCTGCGTGCTCGCGCGCGAGCGCCAGCGCAGCGGCGTGGTCGTAGGCCTCGCCCGAGTTCGCCCACGGGTTGTGGTGATGGACGGTGTGGTGGTGGTAGTCGCGGTAGGCGCCCGCTGCGGGATAGCCCCCGTCGCTCCACACGAGCGACATCGTCGCGCGGTCGATCGGCACGAGCGTGACGCCCGACTCGTCGCGCAGGGGTGCGAGGTGCGCGCTCGAGCCGAGCGGCTCGCGTCCGGTCAGCTCCACGCAGGCCGCGCGCACACCGGCGTCGGCGAGGCCGTGCGCGAGCGCGGGCTCGTATCCGCACTCCGGCAGCCAGAAACCGCCGCCCCAATCGCCGAAGCGGCGCCGGTGCGACTCGATCCCGGTGCGCAGCTGCAGCCGCAGGCACGCCTCGGAGGCCAGCAGCGGCAGCACCGCGTGCGTTGCCGCCGACGTCCACTGCGCGTGCGGCGCGAGCGCGCCGAGCAGGTCGCCGCCGAGGTCCTGCACCCTCTCCAGCGCGTGCTCGTAGTCCGCCGCGGCGCGATCTAGCTCGGCGGCTAGGCGCCCGTGCCCGCCCTCGCGCAGCCCCGCCGCGTCGTCGGCGTGGGTGGCGCGGCGCACATCTCGCACGAACGCTGCGAACCGCTCGCCGATCCCCTCCACCTCGAGCTGGTCGCACAGCACCGGCGTGAGCGACAGCGTCAGCGGCGCACCCTCGTCGAGCAGCGCGAGCAGCGGCAGGTAGCAGCATGCGATCGCCTCCCACAGCCACTCCTCGCCGAACGGCCAGGTGCCGAAGCCCTCGACGTAGGGCATGTGGGTGTGGAGGACGATCGCCAGCGCGCCGCGGTCGCGGCCGCTCACGGACGGCATACGGCGAGGAAGTCGAGCGCCGCGTCCATGTTGGCGCGCGCGGCGGGGCGCAGCACGAAGTCGGACGTGCTGATCGCCGGCGTGAAGCGGTCGTAGAAGGCGCCTGTGAGCGACAGCCGGCTGTGGATCGCGTCCCAGCCTGCGCGCAGCGCGAGCTCGTGCACGCGCAGCTTGCGCGCGTGGAACAGCCCGTACATCTCGACCCGCGCGAAGCTCCTCGCGCACAGCTCCTCGAACTCGCGGTGGCGGTACTCGTGCACGTGCCACGGGTTGTCCGAGCGCTCCGCTCCCTCGGGAGCGAGCGTGAGGACGTTGGGCGTGGAGACGAACACGGTCCCCGCGCCCTCCAGCAGCTTGCGGAAGTGGCCGAGCACCGCGCCCGCGTCCTGGACGTGCTCGATCGTCTGCAGGAACACCACGCTGTCGGCGGGCTCGCCGTAGGTTTCAACAAGAGCGCGCTCGTAACGGAGGTTCGAGGCGCGGTAGCGCAGCCGCGCGTGCTCGTGCGCCTCCGGGTTGGCGTCCACGCCCACCACGCTCGCGGCGGTGCGCGCGAGCACCGCGGAGCCGTAGCCCTCCCCGCATGCCATGTCGATCACCCGCATGCCCCGCACGCGCTGGGCGATCCACTCGTAGACGACCAGGTGTCGGCGGTACCAGTAGTTCTCGGCCGGGACGTCCGGCAGCGTGCGCTCGCCGGTGAGCTCCAGCGGGGGCACCCCGCTCGGCTGGTCGCGCTGGACGTAGAGGGTGTCGGTCACGGCTGGATCCCCGCGCGCTCGCCTGGGGGCGCGCTCGGGGGCGCGAGTATATGGTGCGGCCCGTGGCGCCAGCCATCAGCGCAGAGCAGATCCGCGACGCCAACGCGCGCTACCACGACGTGGCGGCGGTCCACTACGACTCCAAGTGGGGCATCGACTTCGGCGCGATGGGCCAGGAGCAGGTCACCACGAAGGTGCGCAAGGCGCTGCGCGGGGAGCCGCCACGCTTCGAGCGCTCGCTGGAGATCGGCTCGGGGACGGGCTACTTCACGCTCAACCTGATGCAGGCGGGCCTGATCGGCGAGGCCACATGCAGCGACATCTCGCCGGGGATGCTCAGCACGCTCACGGAGAACGCCTCGCGCCTCGGGCTGGAGGTGACGACCACGCCCGCCGACGCCGAGCGCCTGCCGTTCGCCGATGGGAGCTTCGACCTCGTGCTCGGGCACGCGGTGCTGCACCACATCCCCCACCTCGAGCTCGCCTTCTCGGAGTTCGCGCGCGTGCTCGCGCCCGGCGGCACGCTGCTGTTCGCGGGCGAGCCCTCGCGCTACGGCGACCGCCTGGCGACCGTGCCGAAGCGGTTCGCACGGACGATCGCGCCGCTGTGGCGGGCGGCGCTGCGCGCGAGCGCTGCGCGGGCGCACAGCAGCGACGACGACGACGAAGCGCTCGAGGGCGTCGTGGACGTGCACGCGTTCGCGCCGTCGGAGCTCGCGCGATTGGCGCGGGCCGCGGGCTTTCGCTCGGTTCGCGTCAGCGGCGAGGAGCTGCTCGCGAACTGGTTCGGCTGGACCAACCGCACGCTCGAGGCGACCGCGGACCCCGAAGAGGTGCCGTGGGCATGGAAGATGTACGCCTACCGGGGCTACCTGATGCTCCAGCAGCTCGACCGGCGGCTGCTCGAGTCACGCTTGCCGGCTGCGATCTTCTACAACCTGATGATCGCGGCGCAGAAGCCCGCCTGAGCGACCGCGGCTGCCGCGACCGGCGCGCGCTCTTACACTTGCCCAGTGAGCGAGGACAAGCACAGCGGCTACCCGCTGTTCCCGCTCGGGATCGTTGCGTTGCCGAGTGAGGGCGTTCCGCTGCACATCTTCGAGGACCGCTACCGGCGAATGATCGAGCACTGCCTCACGGGGGCGCCGGGCACGCTCGAGCGCTCGTTCGGGATCCTGTGGCTCTCCGACGAGGAGCTCAAGCCGATCGGCTGCTCGTGCGAGATCGAGCAGGTGCTCGAGCGGACCGAGGACGGGCGCATGAACATCCTCGTCCGCGGCCAGCGGCCGTTCCTGCTGCACGAACGCCAGGACAGCCTGCCGTTCCCCGCGGGCGTGATCGAGTTCCTCCACGACGACGAGCCCGAGTCCGAGCCGGAGGCGGCTCGCGCCGCGCGCGAGCTCTACCGCGAGCTCGTGCGTCAGGCGACCGACCGCGAGATCGCCCAGGACGAGCTCGACGAGATGAGCGCCTACCGCATGGCGGCGACGGTCGAGTTCGACACCGACGCCAAGCAGGAGCTGCTCGAGCTGCGCTCCGAGAGCGAGCGGATGCGCCGTCTGGCGGTGCTGCTGGAGTCGGCGATCGAACGGATCTCGCTGCTCGAGCGTGCGCAGGCGCGCGCCCGCTCGAACGGCAAGGTGAGGTTTGCCTAGCTTTGCCTAGCTCCTCCGCGCCCGCCTGAAAAACCCGGCACGCGACCCACGTTCAGTCGATGGAGAAACGGACGCGGGAAAGGGAACGGGATGGAGGCAAGGATGACGCTCGACGCAACCAAGATCGGTCACGTCGTAGCTGCCCAGATGGAAGCGCTCGAAATGCGGTTCGGCAACGACTGCGAGATCGGCGACGTGTGCACGATCGTCGAGGTGATCGGCCCGCACGGCTCGGAGGTGGCGATGCGCAGCAGCGAGATGCGCCCGCACGCGCTGATCGGCCTCATCCGGATCGCCGAGCAGATGGCGCTGAGCACTCCCGCCGAAGACGAGGAGTAGGCGCAGCAGCTACTGCGGCAGGCCGCAGGCCTGCTGCGCGGTCTGCAGCACGAACAGCGCGAGCTGGCGCAGCACGTGCGGCTGCCCCGCCGAGTTGTCCGCGAACGTGACCGTGCCGTTTTCGTCGCGCACGCTGTAGGCGAACACCGACCCCGCCCGCGCCGGCAGGCGCATCGATCTGCTCGCTGGGTCGTGGAGGTCTTCCTGGATCCCCCGCGCCCGCACGATCTGGGCGTCGTCGAGTTTGTGCACGGCGCCGCCGTTGCACGTCACGCCGCCTTCTTCGTTGACGAGCAGCTCCAGGCGCTGCCCCGGCGAGGGTCCGGTGCGCGTGACGAGGAACAGATCAGCCGCGCGCACCCCGCCGCATCCCCCGAGCAGCAGCGTGGCGGCCAGGAGCAGTGCCGCGCGCACGGCCAGCGGCGCGCGGACGAGCGGCGTCGCCGGGAGCCGCACCGCGCGCCTCACGCGCTCACCGCCGCTCCGCCGCGCCGCGGGTCGCCGGCGCCGCTGAAGCGCCCGTCGCGGCTGAGCGCGGCCTGGACCCCGCCGAAGAACAGGTTGCGCTCGTGGAAGGGCACCGTGTGCAGGTCGTCCGCGAGCTGCGTGAGATCGATCCCGGGCTCGCCGAACACGGTTCCGTCCTCGAAGTGCACGCGCGGCGCTTCGACCGCCTCGCGTGCGCCCATCCCCCGGTCGACCACCGACACGATCGTCTGCAGCAACGCGGAGCGGATGCGGTTGGACCCCGCGCTGCCGAGCACCAGCTCAACCTCGCCGTCGCGCATCACCACCGTGGGCGCCATCATGCTCGGCATCCGCCGTCCTCGCGGGTGGCGATGCCAGCCGAGCGGGTTCAGGTCGGCCTCCCCCATCACGTTGTTGAGATGGATCCCCGTGCCGGGCACGACCACGCCGGAGCCCTCGCCGTTGGTGCAGGTGGCGCTGCACGCGCAGCCGTCGGCGTCGAGCACGGAGATGTGCGTGGTGGAGCCGAGCCGCGAGGACAGGAACCCCTGCAGGAACCTCGGCTGGTCGAGGCTTTCCACGAACTCCGCGGTCCGCTCCGTCTGCGCGGCGGCCATCGCGCCGACGATCTCGCCGAGCGGCGGCGGCGAGCCGGTTCGGTTCAGCAGCCCGAGGGCGTAGGCGAGCAGCGTGCCACCCGCCGACGGCGGCGGGTTCGTGAGGACCTCGCGGTCCCGATAGGCAACCCGCACGGGCTCCCGGCCCACGGCGCGGTAGGCACCGAGGTCATCCCCGCAGAGCGAGGATCCGCGCTCGGACAGCCACGCCACGATCGCCGCCCCGATCGCGCCCGAGTAGAACGGCGCAGCGCCCTCCGCGCCCAGCAGGTCCAGCGCGTCGGCGAGGTCAGGGTCGCGCAGCACCTCGCCCTCGCGCAGCACGCGGCCGTCCGGCGCCCACAGCGCAGCGACCTCGCGCGTGGAGGTGAGCACGTCGGCGAGGATCTGCGCCACGTACGCCTGCGCGTGGTTGAGCGGAACCCCTTCGCGCGCCAGCGCCGCCGCCGGCGCTGCGAGCTCGGGCAGCGGGATCGAGCCCCAGCGGCGTGCCGCCTCGCACACGCCCGCGGGGGTGCCGTACACGCCACACGACGCGGGGCCCACCTGGAACACCTGCGCCGCATCCCCGAACGACACGTCGATCGCGTGCAGCTCCGCCTCCGAGCCGTCCCCGAGGCGCGTGGGCGCCTCCACGAAGAAGTCCAGCAGCGCGGGCTCGCGACCCGCGCCCGCCACGAGCATGTAGCCACCCGCGCCGAGCCCCGTCAGCAGCGGCTCGGCGACGAACGACGTGAGCATCGCCGCGATCGCCGCATCGATCGCGTTGCCCCCCTCGCGAAGCACGCGCGCACCCGCCTGCGCGCTGAGCGGGTGACCCGCCGCGACCACGCCGCGGCTGCCTTCAGCCACGAGGAGCCCCCGTTGGGGCATGGCCGACCGATCGCTCACACATGCGGCGATTATCCGGCGTCGGCCGAGGACGCCGCCTCGCGCCCGCCCGGCTCGCGCGTCCTGACGTGCGAGAGCCAAGCGAGGCAAGGACGTACCCATCACTGGGCACAGGCAGGAACGCGCCGCGTACTTCGTACGCAAGCGACCGAGGACGCAGCCTCGCGCCGGCTATCGCGCGTCAGGGATGAACTCTGGGATGTCCAGGTCGTCCAGCGCGCGGCTGCGCCGCCCGACACGCTCACCGCCGCCGCTTGTCGTGGCGCTGGTTCGCTGCACGCGCACCTCGCCGGCGGGCTCGCGGTAGCGCTCGACGCTCTTGCGCCGGCCCTCGTCGCCGTAGCCGGTGGCGACGACGGTCACCCATACCTGGTCGTCGAGCTTCTCGTCGACCATCGCGCCGAAGATGATGTTGGCGTCGGGATGGGCTGCAGCGGACACGGACTTGGCGGCCTCGTTGACCTCCCACAGGGAGAGGTTCTCGCCGCCGGTGATCGAGAGCAGGATCGAGCGCGCGCCGTCCATCGAGGTTTCGAGCAGCGGCGAGGAGACGGCCTGCATGGCAGCCTCGGTGGCGCGGTTCTCGCCCACGCCCATGCCGATCCCGAGGAGCGCAGCTCCGGCGGAGCTCATGATCGTGCGCACGTCGGCGAAGTCGAGGTTGATGAGGCCGGGGAGCGTGACGAGGTCGGAGATCCCCTGGACGCCCTGGCGCAGCACGTCGTCGGCGACGCGGAACGCCTCCACCATCGCGGTCTGCTTGTCGAGCACGTCGAGCAGGCGGTTGTTGGGGACGACGATCAGCGTGTCGACCTCGTCGGCGAGCGCGGCGACGCCATGCTCGGCCTGCCCGCTGCGACGGCTGCCCTCGAAGCCGAACGGCTTCGTGACGATCGCGACGGTGAGCGCCCCCACTTCGCGCGCGATGCGCGCAACGATCGGGGCGGCGCCGGTGCCGGTGCCGCCGCCAGCGCCGGCGGTGATGAAGATCATGTCGGACCCCTTCAGCAGGGCCTTCATCCGGTCGTAGTCTTCCATCGCGGCCTGGCGCCCGACGTTCGCGTCGGAGCCCGATCCGAGCCCGCGTGTGAGCTCGGCGCCGATGTGCAGCGTGATGTCGGCGGTGGACTGCTGCAGCGACTGCACGTCGGTGTTGACGGCGAGGAACTCGATCCCCTCGACCTCGGCCTCGACCATGCGGTTGACGGCGTTCACGCCGCCGCCGCCGACGCCCACGACGCGGATCACGGGCTGGCCGGGCTCGGGCGCGGGACGGTCTGCGCGCAGCTCCGCGGCGTACCGGTCGAGCGACATCTCACGCGGTTCGCGCGGGGCGGGCGCGTTCCGGTCCATCAGGTTCTCGGGGATCTCGGAGGAGAACGCGTGGCGCAGGCGCTCGCGCGGTGATGGCACGTGCGGCTCGTCGGCGAGCAGCTCCTGCTCCTCGGCCCGCAGCGCAGGGTGCGGGAGGCCCGTCTCGCGCGGATGCGCGGGCGGGGCGGGGGTCTTCGCGCGTGCCTTGCGCGGCGGTTGCTCGGGCGCGGAGGCGGCCTCGCCGCCCTGCTCGTCCTCTTCGGTCTTGCGGAAGAGCGCCGCGAGCGGGCCTTCGCGCATGCTCGCGCGCTTAGCGTTGTCCATGGCTCAATACCTCCTGCGCGAGTTGGCGGTAGGACTGTGCCGCAACCCCGTCGGGCTCGTACTTGAGCACCGACATCCCCTTCACGGGCGCCTCGGCGAAGCGGACGGTCTTGCGGATTCGGGACGCGAACACGCGGTCGCCGAAGTTTTCCTCGAGGATCTCGATCGCCTCCTTGGCGTGGATCGTGCGCGTGTCGACCAACGTGGGGAGGATACCCTCGATGTCGACGTCCGGATTGAGGTTTTCCCGGATCATCGCGAGGGTGTTCTGCAGCTGGATCAGCCCGCGCATCGAGAGATACTCGCACTGCACGGGGACGATCACCTTGTTGGCGGCGGTGAGGGCGTTGATCGTCAGCAGGCCGAGGCTCGGCGGGGTGTCGATGCAGATGAAGTCGTAGTCGTCGAGGATCGCCTCGAACGCCTTCTGCAGCGTTCGCTCGCGGCCGATCATCGTCGACATCGCGATCTCGGCGCCCGCCAGGTCGATCGAGGCGCACGCGACGTCGATCTCGCGGCGGCGGATCACCTCGCGGATCGACACCTTGTGCACGAGCACGTCGTACATCGAGCGTTCGAGCGTGTCGGGGTCGATGCCCTGCGACATGGTCAGGTTGCCCTGCGGGTCCATGTCCACGCACAGCACGCGGTGGCCCTCCTCCGCGAAGGCCGCGGCGAGGTTGAGCGTCGTTGTCGTCTTGGCCACCCCGCCCTTCTGGTTGGCGAACGCGATGACCTTGGCCTTGCCGTCCACGGTGGCTCCGATGAGTCGGTTGCAGGAAAGCCGTCCGGTGGGTATTCGCACGGCTCCGGACGATTCCTGCACGCCACTACGATCCTCGGATGCCCCGCAGCGCCGCGAGCGACAGCGCGTCACTGCGTGCGCAACTGGCCGACAAGCGGGTGGTCGTGTGCGTGGGGGCGGGCGGCGTGGGCAAGACCACCACGTCAGCCGCGCTCGCGCTGGGGCTCGCCCGTGAAGGCCGCCGCGTGGCGGTGGTGACGATCGATCCCGCGCGGCGTCTGGCGGCGGCGCTCGGGATGGATGAGCTCTCCAGCCAGCCGCAGCGGATCGCGCCGGCACAGCTGCGCGCGCAGGGCGTCAGCTGCAAGGGGGAGCTGTGGGCGATGATGCTCGATGCGAAGCGGACGTTCGACGAGATCGTCGCGCGGCTCGCGCCCGACGAGCGCTCGCGCGAGGAGATCCTCGCCAACCGGGTGTACCGGGAGCTGTCGACGGCGGTGGCGGGGTCGCACGAGCTGAGCGCGATCGCGAAGCTCTACGAGCTCTACGAAGAGCACGACTTCGACGTGATCGTGCTCGACACGCCGCCCTCGCGCAACGCGCTGGACTTCCTCAACGCGCCCACGCGCCTGCTGGGCTTCCTGGAGGGCCGCGCACTGCAGGTGTTCCTGGCGCCGGGCGGGCTCACCGCGCGCCTGTTCGGCCGCGGCACCGCGCTGGTGTTCGCGATCTTCGCGCGCGTGACGGGGGTCGACATGCTCGCGGACCTGTCGACGTTCTTCCGCTCGCTCTCGGGCGTGATCGACGGCTTCGGCGAGCGCACGCGCGGTGTCCAGGCGCTCCTTCGGGCGCCGGAGACGAGCTTCCTGATCGTGAGCTCGCCCGAGCCGGAGCCCGCCGAAGAGGCGCGGTTCCTGGCCCGGCGCCTGGCGCAGGCGAAGATGCGGGGGGCGCGCCTGATCGTCAACCGCGTACACGCGGACGGACTGGGCGGCCGCTCCCTGAAGGACGCGGACGCGCTGCTCTCGGACGCGCTCGGCGGGCGGCTCGGCGCGCGCGTGGCGGCGAACCTCGCCGATTTCGACACGCTCGTGCAGCGCGACGAGCGGACCGTGCGCGAGCTGGCCGACGCGATCGGCGAGCTCAGTCCGATCGTGGTGCCGCACCTAGACGAAGAGGTCCAGGATCTCCTCGGCCTCTCGCGGGTCGCCGAGCACCTGCTCGGTTGACGCTCCGCGGGTGAAGCGCGGGCCCGCATGCCCGCGGGCCCGGGTGGGCGCAGGGGCGGACTGCGCGGGCTCCGCTTCCGGTGCGGGCTCGACGCGTTCGAGCAGGATCTCGTCGGCGAGCGTGACCAGGTCGGGCTCGAGGTGTCCGCAGATCACGTCGCGCAGGAGCGCGCGGAGATGGTCGGCGATCTCGCCTGCGAGCGCAATGTTGCCGGGGCCGCTCGCAGCCCTGCCGGCGATCGCGGCGCGCTCGAGGGCGATCGCCGCGAGCGCTCGCTCGGTGAGGGCTACGCAGTCCTCGGGCGTGGCGCAGAGCGCGGCGAGCCTGCCGGGGAGCATCGCGCTGTGCGGCCCCTCCGGCTCCAGCAGCACGCGCAGCGCGACCAGGTGGTCAGTGAGCGCCTCGAGCGGGTCGCTGCGGTCGCAGCCGAGCTCGTAGCGGCGGAGCGCCCACGCGATCTCGTTGTCGATCGGCGCGCGGCGCGAGACGAGGTTGCAGAACGCGCGCAGCTCGTCCTCCTGCTCGGGCATGACGAGCAGCACCCCGTGGGGCCGCCCATTCGCCCCGAGCGGTATCGGGGTCCACGATCCGGTGCCCACGCGAACCCACGCGAGCGCGCCGATCGCGACGCGTCCGTCGCCGAACAGCCGGAGGGCGCGCACGAGGTCCCGCATCACGGCGCAGCCCTGCGCGATCGCATGCGCGGGCTCGACGTCCTGCGAGCCCAGCACCGCCAGGAGGTGCTCGGCGGCGCCGTCGGAGGCGGCGCGTGCCGTTTCGGGGAGGCCCGCGAACGCGGACGGGTGCGCGATCGACAGGCCGCCCGTGAGCTGGATCTGCTCGGAGGAGATCGTCAGGCCGTGGAGCGTGGCGATCAGCGTCACCCCGCCTGCATCCGCATCCGCTGAGGCCTCCAGGCGCGCCACCGCAGCGCGCACCCGCTCGGGGCGCAGCTCGAAGTCGCTCTGGTCCGCACAGGCCTCGGCGAGCAGCGCCCGCAGCGCCATCCGTGCACGCGCCGGTCGGCTCGCGCGCCCGGTGTCCACCCCGGCTGCCAGCAGGTACCGGTCGAGCCCGTCGAACCCGAGCAGCTGCTCGATCGCGCGGTCGTGGCTCTCCAGTCGTTGCAGCGCAGGCTGGCGCTCGGCGATGTAATCGGCGGTCAGAGGGCGGTAGCAGTAGAGCGCGGGGCGCCCGCCACCCGCCCGCGACCCGGTCGTCTCCACCTCGAACGGCACCTCGCTGCCCGCGGCCACGTCCGCATGCAGCATCGCAGCGGCCTCCTCCAGGAACTCAACGAGCGCACTCTCAAGGTGGATCGACTGCACGGTC
The DNA here is from genome assembly GCA_025934395.1 of Solirubrobacteraceae bacterium. GTDB lineage: Bacteria > Actinomycetota > Thermoleophilia > Solirubrobacterales > Solirubrobacteraceae > Palsa-744. The sequence continues at coordinate 2,917 of JAICYC010000021.1, read as the reverse complement.
CGATCCACGTTCGCGGCGCAGCGGAACGATCCTGCGCGCGCAGCCGAGGTTTCAGGCCGGCGTGGACGCGGGCTAGGCCGCGGCGAGCGTGTTGCTGCGTGCGGAGCGGTCCACGCACTCAGCGGCGAGCCACTCTTCGCCGTAGGAGCGCATGTCGTCGATGATCGGCACGAGCGCGCGGCCCTTCTCGGTGAGCGCGTACTCGACGCGTGGAGGAACCTCCGGGAACGTGTGCCGCGCCACGATCCCCTCCTCCTCCAGGGCACGCAGGCGCAGCGAGAGCGTGCGCGGGCTGATGCCGGACAGCGAGCGTTCCAGCTCGCAGAAGCGCGCACGGCCCTCGGCGAGGTCCCGGATCACCAGCAGCGTCCACTTCCCGCACACGATTTCGGCGGTAGCGCAGACCGGACACGTCTCGTCAGTCGCCATCTCAATCATTACTTTACCAAATGAAGTGACGCCAGGCCGCCTCGATCACCCTTCTGGGATGCGCAGGCGCCGCGTCTGCGGGCCGTCGGGGGGCGTCATTCGGCAGGGCCCGTCGCGGTCGCTCGCCACGCCTCTGCGAGGGGCTGCCTGTAGAACACGCAGAGAGGTACGGCGACGAGGAGCAGCACAGCCTCGTCGAACGGGCCGGGGATCGGAAGCAGCCCCAGCGCAGCAGCCCAGCGCAGGGGCCGGGGAATGCGCGTGTCCGTTGCCACTGCGCGGACCGCGCGGATCACGTGGCGAAGAAGCCGCATGGCCGGAGCCTAGGCGCAGCCGGGCCGGAGGAGGCCGCCGCTCGGTCTACCGCGCCGGGACGGCGTGCAGATGGCGATATCCCGGACCGGCGAGGCTCTGGCGGCGGACGCCGGGCGCTGCTCGGTCAGGCTGCGTTCAGCGACGGGCTGGAGGAGCTCTGTTCGCGGCTGGACTCCGCCTGCGCGACGTCCTCCATCGTGGTGCCGCGGCGCCCGTCGGCCTGCATGAGGAGCTTGAAGTCGTGCGGGCTCGAGGCGACGCGCATCGCGTCCTCGAACGTGACGCGGCCCGCCTTGACGTGGCCGAACAGGGCCTGGTCGAAGGTCTGCATGCCGTAGTAGGCGCCCGAGGTGATCACCTCGACGAGTTTGCCCGTCTGCGAGGGGTCCATGATCATGTCGCGCACGCGGCCGGTCATCCGCAGGATCTCGCAGACCGCCACACGACCGCCGTCGGCGCCGGGGACGAGCCGCTGGGAGATCACGCCGCGCACCGTGCCCGCGATCATGCTGCGGGCCTGGCCGTGCTGGTGGGGCGGGAAGAAGTCGAGCATGCGGTTGATCGACTCGGTCGCGTCCACCGTGTGGATCGTCGAGAGCACGAGGTGGCCGGTCTCGGCAGCGGACAGCGCCGTCTGCACGGTCTCCTCGTCGCGCATCTCGCCGACGAGGATCACGTCGGGGTCCTGACGCAGCACGCGGCGCAGGGCGCGCTTGAACGACGCCGTGTCCATGCCCACTTCGCGCTGGTTGATCGCGGAGCGCTTGTCCTCGTGGACGAACTCGATCGGGTCCTCGATCGTCACGATGTGCTTGCTCATCGTGTTGTTCATGTGGTCGATCATCGCGGCGAGGGTCGTGGACTTCCCGGAGCCCGTGGTGCCGGTGAGCAGGATGATCCCGCGCTCCTCCTGAGCGAGTTCGCGGACGACGTCCGGCAGGGCGAGCTCTTCGATCGAGCTGATCCGGTGGGGGATCGCCCTGCAAACCATCGAGATCGAGCCGCGCTGGCGGAACGCGTTGATGCGGAACCGGGCCACGCCCTGGATTTCGAAGGAGAAGTCGACCTCGCGGTCGCGGGCGAACTCTTCGAGCTTCGCCTCGTCGTCGAGCAGCGCGCGCAGCGCAGCCTCGGTGTCTGCGTCCGTCAGCACATCCGCGTGCCCGTCAGCAGCGAGCTCGCCGTGAACGCGGTAGATGGGACTTGCGTCGACCTTCAGGTGCAGATCCGAGCCCTCTTTCTCCACGAGCTCGCGCAGCGCAGCCATCACATCGAACATGCAGTCCGAATCGGCATCGCCCAGCGCTCGCTTTAGCGCGACTGGACGCGTGGACCGAGCGGCGCGCCTCGGCGGTCTCCCCAACGCGTCGTGCCGGCGGGCGCCGGGAGTCCCGGCCACGACTCGCGGCGCGGACGCGCGACCTGACGTGCGAGAGCCAAGCGAGGCAAGGACGCAGGGAGCGCCGCGTACTTCGTACGCAAGCGACCGAGGACGCAGCCTCGCGCCGGCTATCGCGCGTCAGGTCAGGCTACGTCGCGGAGCTTTTGCGCCTCTGCGAGCGACTGCAGCTTCTTCAGCGACTGGTTCTCGATCTGGCGGATGCGCTCGCGGGTGACGTTGAACGTGCGGCCGACCTCGTCGAGCGTGCGGGGGTGCTCGCCGCCGAGCCCGTAGCGGAGCTCGAGCACGCGACGTTCGCGATAGGAGAGGTTCTCGAGCGCCTCGCGGAGCGCCTCCTTGGTGAGGATCTCGGCGGCGCGCTCGTATGGGGACTCGGCGCGCTCGTCGGCGATGAACTGCCCGAACTCGGACTCCTCCTCGTCGCCGACGGGCTTCTCGAGCGACACTGGGGCCTGCGCGGAGCGCTTGATCGAGTCGACCTCCTCGGGGTCGATGCCGGTCACCTCCGCGATCTCGTCCGCGGTGGGCTCGCGCCCGAGCTCGGTGACGAGCTTGCGCTCGGCTCGGCCGATCTTGTTGAGCTTCTCGACGACGTGCACGGGGATGCGGATCGTGCGCGCCTTGTCGGCGAGGGCGCGGGCGATCGCCTGGCGGATCCACCAGGTGGCGTAGGTGGAGAACTTGAAGCCCTTGCGGTAGTCGAACTTCTCTGCGGCGCGGACCAGGCCGAGCGTGCCCTCCTGGATGAGGTCGAGGAACGGCAGGCCCTGG
>JAICYC010000023.1 GCA_025934395.1 Solirubrobacteraceae bacterium | reverse complement strand
CCGCGGCCCCGGCCGGCGCGCGCCGTCGCCAGCGGGGGAGCATCACCACGAGCAGCGCTGCGAGCGCGACCACGACCGCGAGCGGTACGAGGTAGGCGGTGAGGTCGAAGCCGTGCCCGCTCGGCAGCCCCAGCACCGTCTGCCCGTACTGCGCCACGAGCGCGTCCTTGATCTGCTTCTCGGTCTCGCCGCGTTCGATCAGACCCCGGATGAACGCCTTCTCACGGTCCGCCTGGGGGGATTCCGCGACGTTCAGCGGGATTTTGCAGGTCACGCACATCACCTGGCGTTCGATCGCGGGCTGCGACGTGCGCGCGCTCGCCGCAGCGTCCGAGGGGAGCGAGACCGCGAGCACCGCCGCCGCGAGCGCGGCCAGCGCGAGCGAGGCGCCCCCGCGCGAGGCGGCCCTCACGATTTCTCCGCGACGGCCAGCGCGCGCTCGACGAAGCGTTCGTCGATCTCTCCGCGGGAGAGCGCGACGACCCGGCCCGCCCGGTTGATCACGAAGCTCTCGGGCAGCTTGTCCGTGCCGTAGGCATGCGCGAAGTCGCCCGTGTCGTCGCGGAGGTTGGGGTAGGTGAGGTGATAGCGCGCCACGAACGCTTCGCTGTCGGGCGACGCGTCGAGATACGTCACTCCGAGCACCGTGGCCCCGTGACCGGCGAGCCTGCCCTGCCACTTCTCCAGCAGCGGCGCCTCGACCTGGCACGGTTCGCACCACGAGGCCCAGAAGTTCAGCAGCACCACCTTGCCGCGCAGCGCCGCGAGCGAGCTGTGGCCCGCCGCGCCGAGGGCGGGAAGAACCTCCGATGCGTCGGGCGCGACCGGCTCACGGCCCTCGCCGATCTGCTCGTCGATGGATCTGCTCGCCGCCTGGTGGGAGACACCGTAGATCAGCAGGCCGATCAGGCCTGCGCCGACGACGGTGATCAGGATCGGCAGGATACGGCGCTTCACGGCTCATCAAGGGTAGATGGCCGCGGCCGGGGCCGTCCCCGGCGCGCCTTGGCCGCGCTGCGTCGAACCCGTAGGATTGGCCGTCTGCGGCGATAGCTCAGTTGGTAGAGCGCAAGCTTCCCAAGCTTGAGGTCGCGGGTTCGAGACCCGCTCGCCGCTTCAGCTCACTGCGGCTGCTGCATCTTCCGCGTGTCCCGCGGCTCCAGGAACGGCTCCTTCTCGGCGGGGAAGCCCCCCTGGATCAGGCGCCCGCGCTCGAGCTCCGCGTTCAGCTCTGCGCCCAGCAGGATCGCGACGTTGGTGATCCACAGCCACACCAGGAAGATCACGATCGCGGCGAGCGAGCCGTAGGTCTTGTTGTAGGAGGAGAAGTTCGCCACGTACAGGGCGAAGGCCCCGGAGGCGATGATCCACACGGCCACCGCCAGCACACCGCCGGGGCTGAGCCAACGGAACCCGGGGTGCTTGACGTTCGGTGCGGCCCAGTAGAGGATCGCGAGCATCAGGCTCACGATCACGACGAGCACGGGCCACTTGGCGATGTCCCAGACCGTGACGGCCGTCCCACCGACCCCGATCACATCGCCGATCTGCCTGGCGAGGCCCCCGGTCACCACGACCGCGACGCAGCACACGACCAGCAGCGCGACGGTCACCAGCGTGACCCCCAGGCGGACCGGCACCGTCTTCCAGATCGGCCGTCCCTCTTCCACGTCGTAGATGCGGTTAGCGGCCCACATGAACCCCGCCACGTAGCCGGAGGCCGACCACAGGGCGCCGGCGAGCCCCGCGATGAAGATCCCGCTCGCGGCCCCCCGGCTCTGCTCGAGGTTCTGCAGCGCGCTCGTGACGATGCTCCGCGCCGGACCCGGGCCGGCCTTGCCGAGGTTTTCGATCAGCGGCTGGATCGCCGAGTGGCCGATCAGCCCGAGGATCGAGACGAGCGCGAGCAGCGCCGGGAAGATCGCGAGGATCCCGTAGTAGGTGAGCGCCGCCGCGAGGTTGGTGAGGTTGTCCCGGCGGAACTCCGCGACCGTGCGCCGCAGGACCCCGCCCCAACCGCCCAGGGTGAGCCGGGTCGGATCGGCGGGCGCCTGGCGCTGGGCAGCGCCACGCTGCGCCCCAGCCTCGCGCGGCCGTTCTTCGGCGCCGCGTTGATCGACCGCCTCGCGGGGCCGCTCGTCGGCGCCGGGTTGATCGACCGCCTCGCGGGGCCGCTCTTCGGTGCGCTGCTGTCCACCTCGCCGCATGTGCTCGACGGTGTCGGTACCCCGCTCGCCGAGATGCACCCATCGCGGCCGGCGAAGGGCTGCTCAGGCGCCCGAGTAGGAGCCCGGCGCGGGCGGATCGCCTCTGATCCCGGCGAGCAGCGACAGCAGCGCCTGCGGTTCGGTGCCGCCGAGCACCCGCAGCCGCGGCATCCTGTAGGGGTCGCCGTGGGGTTGCGCCCACCCGGGCACGACGGTGGTCGATCCGAGATAGCCGGCCGCGCGCACCTCGCTGACGACCGTGTCGTCGTAGTGGCCGGAGGGGTAGCAGAACCAGTTCACCGGCACGTGGAAGCGGTGCTGGAGGGTTTCGCGCGCCACCGCCACCTGGTAGTGGAGCTGTTCGGGATCGAGCTTGATGAGGTCCGCGTGGCTGAACCCCTGCGTGTCGAGCTCCCAGCCCGCGGCGATCAGGCCTCGGACCTGGTCTTCCCCGAGGCCGCCCTGCGAGGGCGGCAACCCGCTCAGCTGGATGTTCTCCACCCCGACCCAGCCGAGGCGTCTGAGGACCGGCAGCGCCTGGGTGTACTGCGAGTTGTAGCCGTTGTCGAAGCTGAGCACGATCGGTTTGCCAGCCGGCAGCCGGGTCCCGCGCGTCCAGTTCGCGCGCACCTGGTCCATCGTCACCGCCGTCCAGCCGGCGTCCTTGAGGGCCTGCATCTGGGCGGCGAACTCCTCGGGCGCCACGTACAGGCCCGGGAACGGCGCCCCCGCGGGCGGCGATGCGATCACGTGGTACATCAGGATCGGGACGGCCTCGCGGCCGGGCGGTCCCGGTGGCCCCGCGGACGTGCCGGCGGTGCCGGGCGCCGGCCGCGCGCGAGCTGCTCCCTTCCCTGCGGTCGTGCTCACCCGGTGCCGGGTGGGGCCGTGCGAGGAACCGCCGCTCGCGACCGCCACGGCGACGACCACGGCCGCGATCGCGGCGATCAGGAGCGCGAGCGCCCCGGCGCGCCTGCGTCGCCGCTCGCGACGGCGCAGCTCACGCCGCGCGCGGCGTTCCTCGACGTCCACCGGGCCCGTTTCCGCGATCGGCGCGCATGGCCGCGTGAGCATACTCCCGGGGTCGCTCGCCCGGGGCGACTGATGAGACTGAGTCTCGTTTGGTTGCTAGGCTGGCTGGGTGCCGAGAAGGACCCCCACGCGCATCGCCGCGGCGGCCGCCGGGATCCTGCTCGCGGCTTCGCTGGCCGCGTGCGATCGCAGCGGCCCGGCGCCGGTGCGGGAGGGAGGCGGGGGGCCCGCGTTCACCGTGGTTGCGGCGGAGAACTTCTGGGGGAGCATCGCTGCGCAACTGGCGGGCGGGCGGGCGAGCGTGCACAGCGTGATCACCGACCCCGGCACCGATCCGCACAGCTACTCGCCGAGCTCGGCGGACGCGCGCGCGATCGCGGGCGCGAACCTCGTGATAGTCAACGGCTCCGGATACGACGAATGGGCCTCCCGGATGCTCGATGCGAGCCCCTCCCCGGAGCGCTCGGTGATCGACGTCGGCAGCGCGCTGAAGCTCTCCGCGGGCTCGAACCCGCACCGCTGGTACTACCCCGCCGACGTGATCGCGGTGGTGCGGAGGATCGCTGGCGCCTACGCGCGCCTGGACCCTGCCGACGCAAGCTTCTTCACCGCTCGACGGGCACGCTTCGAAACGGCCTCGCTCGCACGCTACGACCGCCTGCGCGCGCAGATCGCCGAGCGCTACGCGGGCGTTTCCGTGGGCTACAGCGAGAGCATCTTCCAGGGCCTCGGCGAATCGCTGCACCTGCGCCTGCTCACCCCCCCCTCGTTCGCCAGGTCGATCGCGGAGGGGACCGACGTGAGCGCCGCCGACAAGCGCGCGGTCGACGAGCAGGCAGCGCGGCGCGAGATCCGCGTGTGGGTGTTCAACCGCCAGAACGTCACCCCCGACGTGGAGCGCGTGAACGCGCTCGCCGCCGAACACGGCATTCCCGTCGTCCCGGTCACCGAGACGCTCGACCCGGCGGGCGACACCTTCCAGCAATGGCAGTCCGACCAGCTGCAAGCCCTCCTCGCGGCGCTGGCCGGCGCCCCCGGACGCTGATCGTGCGGGCGCCCCCGCGTCCTAGAATCCGGAGCGTGGAGAGCTCACACGAGCGCTCGGGCTGGAGCGAGCGCGCCGCGCAGGCGCTCGCCGCAGCGGGGTACCGGCGCGGCGGCGCGCGCAGCGCGATCGTGGAGCTGCTCGGCGAGCAGAGCTGCGCCCTGTCGGCCGCAGAGATCGAGCACGAACTGCGCGGGCGCTCGCGCAAGGTCTCGCGCGCGAGCGTGTACCGCGTGATCGAGGAGCTCGAGGGCGCGGGTCTGCTCGCACGCGTCGAAGTCGGTCAGGGAAGCGTGCGCTTCGAGCCCGCGCTCGAGGGACCCGGTCACCACCACCACCTCGTCTGCGAGCGCTGCGGTCGCCTGCAGCCGTTCAGCGACGAGGGCCTCGAGCGCGCGATCCGCCGCCTGTCGGAGCGCATGCCGGCGCGCATCTCCGAGCACGAGATCGTGCTGCGCGGCGCCTGCGAGGCGTGCGCGCCCCGTTGAGGGTATCGCGCGCTAGTCGCCCGCGAGGCTCGTCGGCAACGGCTGACCCGCGCGCGGGGGTTCGTCGGCGAGCAGCTGCGGCACCGTCACGACGTTCAGGTGCCGCGCGCGCAGGCCGCGGACGATCGCCGGCAGCGCAGCGATCGTCTGTTCCCTGTTGCCGCCGCCGTCGTGCATCAGGATGATCGCGCCCGGGTGCGCCCCTGCGAGCGCTCGTTCGACGATCACGCTCACCCCCGGCTGGGTGTAGTCGTTCGTATCCACCGACCACAGGACCATCAGCAGCCCGAGCGCGTGCAGGAGGCGGAACGTGGCGGCGTTGAACGAGCCGTAGGGCGGGCGGAACAGGTTCGCCCGCGGCGCGCCGAGGAATTCGATCCGCGCGATCGCTTCGAAGAGCTCTTCGCGCTGGTCGTGGGCGGAGAGCCGCGCCAGCATCGGGTGGTTCTCGGTGTGGTCGCCGATCACGTCGCCGTCGCGGATCTCGCGTTCGGTCGAAGCGCCGAAGTAGCGCAGCATCCGCCCGATCGCGAAGAACGTGGCGCGGGCGTGCAGGCGCTCGAGCACGTCGAGCACACCCGGCGTGTACGGGCCCGGCCCGTCGTCGAAGGTGAGCGCCACGTCGCGGGAGCTCCCGCTCCCCTCGCGCACGAACGGCGTGTACGCGAGCACGGACGGCACCGCCGCGCGCGCGGCCTGTGCCTCGTCGGATTCGGGCAGCTTCGGCGGCGGCACGAGGGCCCGCGCGCGCGCCCGCGGCTGGCTCGCGCCCGCGTGGCCGCCCGAGCTCGACAGCACCACCGCGAGCAGCACGACCAGCGCGACCAGCACGATGCCCGCGCCCAGGCGCCGCCGCCGCACCTGGGCCTCGCGCGGGCTCGGCGGCGCCGACGCGGACGAGGGCGCGGGCACCGGCGGCGCGGGCAGGGTCGTCCTCGGAGGCCGCGGCCGACCCTGCCCGCCGCCCGGGTCGTCCTCGAAGTCCCAGTTCCAGCGGCGGCTCATCGCTTGATGCTGTGGCCGGACACGCGCCGCCAAGTTTCGCACGCGCCCCCGCGCACACGCGCCCAGGCGCCTGCGCGGACACGAGCCTCTGCGCGGGCCCGGAGCGTCCGCGTGCGCACGCTGCGCATGCCGCCGCCGCTCAGCCGAGCACGCTGACCGGCCCGCGCGCCGCGACGGTCACCGCGGTGCCGGCGGGAAGCGCGCTCTCGCCGAGCACGCGCGCGAGCAGGGGGTCGATGCCGATGCCGTCCTCGGGGAGGATCTCGAGCAGGGCATCGTGGCCGTAGTAGCGGCACTGCTGCACTCGGCCCGCGACGCCCTCGCCGGGGTCCGCCTCCTCGCTGGCGCGGGCGCGCACCTCGAGCTGCTCGGGTCGCACGATCACACTGCCGCTGCCCCGCTCGGGGACTTCGCTGTCGTGCAGCTGCAGCGGGCCGAGTGCCGTCATCGCCGAGCCGGCGCTGAAGCTCGCGGGGAGCACGTTCACCGCTCCCAAAAAGCGCGCGAGCAGCTCGTCGCTGGGCCGCTGGTACAGCGCCGCGGGCTCGCCCTGCTGGACCACCACGCCGTCACGCAGCACCGCCACGACGTCCGCCATGGAGAGCGCCTCCTCCTGGTCGTGGGTGACGAGCACGGTCGTGACGCCCTGCGAGCGCAGCAGCAGGTGCACCTCCTCGCGCAGGCTCGCGCGCAGTCCCGCATCGAGCGAGGAGAACGGCTCGTCGAGCAGCAGTGCCGAGGGCGAGCGGGCGAGCGCCCGCGCGAGCGCCACGCGCTGCTGCTCGCCGCCGGAGAGCTGGTGGGGCAGGCGGCGCGCGAGCGGCGCGATCCCCACGAGCTCCAACAGCGCGTGCACCGCCTCGCCGCGGCGCTCCGCGCGGGGCAGCCCGAAGCTCACGTTGTCCTGCACGCTGAGGTGGGGGAAGAGCGCGCCCTCCTGGGGCACGTAGCCGATTCCGCGCCGCTCCGGCGGCACGTATGTGCTGCCGTCGTCGAGGGTCCGGCCTCCGAGCGACACGCTCCCCGCTTCCGCGCGCTCGAACCCCGCGATCACCCGCAGCAGGGTCGTCTTGCCGCAGCCGGACAGACCCAGGACAGCGGTGAGCGATCCCGCCGGCACGTCGAGGTCCACGCCGCGCAGCACCTCGCGGCGGCCGTAGCCCTTCACGAGCCCGTTGACCTCCAGCCGGCTCATCGCAGCGAACCCCGGCGCGCGCCGGCGGTCATCCGCCGGCTGAGCAGGTACGCGGGAACCGCCGAGATCGCCACCATCAACGCAGCGTAGGGCGCAGCCGCCCCGTAGGCGAAGTTGGTCGAGTACGTCCAGAACTGGGTCGCGAGCGTGTCCACGCCCGTCGGGCGCAGCAGCAGCGTGGCGGTCAGCTCGGTCGCCGAGGAGATGAACACGAGCGCGAACGCCGCGCGCAACCCCGGCGCGATCAGCGGCAGCGTCACCCTGCGCCACGCCGTCAGCGGGCCGCACCCGAGCGAGCGTCCCACCTCCTCCAGGCTCGCCGGCGCCTGCCCCATCGCGGCCCGCACCGCCACCAGCGCAAGCGGGAGGAACAGGATCGCGTATGCGACCACCAGCTCGAGCGTGCTCTGGTAGAGCGAGATCGCGTAGCGCACCGTGAACGAGACGAGGCCGAGCGCCACGACGAGGCCGGGGAGCGCCATCGGGACGAACGCGAAGCGCTCCAGCAACAGCGTCACGCGCCCGCGCCTGCGCACCGACAGCGCCGCGAGGGGGATCGACAGCGCGGTGGCGGCCGCCGCCGCGGCCGCGCTGAACTCGGCCGTGTGCCCGAGCGCGCCCACGATCGACGCCGACGGCAGGGTGGTCGACCCGCCGCGGATCATCCAGTAGCAGAGCGCGTACACGGGCACCCCCAGCGCGACCCCCGCCAGCGTCGCGAGCGCGATCAGCACGGGCGCCGTCATGCGGCCGAGCCCGATCCGCGCGATCGGCCGCGCCACGCCCGGACCGCTGCGCTGGCCGCGCACACCGGTGAGCGTCAGCTCGCCCGCGAGCACCACGAGTCCGATCGCGACCAGCACGAGCGACAGCACGCACGCCCCGACCGCGTCGAACCCGAGCCGGAACTCGGTGAAGATCTCCACCGTGAACGTGCGGTACTGCGTGATCTCGAACGCGCCGTACTCGGCCAGCAGCGCGAGCGTCACGAGCAGGCACCCGCCGAGCACCGCCGGGCGCACCTGGCGCATCGTCACGCGCCAGAACGTGCGCCAGCGGCCCGTACCGAGGCTCCGAGCCGCCTCCTCCAGGGATGCGTCCCCGCTCGCCAGCGCGGTCGCCACGGGCAGGTAGACGAGCGGGTAGAGCGACAGCGTCATCACCATCACCGCCGCCCAGTACCCGTGCAGCCCGTGATCGAGCGAGACCCAGCCGAAGCCGACGACGAAGTCGGGGATGCCGAGCGGCAGCACGAGCAGCACGCGCCAGAGCCCGCGCAGCGGCAGCGCCGTCCGCTCGACCAGCCACGCCGCGCCGACGCCGAGCACCGCACAGAGCAGGGTGCATGCCGCCGCCAGGCGCACGGTGTTCCACAGCAGCACCGCAACCGTGTGGCGCAGCAGCAGGCGTTCGACTTCGCCCCAGCCCGATCGCTGCGCCTGGACGACCAGGAACACGAGCGGCAGCAGCACGAGCCCCGTGGCGATCGCCGCGCCCGTACCGCTCGCCAGCGGCCAGCGGCGCCATCCCGAGCGGGCGTGCGCGATGCGCTGCGCCGGCCGCGGATGCGCTGCGGCAGTGCTCATCGCCGCCCCTAGAGAAGCCCGAGCTTCTGCTCGAGCGCGAGCGCCGCGCGCCCGTCGCCGAGTTGGGCGGGGGTGAGCGCTGCGGGGCTGATCGAGGACAGGGATCGAAGCCCGGCGGGGAGCGGCGCGCCCGGGCGCAGCGGGTACTCGTAGCTGTGGCTGTGTGCCAGCAGGCGCTGCCCCTCGGCGCTCACGAGGAACGCCAGGAAGCGCTGCGCCGCGGGCTTCGCCGGGCTCGACGCGAGCACCGCTGCGCCGGAGACGTTGACCAGCTCGCCGGCGTCGCCGTGGTCGAAGTAGTGCAGGGCGGAATGGGTTCCGGCCGCGCCGAGCTCCGCGCGCAGGCGGTACCAGTAGTAGTGGTTGATCGGCGCCACCTCGCTCTGGCCGTCGTTCACCTGGGTGACCGCCGTCTCGTTGTCGGGGTAGGTGGTGGCGTTCGCAGCGAGCCCCTTCAGCCACCGTTCGGCGGTCGCCGTGCCCTCGAGCTTGGCGATCGAGGTCACGAGCGGCTGGAAGTCCGTCTCGGCAGGGGCGAAGGCGACCCTGCCCTTCCACCGCGGCTGCGCGAGTTCGAGGATCGAGCCGGGGAGCTCACCCGGCTGCAGCCTCGACGTGTTGTAGACCAGCGCCGAGACGCGTGCGGAGACACCCACCCAGTCGCCCTCCGCGGAGCTGTACCTGCGCGGCACCGAGGCCAGGGTGGAGGCGTCCACCTGCGCGAGCAGCCCGCGCTCGCGCAGGTATTCGAGGATCGGCGTGTTCTCGGTGTAGAACACGTCCGCCGGCGAGGCGCCCCCCTCCTCGGCGATCTGGTCGCCCAGCTCGGCCTCGTCGCCGGAGCGTACGTGCACCCTGATCCGCGTGGCGCGTTCGAAGGCGTGCACCAGCAGCGTGGTGGTCTGTTCGTGCTGGCCGCTGTAGAGGGTTATCGAGTGCGGACCCGAGGAGGAGGAGGCGCCGCAGGCCACCAGCAGCAGCACGCACGAGAACGCGAGCGCGACGGAGAGGAGGGAGCGGGGAATGCTCAACGGCTAAATCCGATCTGCGGAGTCGGGATACAGCGCCAACGTATCACACGGTTTAGGGAGCCCTAATTCGCCCGCACGCGGCGGCCGGCCGGCGAATAGGCGAGAATCCGCCGATGCACGTCACCGCCAAGGCCGACTACGCCGTGCGCGCCGTGGTCGAGCTGGCGAACAGCAGCCAGAAGGAACCCCGCAAGGTCGAGTCGGTGGCCACGGCCCAGGGAATCCCGGTCTCGTTCCTCGAGAACATCCTCACCCAGCTGCGCTCCTCGGGCGTCGTGCGCAGCCAGCGCGGACCCGAAGGCGGCTACTGGCTGGCGAAGCCCGCGGAGGAGCTCGACCTCGCGCATGTGATCCGCGCGGTCGAGGGGCCGCTGGTGGGCGTTCGCGGCCAGCCCCCGGAGGAGATCGAGTACATGGGCTCGGCGGAGAGCCTCAAGCAGGTCTGGATCGCACTCCGGGCCAACCTCCGCAACGTGCTCGAGCACGTCACGGTGGCGGACGTGGCGTCGGGCTCGCTGCCGCCCGAGGTGCTCGCGCTCACCCGCGCCGAGGAGGCGTGGGAGGCGCGCTGACCGTATCGCCCTCTGCCCGGAGGCCTCGGTTGACACGAACACACAATTGTGTCCCTGCATTGGACGCAGAACGGACACATGTCACACAGCGGGACGCGTGATGGGGTACTCTGTAAGTCGGGCGCAGCGACGCCGCCGCACCGGTGCCGCGGCGCGAACGCCCAGGCTCGAAACGCCCGATCGCCAAGGAGATCGCAACTGATGTCAGTCTCGCCCGCAGCCGTCCCGTCGAGTGATGCAACTCCCACCGCCGAAGCCGCGGATGCGGCGGTTGCGGCGATCTCCGAGTCCGCCGGCCAAGAGGCCTCGTTCTCGCTCGCGCTCACCCAGGACCAGAAGGACATCCGCGACTGGGTGCACGGGTTCGCGGCCGACGTGATCCGTCCCGCCGCCCACGAGTGGGACGAGAAGGAGAAGACGCCCTGGCCGATCATCGAGGAGGCCGCCAAGATCGGGCTCTACGGGTTCGAAGGCCTCGCGCAGTTCTTCGCCGACCCCACCGGCCTCACGCTCCCGATCGTCAACGAGGAGCTGTTCTGGGGCGACGCGGGCATCGGCATGTCGATCATGGGCACCGCGCTCGCGGTGGCAGCGATCTTCGGCCAGGGCTCGGGCGAGCAGATCGGCGAATGGATCCCGCGCTGCTTCGGCACGCCCGACGACGTCAAGGTGGCGGCGTTCTGCGCCTCGGAGCCGAACGCGGGCTCGGACGTCTCAAACGTGCGCACGCGCGCCAAGTTCGACGAGGCCACCAACGAGTGGGTGATCAACGGCCAGAAGGCGTGGGCGACGAACGGCGGGATCGCCGACGTCCACGTCGTGATCGCAACCGTGGACCCCGAGCTCGGGTCCAAAGGCCACGCCGCCTTCGTGATCCCGATGAGCGAGAACAAGGGCATCTCGCAGGGTGCGAAGGTCTCCAAGCACGGCCTGCGCGCCTCGCACACCGCGGACGTGTACCTGGACGACTGCCGGGTCCCCGCGGAGAATGTGCTGGGCGGCAAGGAGAAGCTCGACGAACGCCTCGCACGCGTGCGCGAGGGCAAGAAAGGCAAGTCGCAGGCCGCGATGCAGACGTTCGAGGCCTCTCGCCCCACGGTGGGCGCACAGGCGCTCGGGATCGCGCGCGCCGCCTATGAGTACGCCCTCGCCTACTCCAAGGAGCGCGAGCAGTTCGGCCGCAAGATCGTCGAGAACCAGGCGGTGGCGTTCACGCTCGCGCGGATGAAGCTCGAGATCGACGCAGCCCGCCTACTCGTGTGGCGCGCCTCCTGGATGGGCCGCAACGCCCACAAATTCGACAACGCCGAGGGCTCGATGAGCAAGCTCAAGGCCGGCGAGGTCGCCGTGTGGGTCACCGAGCGCGCGATCCAGATCCTCGGCGGCAACGGCTACACCCGCGAGTACCCCGTCGAGCGCTGGCACCGCGACGCGAAGATCTACGACATCTTCGAGGGCACCGCGGAGATCCAGCAGCTCGTGATCGCCCGAGCGATCTCGGGCTTTCACATCAGCTGACGCCCGCCGGAGGCGCGAGGACACTCGAGGGAAGATGTCCTCGCGCCCCGTGGGCGGCATCCGCTTTGTCCCCCGGGATGCGGATGACGACAAGTGGTTGGATCGAGTCCGCTTCTCGGGCTTCCCTGCCCGGGGAGCCGGCGTCGCGCTCGGCGCGTCCCGCGGCCACGCAGAGCGACAGCGCGAGAACAACCAGTGCGAGCCATCCGGAAGCGATCAGAAGCAGGAGCATCGAACCTTCGGGGTCGTGTTCGTTTCGGTTTCGTCAACGAGAGGTTTGAGTCTCGGCCACCCCGGCGAAATAGTCCAATACGAGTTTTCCTTCCTGGTATAAACGCCTCTGATCGCGCGCGGGAGGCCGCGTCCGGGCCAGGATCGGGAGCCTGACCTATGAACATCTGGACAATCCGCGGACGCCGCTGAGGATCGAGAGATGTCGTTCAAGCGGGGCCAGCTCGAGTACTTCGTGACCGTCGCCGAAGAGGGTCAGATGACGCGCGCGGCGCGGCGGCTGCACATCGCCCAACCCGCGCTCTCGCAGGCGATCTCCCAGCTCGAGGGCGAACTGGGGATCGAGCTGCTGCAGCGCCACGCGCGCGGTGTCTCGCTGACCGCCGCGGGCGAGATCTTCCTGGCGAAGGCCCGCGTGGCGCGCGCGGCGAACATCGACGCGGCCGCCACCGCGCAGTCGCTCGCGCGCGCCGCCACCGGGTCGCTGGAGGTCGGCTACATCGGACCGCCGCCGACCGTCAGCTCGCCGCTGCTGTTCGCGTCGTTCGCCGGCGCGCACCCCGACGTCGACGTCAGCTACTGCGAACTCCCGTTCCCGAGCGGACCCACGGCGGCATGGCTGGCGGACGTCGACGTGGCGCTCGCGCACGTGCCCGAAGCCGACAAGCAGGTGGGGCACCAGTTGGTCCGAAGCGAGCCGCGCGCTGCGGTGGTGCCCGAGGGCCACCGCCTCGCGGGCCGCGAGCAGCTGCACGTCGCGGACCTCCTGGAGGAGACGTTCATCGGCTACCACGACTCCGTCCAGGCCGAATGGGCGGGCTTCCACACGCTCGACGACGTTCGCGGGGCGCCCGCGTGTGCGCTCACCACCGACCGGGCGCTGAACCCCGCCGAGATGCTGCTGATGCTCGCCTCGCGGCGGGCAGTCGGCGTCTACCCGGCGGCCGACGCGCGGGTGCTCCAGGAGATCCTCCGGGGGGTCGTCGCGGTCCCGATCGAGGACGCGGAGCCCTTCTCGATCTCGCTGTCCTGGCGCAAGGACAACCACAACCCGCTGGTGCTGGCGCTGACCGCGGAAGCCGCGAACCTCGGCCCCGAAGAGCTGCGTACGCACGCCCCACCCACGCAGCGCGAGTTCGCGCGCGCCGTGGACGGTCTCAACGGGAAGCTCGGCGAGCGCCGGCGCCCGTCCGAGGCGCCGTCCGGCCGGATGCCGGGCGGCTGATCGCTACCAGGCCTGGTCGATCCCGCAGTGCGGGCAGCTGACCGTCGTGGAGACCGACGCGCTGAACCGGTACCCGCACTCGCAGTCGTAGGAGGCGTGGTCGATCGGCCCGCCCGCGCGGCGGACGCGCTCGACGGCGGCGTCGAGCTGCGGCACGTGCGTCGCGGGCACGTGCGCCCGCGACGCGGCCGACTGGGCGCCGTGGCGGGCCGCGTGGCGGCGGTCCTCGCGGCGGCGGGCCGCTCTGCCGATCCGGCGGGGCGTGCGAAGGGGGTGGAGGAGGTTGCCGGTCATCGTCGTCTACCTCCTACAACGTCACGCACGCCAAAAGGTTTCGTGATGCACCTTTGTTTTCCTCGCATGTTCTAGTCCAGGGCCTCCGAGCCGGTGTTCTCGGGCGTCGCGACACCGGCGGGGGGCACACGCGAGTCTGAGATACTTGGGGGCGGATGACCCCCGCACGCAAGCGAACCGTGCGCCTCGTCGTGGCCCTCAGCGCGGCGGTGATTCTGGCCAGCGCGCTGATCTACACGAGCTTCAGCGCGGCCAGCCCCGCCCTGTCGCCGACCCAGCTCGTGCGCCAGGCCCAGCCGGGACGCAGCTACCAGGTCACCGGCACCGTGGCGCGCGGGTCCGTCCACCGCGCGGGCGAGATCCTGCACTTCAGCGTGCAGGACCGGGCGGGCGGGACGACGATCCCGCTCTCCTACACCGGGACGGTGCCCGATCCGTTCCGGGAAGGGCGCGAGGTGATCGTGACCGTGCAGAAGCAGGGGTCGGCATACGTGGGGGAACGCAACTCGCTGATCACGAAGTGCCCATCCAAGTACAAGACGGCCCCGGCCGGCGAGAACCAGAGCTCGTGACCGGCCAGCAGCTCCCGGCGCTGCGCGCGGGCTAGCCCGATGGCGAGCCTCGGCTTCGCGTGCCTGCTGCTCGCGCTCGGGGTGTGCGCGTACGGGATCGGCGCGTCGCTCTACGGCGTGCGCAGCGGGCGCGTGGAGTTCAGCGAATCGGGCCGCCGCGCGGTGTACGCGCTCGCCGCGATCCTCACCGTGGCCTTCGCCGTGCTCGAGCTCGCGTTCCTGCGCAGCGACTTCGCCTTCAACACCGTCGCGGACACCTCCAGCCGCACCACCCCGGGCTTCTACAAGGCGGCCGCCGTGTGGTCCTCGCAGGAAGGCTCCCTGCTGCTGTGGGCCTGGCTGCTGTCGCTGTGGTCGAGCCTCGCGCTGTTCCTCACGCGCAAGCGGATGCGCGACGTGGCCGCGTACGCCACGGCGGTGCTGCTCGGGTTCGGCGGCTTCTTCGTGGGCCTGATGATCTTCTACGCCAACCCGTTCGCGACCACGCACCCGGCACCCGCGGAAGGCGTGGGGCTCGACCCGCTGCTGCGGTTCCCCACGATGATGATCCACCCCCCGATGCTGTACTCGGGGTACACGCTGTGCACGATCCCGTTCGCGTTCGGCGTCGGCGCGCTGCTCGCGCGGCGCGTGGACGCCGACTGGATCAAAGCGATCCGGCGCTTCGCCTTCGCGGCGTGGCTGTTCCTCGGCGTGGGCATCCTGCTCGGCGCTCGCTGGTCCTACTCCGAGCTCGGGTGGGGGGGCTACTGGGGCTGGGACGCCGTCGAGAACGCGTCGCTGATGCCGTGGCTCACCGGCACCGCGTTCCTGCACTCGCTGATGATCCAGGAGAAACGCGGGATGCTGAAGGTGTGGAACGTGAGCCTCGTGCTCGCCACCGGCACGCTCGCGGTGATGGGCACGTTCCTCGTGCGCAGCGGCGTGCTCAACTCGATCCACGCGTTCGGGGGAGCGACGCTCGGCGTCCCGTTCGTCACGCTGATCGGGATCCTGATCGCGGGCTCGATCTACCTGGTCGTCTCGCGCCGCGACATGCTGCGCTCCGAGCACCGGCTCGACTCGCTGCTCTCGCGCGAGTCGATGTTCATCGCCAACAACCTCGTGCTCGTGGGCCTCTGCTTCGTGATCTTCTGGGGCACGTACTTCCCGCTCATCTCCGAGGCCCTCACCGGGCAGGAATCGTCCGTGGGCCCGCCGTGGTTCGACCGCTACACGGTGCCGCTGGCGCTCGTGCTCGTGCTGCTGAGCGGGATCGGGCCGGTGATCGCATGGCGCCGGGCGACGCTCGCGAACGCGCGGCGCAACTTCCTCGCGCCGCTCGGCGCGGCGGCGACCGCGCTCGTCGTGCTGCTGGCGGTGGGCGTCGATCGCAAGCCCTTCGCCCTCGCGATGTTCTGCTGCGCGGCGTTCGTGCTCGGCAGCGTGGCGCAGGAGTTCGTGCGCGGCACGCGGGTGCGCCGCGCGATCGCGGACGAGTCCGCGCCGCGTGCGCTGCTCGCGCTGGTGAGGCGCAACCGCCGCCGCTACGGCGGCTATGTCGTGCACGTGGGGATGGCGGTGCTGTTCATCGGCGTCGCCGCGTCCTCCTCCTTCCAGCACGCCTCCGAGCCGTCGCTCTCGCCCGGCCAGTCGACGCGGGTGGGGGCCTACACCGTGCGCTACGTGCGCCCGACCGCATCGGTGACGCCGCAGTACGACCGCGCGCACACGGGCTCGACGCTCGCGCTCGGCGCCGAAGTCGACGTCACGAAGAACGGGCGCCACGTCGCCACCCTGCAGCCCAGCGAGGGCTTCTACGCCTCCCAGGACCCCACGCAGGGCACGGTCGGGAGCCTGATCGGCGGGCAGCCGGTGAGCCACGTGAGCATGGACGGCGGGGTCACGCGCGACGTGTGGAGCGCGATCGCGCCCAACATCGAAGCGCCCGCACTGCAACGGATCATCAGGGCGGGCAACGCCAACCTCACCGGCGAAGCCACGCTCGTCGCGCTCGGCTACCTCGCGCGCGTCTACCTGAAGAGCTCGCCCACGGCGCAGTTCCACTTCATCGTCTCGCCGCTGGTGATGTGGATCTGGATCGGCGGGCTGATCGTGTTCGGCGGCGGCCTGATCGCGGTGTGGCCCGTGCCGAGCACCGCACGCCGCCGTGTCGCCGCGCGTGCGCGCGCCCGCGCCGAGCGCGCGCTCGCACGCGCCTGAGCGACACGCGCGGGAGCGCAGGTGAACGTCGTGGTGTTCGTGCTGATCCTCGCGTTGCTGGCGATCGTCGTCGCGATCGTGAGCGCGCCGCTGCGCAGGCGGCCAGCAGTCCCGGAGCACGACGAGCAGGTGCCGCAGGCTCCGCTCGCCGCCGACCTCGCGGCGGCGCGCGAGGCGAAGTACCAGGAGATCCGCGACGCCGAGCTCGACTACCGCACGGGCAAGCTCTCGCGCGAGGACTACGAAGCGGTCGACGCGGGACTGCGCGCGGAGGCGATCGAGATCCTCGACCGGATCGAGCGCGCCGAAGCCGAAGCGGGGCGGAGCGCCTGAGTCCTCAGGCCCAGGGGCGCTTCAGCAGGATGATCGCGTTCACGAAGAACAGGACCGCGAAGAAGATCGTCCAGCGATTCAGGTTGCGCTCGACCATCGAGCCGCCGCCGAGGGGACCCTGGCCGCTGCCGACACCGAACGCGCCCGACAGCCCCGAGTCCTTGCCCGAGTGCATCAGCACCAGGAACACCACGATCACCGAGATCACGACCTGGAGGGTCGACAGCACCGTTTCCATGCGCAGGAGGGTAGCGTCTCGCCCGCATGGACGCTGAAGGAGCGGGGATGACGCGCGCGAAGGGGAGGAACAGGCCCGCATCTGGCCGAACCGTCCAAATGCGACATTCCTCCGGAAATGCGGTTACCTTCCCTGTTCTCAGGGCGTCACGGACAGGCGTCCGACGCGCTTGCTGGCGTGATTACGAATCCTTTACGGATTCTTGTTTGTCTGCCGATATGACTTCCGGTGGGCGTATCCCGCGTTTGTGGGCATGCTGCCGACCACGACGAAATGGGATCACCCCCGACATGACGAGCACCACCGAATGCCGCCGATGAGCGCCGCACGCGCGCGCGCCCTGCGCGCAGTCCTGGCCGCGCTCGCGGGCGGGGGGCTCACCGCTGCGAGCCTCGGCGCTCCGGCCACAGAGCTCGCCTACGGCGCCGGAGGGGCGCAGCCCGCGACCGAAGGCACGACCACCACCGGCACGACCGAATCGGAAACGCCGCCGCCGACGAGCACCACGACGACGACGCCGACGAGCACCACCCCGACGGCCACCACGCCCACGGGGACGACCCCCGCGGCGACGACCCCCGCGGCGACCACGCCGGCTGCCACCGCGCCGGCGGCCGCCGCCCCGGCGCCCACCGGACCCACGACCACCCCCGCCGCGCCGACCGTTGCGCCCTCGATCGTGCTCCGCCGCCACCAGCGGATGTCGGCGAGCGCGCCCTCCGCGTCGAAGACCGAAACCAAGACCGGCCGGCAGGTGGGCGCACAGAACAAGAACAAGAACAAGAACCAGGGCGCCAACAACGTCGCGCTCTCACCGCAGCTGATCGCGGCGCAGGCGAATGCCCTCGCGAGCTCCGCCGCGTCCGTCCAGGCGCTCGGCTTCTACCGGATCCCGCTGTTCCTGCTGCCGATCTACAAGGCTGCTGCGACCCAGTACGGCGTGCCCTGGCAGATCCTCGCGGCGGTGAACGAAATCGAGACCGACTACGGCACCGACCTGTCGGTGTCGAGCGCGGGGGCGGTCGGCTGGATGCAGTTCATGCCCGCCACGTGGCTGCAGTACGGCGTGGACGCGCTCGACGCGGGCTACGCGGACCCGTACAACCCCGTCGACGCGATCTTCGCCGCCGCGCGCTACCTGCGCGCGGCAGGCGCTGCGAGCAACCTCGAGGCGGCGATCCTCGCCTACAACCACTCGCAGGAATACGTCGACTCGGTGCTGCTCCGCGCGAAGCTGATCTCGACCTACCCGCGGTCGGTGATCGCGACCTTGACGGGGCTCGTCGACGGTCGTCTGCCGGTGAGCGGGCACCACGTGGCGTGGGTCCCGCTGCCCGTGCCGGCGAGTCCGCGCGCCGCCACGCAGAGCGCCACCGCGGGCGCCACCCCCGCGACCGAAGCCGCCGGGACGGCCGGGACCGCGACCCAGCAGGCTCCGGGCGCCAGCGCCGCGCTCGCCCCCGCGATCGCGGCGGCGGCCAGAGCGCCCGCCGCGCCCACGCGCTTCGACGCCCTCACCACCGTCCCCGGGGCGCGTGTGGTCGCTGTCCAGAGCGGACGCGTCACGCAGATCGGCGCCTCGCGCAGGCTCGGCCGCTACGTGATGCTGCGCGACGTGTACGGCGACGTGTTCACCTACGCGGGTCTCGGAAGCATCGCGCCCACCTACGCGCTGCCGAAGAGCCAGGCACGCAAGCTCACGCCGCTCGTGGAAGTTGCCGCCCACCACGATCCCGCGCCCTCGAGCGCGGCGAGCGCGGGCGCCCAGGCACCGGTGACGCTTCAGGTGCGCAGGCCCGCGAAGCGCCACCACACCGCAGGCCAGGGGAGCGCGTCGGTCGAAACCCCCGAAGGCCCCGTGGCCGGCAAGGTGCGCCTGTTCGCGCACCCCGGCAACCCCGACGCGGTTGCGGCGGCGAAGGTCCACCGGGCGTCGAGCGCACGGCTGGCGAAGGTCGCCCACCGCCATCCGCTGAAGAAGGGCGCGGTGGTCTCCGCGGGCACCGTGCTCGGGACCGTCACGACGGACTCGAGCCACCGTGCGGGGCATCTGCGCTTCGCGATCCGGCCCGCGGGTGACGCCGGCACGATCGACCCCGGGACCGTGCTCGCCAACTGGGCGCAGCTGCAGAGCGCGCTGAAGCCCCAGGGCGCGCGCGCCGAAGACGCGCTGCTCGGCGCCACCGCATCCGACGTGTTCCTGCTCTCGAAGGCCGAGCTGCAGCGCACGGTCCTCTCGGACCCGGGCATCACCGTGTACGCATGTGGCCGCCACGACATCGCCTCCGGCGCTGTCAACCGGCGGGTCCTGGCGGTGCTCGCGTTCCTCTCGCGCACGGGCCTGCGCCCCACGGTCACGGCGCTGCACTGCGGGCAGAGCCCCGTCACGCACACCGGCGCCGTGTCGGCGGCGTTCCGCGGCAACGCGGTCGAGATCTCCGCGATCAACGGCACGCCGATCGCGGGCCACCAGGGCGCCGGCTCGGTCACCGATCTCGCGATCCGCACGCTGCTCACGCTGCCCGCCGAATTTCAGCCCCAGTCGATCTCGAGCCTGATGCGCTACCCCGGCGCGGCGAGCACGCACTCCGCGCGCGGCTACTGGAACCGGATCCGGCTCGAGTTCGCCCCCGCCGTGCTCGCGCCCGCAGCCGCGGGCTCCTCGGCGCACTCGGCGAAGTCCGGCAAGGTCGCAGGCGCACCGGCCGTCGCGGTGCCCTCGCTCAGCGCCTCCCAGTGGGAACAGCTGATCCAGCGCGTCGCAGCGCTCCCCGCGCCGAAGGTCGCGCACAAGCCGACCTCCGCGGCGATCCCCGACCCGAAACCCAAGGGCCGCTGAGCGCCTAGCCGCCGGGCGCCCCCGGCGCACGGCGGAACGCGAACTGCAGCTTGCTCGCGCAGTGGCGCGAGGCCGCACGGAACTTCGCGCTGTTCCTGTCCAGGCCCTGCGTGTCGAGGATCGGGCCGTTGCCGCTGGTGTTGGGCGTGCCAACCTTGATGCCTTCCGCGCGCATGCACGCGGCGAAGTTCCTCAGCCCTTCCTGGACTTTGGGGCTCTGGACGCGACCGAACCCGCGCGTGCCGCCACGCAGCAGCGGGAGCCCGCCGCACTTTTTCAGAACCCCTTCGTACTCGGCTCGGGTCACGCCCTTCGGCAGCGCGTGCTGCGGCCCGCCGCGGAGCAGGGCGGCGAGACCCGCGCCCGACTCGCCCGCGGGCAGCTGGATCCCGTTCCTCTGCACGCATCCGCGGAGCTTCTCCAGCAGCGCTCCGAACGCGCCGGGCGCCCGTCCGGGGACCGCGGTGCCCGCCGGGGCCCGGACCGACCGGGTGCCGGTGGTCTTGCTCGAGGCGCCGCCGCACGCCGCCAGCAGGAGCGCGAGGACCACCGCGACCAACGCCGCGCTCGCGGCCGTTCTGGGGGTGCGTGTTGAGGGCATCTGCTCCTTCGCTTTCGACTCGAACCGAGACGGGGTTCCCCGCGGTCCGATCCCGGGACCGAGCAGAGTCTGACGGCCCGAGCGCCGAGAGGGATCCAGAAGCCCCGCGGCGGGGTGGATCCTCGTGTGAGACGCAGCCACCGCGTCTGCGATCATCAGCGCGGATGAGCGCGTACGGCGGGATCGATCTCGGCGGCACGAAGATCCAGGCGCTCGTGGTCAGCGCCCGCAACAAGGTGCTGGGGAGCGCACGCCGCAAGACGCCCACGAGCGGCGGGCCCGAGCACGTCGCGCGCGAGATGGAGGCCGCGATGCGCGACGCCGCGCACGTCGCCGGGGTCGAGGTGCTCGAGCTCGTCGGGGTGGGTGCGGGCTCGCCGGGCGTGGTGCGCGACGGCAGCGTCACGAGCGCGCGCAACCTGCCCGGCTGGGACGGCACGTTCGCGCTCGCCGACCACCTGCAGCGCGCGCTCGGCGTGCCCGTGCGGATCGGCAACGACGTGGGGGTCGCGCTCGAGGCGGAGGTGCGCCTCGGTGCGGGCCGCCGTTACGCGTCGATGCTGGGGGTCTTCTGGGGGACGGGGGTGGGCGGCGGTGTGGTGTTCGACGGCGAGCGCTGGCTCGGGCGCGGCGGCGCGGGCGAGATCGGCCACATGGTGGTCGAGCTCGACGGGGCGCGCTGCACGTGCGGACGGCGGGGCTGCATGGAGGCCTACGCGGGACGCGGCGCGATGGAAGCGCACGTGCGCAAGCTCGTGGAGAAGGGCCGCAAGACGGACCTGTTCAAGCTGATGGACAAGCACGGCCGCGACCGGCTGACGAGCGGCATCTGGGCGCGCGCGCTGGAGCACGGCGACGAGCTAGCCGAGCACATGATCGAGCGCGCAGTGCAGGCGATCGCGGCGGCAGCCGCCTCGGCGGTCAACCTGCTCGACGTCGAGGCGGTGATCCTCGGCGGCGGCCTGGGCGTGCGGATGGGCGAGCCGGTTGCGAAGCGGATCGCAGCGGCGATGCAGCCGCACCTGTTCGCCGACGACCGCCCGCCCGAGGTCGAGGTGGCGGCGCTCGGCGACCTCGGCGGCGCGATTGGCGCGTCGCTGCTCGTGCGCCCGCGGCCGCACGCCCGGAGCGGCAGGCCCGCGAAGCGCCGCGCACCAGCCTCGGCGGCCTAGACGCCCACGACGGTCACGAGCACGAGCGCGATCGACAGCCCGGACAGCAGCAGCACCGTCGCCCCCGCTGCGAGGTCGAGCGGGCCGCGGCTCGCCCGCCCTCCCATCACCGCTCGCGAGCGCGACAGGCGCCAGATGAAGAACAGGTTTATCGGCAGCAGCACGCCGTTGACGACCTGCACCCCAACGAGCAGCGAGATCACCGGCAGCCCGGGGATCACGGCCACGATCGCCGAGATCACGATCATCGCGGTGATCAGCCCGACGAACACGGGTGCCTCCTCGCGCCGGCGCCCGATGCCCTTCTCGTAGCCGAGCGACTCCGCCACCACGTAGGAGGTCGCGATCGGCAGGATCGCCGCGGCGAGCAGGCTCGCGCCGAGCAGTCCCACGCCGAACAGCGTCTCGGCGAACTGCCCGGCGAAGGGGTTCAGCGCGCGCGCCGCGTCGGCTGCGGAGCCGATTTCGTGGACGCCGTGGGTGAACAGCGTGGCGCCCGTCGCGATGATCACGAACGCGGCGATCAGGTTGGCGAAGGCCGCGCCGGAGACCGCCTCGCCCTCCTCGCGTCCGAGCTGGTCCTCGCGCACGCCGCGCTCGACCACGGCGGACTGCAGGTACAGCTGCATGTACGGGGTGATCGTGGTGCCGATCGTGGCGATCAGCAGCACGAGGTAGGTCGAGCCGGAGTGCAGCTTGGGCGCGACGATCGCGTGCCCCACGTCGCCCCAGTGGGGGTGGGCGAGGATCGCCGCGACCGGGTAGGCGAAGAACGGGATCGTGAACCAGATGAAGATCCGCTCGGCCGAGCGGTAGGAGCCGCGCACGATCACCAGCCAGATCCCCAGCGCAGCGATCGGAACGGATACCTGCGCGGGGATCCCCGCGAGGCCCAGCGCGGCGCCCGCGCCGACGAAGTCCGAGATGCAGATGCCGAGGTTCGCTACGACCACGGCGCTCGTGGCGAGCACCGACCAGCGGATCCCGTACTCCTCCCGCACGAGCTCGGCGAGCCCCTTGCCCGTCACCACGCCCATGCGCGCGGCGAGCCGCTGCACGATCGCGAGCGAGATCGTGACGATCACGATCGTCCACAGCAGCCCATAGCCGTATTTGGCGCCGACGGAGGAGTAGGTGGCGATGCCGCCCGCGTCGTTGCCGGCGTTGGCAGCGATCAGGCCCGGGCCCAGCAGGCCCAGGAACGCGAATATGCGAACGCGCCGCGGGCTAAGCCGGGCAGGCAGGCGTGGCCGGCCAGCGATGGCCGACCGGACCCGGCGCATAACCGACGGTACTCGGACCGCCATCGCGCGTTGCCGCGTTCGTGAGCATTCGCCCAGTCTATTCGAGGGCGGGCGCCGGGCTCAGTCCTCGCCGAGCAGGCCGAAGCGCCGCCGCCAGCCGCGGGGGAGCATCGCCTCGAGCACGTCGTCGACGGTCACCACGCCGAGCATCCGCCTGCCCTCGTCCACGACGGGGATCGAGGTGAGGTTGTAGTCGGCCATCAGTCGTGCGAGCTCCTCGAACGACGTGTCGGGAGAAAGGCATGGCAGCTCGTGCCTGACCGCATCGGCGAGGCGCCGCGCGGAGTCCATCCGCAGCAGCGCTGTCACCGCGATCGCACCCGTCAGCGTCCCGTCGGGCTCGCTCACGAAGACCGCGCCGAGCAGCTCGGCGGCGATCTCGCTGCGCTGCACCGCCGCGATCGCCTCGCCCGCGGAGGTCGTCCCGGCGAGCAGCACGAAGTCGGGGCTCATCAGCCCGCCCGCCTCCGCGGGGTCGTAGCCGAGCAGCGCGCGCACCTTCACGCGATGGCTGACGGGCAGCAGCGCGAGCACCGGCTCACGGCGCTCGTCGTCGAGCTCGCCCACGATGTCGGCGGCGTCGTCGGGCGCCATGCGCGCGAGGATCGCTGCGATCTGCGCATCGGGGCGGTCCTCGAGGAACTCGCGCTGGTGGTGGTCGTCGAGCTCCTCGAACACGTCCGCCTCGAGCTCGCGGTCGCCGTCGCCGACGGCCTGGATGATCTCCTCGCCCTCGCGGCGGGAGGCGGCCTCCACCAGATCCGCGATCTGCGCGGGGTGCAGCCGCGCGAGCTTCGGGTGGGGCACCCGCAGGCGCACCGTGGGGACGTGCCCGACGAACGGCTCCACCTCCGCCCAGTCCAGGAATTCGCCCACCGCGATGTGCGAGCCGAGCTGCTTGGGCAGCAGCCGGCGCAACCCGCCGCGCGGGCCCGTGTCGACGCCCACCACGCGCCAGGACCCCGCCACGAGCGCCAGCTCGATCTCGTTCGCGCGCACCAGCCGCGCGCCCTCGACGTTGATCAGCTGGCGATCGAGCAGGTCGCGCCCGAGCAGCACCTCCTCCGGGCGGCGCTCGAAGCGGCGGAGGTCGAGCTTCGCCTTGCGCAGGACCACGCCGTCGGCGCCGATGTCCGACACGCGCTCGACGCCGAGGTAGGAGGTGCGGCCGGCGACGCGCACGAGCACCCCGGTGATCGGCGGGTAGCCGACCCCGCCGAGTCTCACGATCAGGTCCTGCACGCGCCCCAGACGCTCGCCGTCGGAGTCGCGCAGCGGGCTGCCCATCACCGAGGAGAGGTGCAGGATCGGCGGCGTCTGCCGCTCGGCGCTCTGTGCCGCCTGCGTGTCCTTGCTTGCCGAGGGCGCGCTCACCCGTCCATCGTACGCGCGCCGAGCGACGCCGCCCGGCGGTTCGCTGTCTATGTTCGAAGGCGTGCAACTGCCCTTCTGGATCTCGATCGCGATCCTCTCCCTCGTGCAGGGCGCGATCGTGACCGTGCCGCGCGCGCTCGCGCGCCCCGAGGCGCCCACGGAGGCGCCCACGCCCGGCGCCCGGCGCCCGGCGCGGGCCCGCCTTGCGCTCTGGGCGCGCTCGCGGCGCTGGGCGCTCGTGCCGCCCGTCTCGGTGGTGGCGTTCGTGGCGATCGCCGGCGCCGCCGAACAGGCGAGCGCGGAAGGGCTCACGTATCTCGCGCTCGTGTGCGTGCCGCCCCCCGCAGCGCTCGCGCTGGGCCTGCTCGCCCGCGGCGCGCGGCCGCCGGCGGCGCTGGCGACCCTCGCGCTGTTCGCGCTCGCCTGGGCCGACCGCAGCGGGCTCGCCGGCGAGGCCGCCGCGGTGCTGCTGAGCGCGCTGAGCTGCGTGTCGCTGGGTGTGCTGCTCGCGGCGCTCACGCCGCCCCGCTGGCTGGGCGCCGGGCTAGTGGCGATGGCGCTCGCGGACACCGCGCTGGTCGTCTCCGAGCTCCTGCAGAAGCCCAACAACGCGCTGAACGCGGCGCATCCCGCCGCGGGCCTGCCACGGCTGCAGAGCGCGCTGTTCGGGTCCGCCGTGATGGGCTACGGCGACCTGTTCGCCGCAGGGGTGCTCGGCGGCCTGCTCGCCGCAGCGCTCGGGCATCGCGCGCAGCTGCGCGGGGCCGCGTTCACCGCTGCGATCGCCCTCGCCTTCGATCTGCTGTTCTTCGCCGTGAACGAGCTGCCCGCGACCGTGCCGGTGGCGCTCGCGCTGCTGCTCAGCGTCGCTTGGGAGCGCCGGCTATCCGCGCGACCGAGATCGTCTCTGCAGGAGACGGGAGCTGCTCCTCGCGGCCATCCCGCGCGTCGCCCTCCTCGCGGCCGGGCGCCTCGGAAGGCTCCGGCTGGGCGGTGATCCGGCGCGCGCCCGTCTCGATCACGGGCGGCGCGAGGACCTCGCGGTCCGAGGACGCACCCGCCTGCTCGATGCTCCGGACCTGCGGCATCACGCGGCGGTCGAACGAGCCCACCGCCTCGTTGTAGGCGGAGACCGCCGAGTCGAGCTGGCGGCCCGCCTTCGCGAACGGTTCGATGAAGCGCCCGAGTCGGCGGTGGAGCTCGCGTGCGGACTCGGCGATCTCGCGCGCGGACTCGGCGATCAGCTCCTGGCGCCAGCCGTAGTGGACCGCCCACAGCAGCCCGATCAGCGTGGTGGGCGTGGCGATCAGCACGTGCTGTGAGACGCCGTACTCGATCAGCGACGGGTCGGCGGCGAGCGCCGCCTGGTAGATCCCGTCGGAGGGCAGGAACATCACCACGAACTCGGGCGTGGCGTCGAGCTGTCGCTGGTAGCCCTTGGAGGCGAGCCGGGTCACGTGGTCGCGGGTCTGGCGCGCGTGCTGGGCGGCGTGCAGCTCGCGCTCGGAGTCCTCCTCGCACTCCAGCGCGCGCAGGTAGGCCTCGAGCGGGACCTTCGAGTCGACCACGACCACCTTGCCGCCGGGAAGGCGCACGAGCATGTCGGGCCGCAGCGCGCCGTCGGGCGTGTTGAGCGTGTGCTGCTCCAGGAAGTCGCAGTGCGCGACCATGCCCGCCATCTCCACCACGTTGCGCAGCTGGATCTCACCCCACGAGCCGCGGGTGGAGGGGCGGCGCAGCGCGTTGGCGAGGTTGCCGGTCTCCGCGCGCAGCCCCACGACGCCCTCGCCGAGCTGGCGGATCATCTGCGCGAGCTGACCCTGCGCCTCGCGGCGCTCGCGCTCCAGCCGCCCGATCTCGCTCTCCATGCGCGTGAGCTTCTGCTGCACGGGCTCCACCAGGCCGCGGATCTGCTCGGTGCGCGTCGCCATCTCCCCGGCCGCGCGCTCGCGGTCTGCGCGCCGGGACTCCTCGGCACGCGCCCGCTCGGCTGCGCGCGCCTGCTCGGCCTGCGCCAGTTCGGCGTTGCGCGCCTCCTCGGCGCGCCGGGCGAGGGCGTCGCCGGTCTGGGCCACCAGGTCGGCGGTGAGGCGTTCGATGTCCGCATGTGCGTGCTCGCGCTCACGCCGCAGCAGGACGGCGACACATGCGGCGGCCGCGAGCAGCAGGAGGGCCGCGATCAGCAGGGACATCTGGGTCTGGCGGGGGTCTCGAACACGGGCTCCGCAATGTCCCACCGGCGCCGGACGGCAGCGCCGGGGTGAAACATGAAACCCCGGCTTGTGCGGGGAAAATACACGACGAGGCTCGGTGTAAACCGGGCCGTGGGGACCTTCCTTGACACGGGGCCGACCCATGGTTATTTTGGCCGGGAAGCTCCCCGGAGTCTGTTCTTCCGGGGCGTTTGCGTAGAGGGATGAAATTCACTGAGGGGGCGTGCCTGCGGGCCTGTCCCGCAAGGAACCTAGGAGGATGAAATGTCAGCCACGCATGGCTTGGCAGGCAGGCTGCTCAAGCGCAGCCGGCTTTTGGGACTGGCCCTGGTTGCAGCGTTCGCGCTGTCCGGGGTGCTCGCCAGTGGCGCGGGCGCAGTGCCGGCCGTCAACCAGACGTACCTGGCGCTGGGCGATTCGCTCGCGTTCGGCTACTCGCAGCAGCTGTTCAACGAACACCTCGAAACGGGCGAGCCCGCCGCGGCGTTCACGCACGGCTACGTCGACAACTACCTGGCGAAAATCAACACGCACCTCGCCTTCAAGACCACCCGGCTCCAGAACCTCGGCTGCCCGGGTGAGACGTCCGGTTCGCTGATCGGCAACGGCGCACTGGAAGCCGGTCTGAAAGGCGGCCAGGAACTCGAAGAAGGCAAAGCGGTGGCCGCGTTCGGCGAAGCGGCGTGCGCGTACCACGAACTCGCAGCCGCAGGCGCCGGGTTCCCGGCGGGCTTCAAGTTCCCGCTGCACACCGAATACGGTCCGGCGGGCACCTCGCAGCTCGAAGCTGCGCTCGGCCTGATCGCGCAGGACGCAGCCGAAGGCAAGCCGGTCACGCACGTGACGCTGAACATCGGCGCCAACGACCAGCTGCACTTCGTGAACAAATGCAAGGCAGAAGCCACCGCGAAAGCAGAAAAAGGCGAAATTCCGCCGACCAAAGAAGCGATCGAAAAAGCGGTCAGCGAATGCCTCGTCGCGGGCGCGTTCCCGCTCGGTGAAGCGATCGGCGCGAACATCGCTCGAATCCTCACCGTGCTGCGTCACGGCTCGTCGTTCGGCGGGGTGGACTACAACGGTCCGATCCAGTTCGTGGCCGCGTACAACCCGTTCGGGAACCTGCTGGCCTTCCCGACGCACAAAGAACAGCTCGAAGGGGTGAACGACGAAGTCCTCCCGGGCTCCAACGGCCTCGCGGGCGTGTTCAACTCCGGGTTCGCGGGCGTCGTCACGAAATTCGGCGGCTGCACCACGAACGAGCTCGCTCGGTTCAACCCGAAAAACGGGACCGAACCGAAAAAGCTCCAGGAATGGACCAACATGACGAACCCCGTGAAAACGGAATTCCCCAAAGAATCGGGCAAATTCCTCAGCAACGCTGAAGACATCCACCCGACGCCGCTTGGGTACAAAGTCATGACGGCCTGGATGATCCACTCCTGCGGGGTTTAGCTCGTAGCTAGCTAATCCCTCAAGGGAACCTGAAGCACCTCGGGGCGTCCGGCTAGGCCGGGCGCCCCGAGCCCTTTAACCCCCCTGCGACCTGCGCGAGGATCCCGAGCATCACCGGCGCCGCGGGCACCAGCCGCGCGCCCGCGGGCGCCGCAGCGAGCACCTCGCGCACCGGCGGCGCGGGGGAGAGGGCGCGGATCTCGATGTCCTCCCGCACGCTCGTGAGCGCGAGCTCGGGGATCAGCGCCACGCCCACGCCTGCAGCGACGAGGCCCTGCACGGTCTGGTAGTCGTCGCTCTCGAACGACACCCGCGGCTCGTACCCCGCGGCGTGGCAGCAGCGCACCACGTGGCGGGCGCACGCGCTCGCGCCGGTCGTCTGCACCCACGACTCCTCGCGCAGGTTCTCCAGGCGCAGGCGCTTGCGGCGTGCGAGCGGGTGGTCGGCCGGGAGCGCGAGGTACATCGGGTCGTCGAGCAGCGGCGCTCGCGTGTACTCCTCATCGAGCGCGCTCGCGCCGTCGAACTCGAACAGCAGCGCGAGGTCCAGCTCGCCGGCGCGCAGGCGCGGCACGATCTGCTCGGGCTCGCCCTCGGACAGCGTCAGCTCGACGTGCGGGTGGAGCTCGCGGAAGCGCGCGATCGCGTGGGGCACCAGCGTGGCGCCGGCGGTGGCGAACGAGCCGATCCGCAGCCGCCCGCCGCGCAGCCCCGAGATCGCGGCGAGCGCGTTCTCCGCGGCGTCGATCTCTGCGAGGATCGCCTCGGCGTGCGCGATCAGCGTCTGGCCCGCAGCGGTGAGGCTCGCGCCGCGCGCATGGCGCTCGAGCAGCGCCATCCCCGTCTCGGTCTCGAGCGCTGCGATCTGCTGTGAGACGGCCGACTGCGTGTAGGAGAGAGCGTCCGCCGCCGCCGAGAGCGAACCGCGATACGCGACCTCCCGCAGCACCCGCAAGCGGCCCACGTTCAGCATTAGAACATCTTATATTAATGATAAAGAAGATCATTGGTGCTGATGGCAGTGATGTGGCATGTTGGTGTCACGCCGGGACGAGCCGGTCCGATCACCACCAGGAGAGCGTCCGATGTCCATCAAGATCATCGTTTCCTACGACGGCACCGCGAACGAGGACGACGCGATCGCGCTCGGGCGCATGTTCGGCCGGGCGGGCGCGCAGCCCGAGCTCGCCTACGTCCGCCACGCCCGCGAGGCCACGAGCGAGCGCGAGACCTCCGCCCAGCAGGAGGCCCAGCGGCTGCTCGCGCGCGGCACGGAGCTGCTCGGCGACCCCCACGCGCAGCGCCACGTGGTCACCGACCGCTCCACGCCCGAGGGCCTCGCCGCGCTCGCCGAGCACGAGGGCGCGGAGATGATCGTGTTCTGCTCGGACTCGCACACCGCCAAAGGCCACGTGGCCGTCGGGAACTCCGCCGAGCGCCTGCTCGAGGGCGGTCGCACGGCGATCGCGATCGCGCCCGTCGACGTGGCCGAGAAGCTCGGCCGGGGCGGGATCCGCACGATCGTCGCGGTGGGCGACGGCGAAGGCGGCGCGCGCGAGACCGCCGCGTCGCTCGCCGACGCCCTCGGCGGCACGGTGGCGCCCGTCGCCAACGACCGCACCGACCTGCTCGTGTTCGACTCGCGCGGCGACGCGGAGGCGGGCCGCATCTCGCTGAGCGCGTCCGCCTCCCATCTGATCGAGATCGCCACGTGCCCGGTGCTGGTGCTCCCGCGCGGGGTGCGGCTGCGGTTCGGTCAGGCTGCTGTGACCGCCTGACGCGGCCGCGGGGTCAGCGCGCGGCCCGCGAGCGCAGCCGCGCGAGCGTCCATCGGATCCACGCACCGGCCAGATCGAGCCCTCCGCCGAGCAGGTGCGCCGCGGGTCCCGTCCACAGTCGCGCCAGCGCCAGGCGCGCTCGCGAAGGCTGAGCGCTCACTCCGGCGCACGGTATCGTGGCGGTCGTGTCAGGCGCGCTCTCGACCACCCTCACCGAGCTGCCCGACTCGCGCGTGCGCCTGGAGGTGGAGGTACCCGCCGGTGAGGTCGAGGGTGGGCTCGAGCGCAAGGCGCGCCAGCTCGGGCGCGAGCTGAAGCTCGCCGGGTTCCGGCGCGGCAAGGTGCCTGCGCCGCTGGTGATCCAGCGGATCGGCCGCGAGACCGTGCTGGAGGAAGCCGTGCGCGAGCAGCTCTCGGGCTGGTATGCGCAGGCGATCGGCAGCGCCGGGATCGTCCCCGTGGGCGACCCGGATGTCGATCTCGGCGAGCTGCCCGGCCCGGGGCAGCCGCTGCGGTTCTCGATCGAGATCGGCGTCCTGCCGAAGGCGCAGCTGGGGGAGTACAAGGGCCTGGAGGTGGGACGCCGCGAGCCCGGCGTCGCCGACGACGCGGTCGCGGGCGAGCTCGAGGCGATGCGCGAGCGGCTCGCGCGCCTGGAGACCGCCGAACGTCCCGCCGCGCAGGGCGACTTCGTCGTCGCCGACTACGTGGGGCGGCTCGACGGCGAGGACGACCCGTTCGACGGCGGCGAAGGCCGCGACCAGCTGATCGAGCTCGGCTCCGGCAACCTGATCCCCGGGTTCGAGGAGGGCCTGCTCGGCGCGAGCGCCGGCGAGCAGCGCGACGTAGCGGTCACGTTCCCCGGCGACTACGGCGCCGCACACCTCGCAGGCAAGCCCGCCACGTTCGCGATCACCGTCAAGGAGGTCAAGGAGAAGCAGCTGCCCGAGCTCGACGACGACCTGGCCGTGGACTCCGGCTTCGACGACCTCGACCAGCTCCGCACCGACATCCGCGAGCGGCTGCTCGAGGCCGACGAGGCACAGGTCCGCGCGGAGTTCCGCCAGGCCGCGCTCGACGCGGCGGTGGCCTCTGCGGAGGTGGTCGTCACGCCCGAGCTCGTGCAGGCGCGCGCGAAGGAGATGTGGGAGCGGATGCTGCACTCGCTCGCGCATCGCGGGATCTCGCGCGAGGCCTACCTTCAGATCACCGGGCGCGAGGAGGGCGCGGCGCTGGAGGAGCTCGCGCCCGAAGCGGACCTCGCGCTGCGCCGCGAGGCGGTGATCACCGCGATCGTCGACGCCGAGAAGATCGAGCCGAGCGAGGAGGACGTGCTCGAAGCGCTCGCCCCCACCGCCGAACGCGAGGGGATCGAGCCCGAGACGCTGCTCGCGGACCTCAGCACCGCGGGCCGGCTCGACGACGTGCGCGACGACCTCGCCGCGCGCGCAGCGATCGACCTCGTCGCGGAGAACGCCACGCCGATCGAGCCCGAGAAGGCGCAGGCGCGGGAGAAGCTCTGGACCCCTGAGAAGGAGCCCGTCGCCACCGCCGCGCAGGAGGCCGGCGCTGCGGGCGGCGGGAAACTGTGGACCCCCTCCGACGGCGGCGGCTAGCCTTGCTGGAGGAAAACGGCCGGCGAAGCGAAACAGAAGGCGGACTATGAGCCCACTGGTACCGATGGTCGTTGAGCAGACCTCGCGCGGCGAGCGCGCGTTCGACATCTACAGCCGGCTGCTCAACGAGCGGATCATCTTCCTCGGCACGCCCGTGGACGACCAGATCGCCAACCTGATCGTTGCCCAGCTCCTGCACCTCGAGTCCGAGGACCCCGAAAAGGACGTCTCGATCTACATCAACTCGCCGGGCGGCTCGGTGTACGCGGGCCTTGCGATCTACGACACGATGCAGTTCATAAAGCCCGACGTGCAGACGATCTGCGTGGGGATCGCGATGTCGATGGGCGCGCTGCTGCTCGCCGGCGGCGCCAAGGGCAAGCGGATGGCGCTGCCCAACGCGAAGATCCTGATCCACCAGGTGTCATCGAGCTTCCAGGGG
The DNA here is from genome assembly GCA_025934395.1 of Solirubrobacteraceae bacterium. Classification (GTDB taxonomy): domain Bacteria; phylum Actinomycetota; class Thermoleophilia; order Solirubrobacterales; family Solirubrobacteraceae; genus Palsa-744. The sequence goes on along the minus strand of JAICYC010000023.1, from coordinate 6,475 downwards.
CAGGCCACCGACATCGAGATCCACGCCAAGGAGATCATCGACGTCCGCAGGCGGCTCGACGAGATCATCGCCAAGCACTCCGGCAAGGATCTCGACCAGGTCCGCAAGGACACCGAGCGCGACTACTTCATGTCTTCCGAGGAGGCCAAGGAATACGGCATCATTGACCGTGTGATCTCGGAGCATTAGCTTCAGCACACGCCAACGTCGCCCGTAGCTGGGGAGAGCAAGGGATATGGCCAGACCGACCGACTCAAACGAGCAGCTGCTTTGCAGCTTCTGCGGCAAGTCCCAGCGCCAGGTCAAGAAGCTGATCGCCGGGCCGGGCGTCTACATCTGCGACGAGTGCATCGATCTCTGCAACGAGATCATCGACGAGGAGCTCGCCGCCCCCGCAGCGTTCGACATCGAGAACCTGCCGAAGCCGAGGGAGATCTACGAGGTCCTCGACGAGTACGTGGTCGGCCAGGACCCCTCCAAGCGCACGCTCTCGGTGGCCGTCTACAACCACTACAAGCGCGTGCAGATGATGATGTCGGGCGAGTCCGACATCGAGCTGCAGAAGTCGAACATCCTGCTGCTCGGCCCCACCGGCTGCGGCAAGACGCTGCTCGCGCAGACGCTCGCGCGGATCCTCAACGTGCCGTTCGCGATCGCTGACGCGACCGCGCTGACCGAGGCGGGGTACGTGGGCGAGGATGTCGAGAACATCCACCAGAAGCTGATACAGGCCGCCGACAACGACGTCAAGAAGGCCGAAACCGGGATCATCTACATCGACGAGGTCGACAAGATCGCGCGCAAGGCCGACAACCCGTCGATCACGCGCGACGTCTCCGGCGAGGGCGTCCAGCAGGCGCTGCTGAAGATCCTCGAGGGCACGCAGGCGTCGGTGCCGCCGCAGGGCGGCCGCAAGCACCCCCACCAGGAGTTCCTGACGATCGACACCACCAACGTGCTGTTCATCTGCGGCGGCGCGTTCGCCAACCTCGACAAGGTGATCGAGCGCCGGATCGGCCACAAAGGCGTCGGCTTCGCCGCCGCGATCGAGAGCAAGGCCGAGCGCGACCCGGGCGAGGTCTTCGAGCACTGCCTGCCCGAGGACCTGATCGAGTACGGCCTGATCCCCGAGTTCATCGGCCGCCTGCCCGTGATGAGCGCTGTGCACCAGCTCACCCGCGAGGACCTCGTGTCGATCCTCGTCGAGCCGCGCAACGCGCTCGTGAAGCAGTTCCAGCGCTTCTTCTCCTTCGACGGCATCGAGCTCGTGTTCTCCGACGACTCGCTCGTCGCCGTTGCCGAGAAGGGCCTCGCGCGCGAAACCGGCGCGCGCGGCCTGCGCTCGATCATCGAGGAGATCCTGCTGGAGGTGCAGTTCGAGCTGCCCTCCCGCCGCGACGTCAAGAAGTGCGTCGTCACCAAGGAGACCGTCGAGAAGGGGCTCACGCCCACGCTCGTCACCGAAGCGGCGCCCGAAGAGGCCGATCAGGCGCTCCACGAGGAGTCCGCCTGAGCGAGGCGCAGAGCGCCACCGCGCGGCGGCGCTAGGATCCAGGCATGGCGCGCTCCAAGAGCGAGAGGAGATCCGGCAGGGACCTGGTCGGCGCGGTGCCGTGGGCCGCGCTGCTGCAAGCAGGCCTCGTCGTGAGCCGGCGCGTGAACGACCTCTCCAGGAAGGACCGCGAGCGGCTCACGCGCCTGCTGCGCGAGTCACGCGGCCGCCCCGGCGCGCTCAGCGAGAAGGAGCGCACCGAGCTGCGCAAGCTGATCGGCAAGCTCGACCTGAAGAAGATGGGACGGGACATGCTCCCGCTCGTCACCGGCAAGGGCCGCAAGCGCCGGTGAGGAAAGCGACCCGCGCGCCCCGCGCGCGGTGGGGGCCGCAATGAGCGACGACCTCGACCAGCTCTCCACCAAGGAGCTCCACGACCGCGCCGTGCACCGCGCCGAGAGGCACCTCGACGTGCGCTTCTTCTGGAGGCTGCTGTCGGAGATCCCCGCCGCGCAGGCCGCGATCGGCGACACCGGCGAGGCGGACTTCGATATCCAGTCCTCCAAAGGGCTCATCAAAGACGCGCTGCACAGCGGCGACGGCGCGATCGGCGAGGCGCTGCGCCCCCTGTTCCTGGACTACCTGAAGGCCCACCCGGACGCGTGAGGGGGGAGGGTCCGCGCTGGAGCGAGGCCGACGCCGAGCGGCGCCTGCGCTCCCTGGAGCTGTTCGGGATGCGCTTCGGCCTGGACCGGATGCGCCGGATGATGACCGCGCTCTCCTCGCCCGAGCGCTCGTTCGAATCGATCCAGGTGCTCGGCACGAACGGCAAGACCTCCACCACCCGGATGATCGCCGCGATCCTCGCCCGTCACGGGGTGCGCACGGGCACCTACACCTCGCCGCACCTCGTCGCCTGGCGCGAACGCGTCCAGCTCGACGGGCGCGAGCTCGACGCAGAGCGCTTCGCGCGCGCGGTCGCCCACGCGAGCGCCGCAGCCGAGCGGGTCAACCGCACGCTCGAGCCCGACGACCACGTCACGCAGTTCGAACTCGTCACCGCTGCAGCGCTGTGGGAGATGGCCGAGCGCGACGTGGAGGTCGCCGTCGTGGAGGCGGGGCTCGGCGGCCGCTACGACGCCACCAGCGTGATCGAGCCGGCGGTGACCGTGCTCACGAACGTGGGGCTCGAGCACACGCGCTGGCTCGGCCCCACGATCACCCACATCGCCGAGGAGAAGCTCGCGGTCGTGCCGCACGACGGCACGCTCGTGCTCGGCGCCGACCTCGCCGCGCCCGCGCTCGCGGTCGCCGAGCGCGTCGCGCGCGAACGCGGCGCCACGGTGCTGCGCGCACAGGCGCGCTCGCCGGTCCCCGTGCTGCGCGCCGCGGGCGCGTTCCAGCGGCGTAACTTCGCGCTCGCGCGCGTCGCCGCCGAAGCGCACCTGGGGGCTCGCGGGATCGCCGTGCGCGCGGAGGCGGTCGCCGAGGCGGCAGCCGACACCGCGATCGACGGTCGGCTGCAGGTGCTCGGGGGCGAGCCGGTGACGATCCTCGACAGCGCCCACAATCCCGACGCGGTGGCGGCGCTGCTGGAGGCGCTGCCGGAGGTGCGCCCGCCGGGGCCGCTCGCGCTGGTGCTGGGGGTGCTGGAGGACAAGGACGCCGCGAGCATGCTCGGCGCTCTGCTCGGAGCGTGCGAGCGCGCGTGGTTCACCGCACCGCCCAGCAGCCGCGCTCTCTCGCCCGCCGCGCTGCAGTCGCTCGCCCGCCAGCTTTCGTTCGACGCGGTCGAGCTCGACCCGCACCCCGCCGCAGCGCTCTCCCGCGCGCGCGAGTGGGCGCTCGCGAACGGCGGCAGCGTGCTCGCGACGGGCTCCGTGTACCTCGTGGGCGACCTGCTCGCCGCAGCGCAGGGCGGCGAGGGCACCGTCAGGCAGCCGGATGCGGGGGCCTCCGGCGCCGACACGCGCGCCGTGCGCTCGGGTAACGTTGCGCTCGGACGCGCCGGGCAGCGGCGACCGCGCTCATGAACGACGACGGCCCCTCAGTGCTCACGATGATCGGCGCCGTGGCGCTGATCGTCGCGCTCGTGATCCTCGTGTTCTTCGCTGCAGGCTACGGTTTTGGCCGGGTGTTTCTCTAAACTCACCCCGGCCGTGCTCCCCCTCGCGTACTTCGGCATCGAAAGCAGCGGCCTGAGCCTCGCGGTCGACCTGCTGGTCCTGTTCATCGTCGTCCTGTACTGCGCGCTGATCTACTGGACCTACGCCGATGCGCGCCGCCGGATCGAGGACCCGGTGATGATCGTGTGCTCCACGGCCGCAGCGCTGTTCTTCCCCTTCGTGGGCGTGATCGTCTACATGGTGGTGCGCCCGCCGGAGTACCTCGAGGACGTCCGCGAGCGCGAGCTCGAGATGCAGGCCGCCGAGGCGCGCGTGCACGAACTCGACAGCTCGCTTTGCCCGCACTGCCACTACCGGGTCGAGAAGGACTTCGTGCGCTGCCCGAGCTGCCTGCGCAAGCTCAAGGAGCGCTGCACCAGCTGCTCGCGCCCGCTCGACCAGGCGTGGACGATCTGCCCGTACTGCGAGGCGGACGTACCGCCGGGCGCACCCAAACGGCAGCGTCGCACGCGGCGCCCGGCCAAGCCGATCGAGGCGGAGGTCCCGGCGATCGACGGCGAGCCCGAGCCGATCGAGCTGGCGGGCGCGGTGGCCACCGACGAGGAGCCCTCCGCCCCGGTGGCCGCCGATCCGCCGCGCGCCCGCGGCACACGCTCGGCGGGAGCGCCGGCGAGCCCCCGTGCGCGCCGCCCTCGCCCCACCTCCTGACCACACGCCCCGACAAGGAGCCACATGGACCGCACGCTGATCCTCGTAAAGCCAGACGCCTTCGCCCGGGGCCTCTCCGGCGAGATCATCGCCCGCTTCGAGCGCAAGGGCCTGCGGATCGTGGCGATGCGCCACATGACCGTCACCCGTGAGCTCGCCGAGCAGCACTATGCGGAGCACTCCGAACGCCCGTTCTTCGGCGAGCTGGTGGAGTTCATCACGTCCGGTCCGATCGTCGCGATGGTGCTCGAGGGCTTCGAGGCGGTCAGAGCCGCGCGCCAGGTGATCGGCGCGACCAACCCCCTGGAGGCCGCGCCCGGCACGATCCGGGGCGACTTCGCGCTCCAGACCGGCACGAACATGGTGCACGGGTCCGACGGGCCCGAGTCCGCCGCCCGCGAGGCAGCCCTGTTCTTCGGGGACCTGCAGGGCTGACCGCCTGCCTTCCTCGCCGCTCGTCCTCGCCTCGGCCTCGCCCCAGCGGCGGGCGATCCTCGAGCGCCTCGGCGTGGCGTTCGAGGTGCGCGCGTCCGGCGTGCCCGAGCTGGAGCAGGGTGAGCCTGCCGAGCTGACGGTCGAGAACGCGAGGCGCAAGGCCAGCGCTGTCGCGCGCCCCCGCGAGGTCGTGGTCGGCTGCGACACGATCGTGGCGCTCGACGGCGTCCTCTACGGCAAGCCGGCCGACGAGGCCGCAGCGGAGAGCACCCTGCGCGCGCTCAGCGGCCGTGCGCACGAGGTCGTGAGCGGCCTGGTCGTGCTCGACGACGGCCGCGAGCGCAGCGCTGTGGCGCGCACGGAGGTGGAGTTCCGAGACCTCTCAGACGAGCAGATCGCGTGGTACGTGGCCCTCGGGGAGTGGCGCGAGCGCGCCGGTGGATATGCGATCCAGGGCGCCGGAGCAGCGCTCGTGCGGGGCGTCCGGGGCGGCTACGAGAACGTCGTGGGGCTGCCGCTCCCGGAGCTGATCGACCTCCGCCCGGACCTGCTGCGCGCGCGCGCGGCGCCCGGCTGACAGCCGCTCGCGGGCGGCCCGGAGGGCGCCGCCCGGGGCGGCGCGCGCGCGACCTGCACGGCCGCTGCGCACCCCTCTGCAAGGTCGCTGGCGCCCTGTCGGCGTCCGCTAAACTGCCGCCCCAAGCACGCCCCGATGAGGGCCGGCCGCCGTCTCGCGCCGCGATGCAGCGGGCGCCAGGTCGATTCCAGGTGTGCACCTCTTCCCAGATGGCCCATCCCACGCCCAGATGAGCATGTTCACATACCTCACCGGTTTCGGTGGGCGCGACATGGCTGTGGACCTCGGCACCGCCAACACGCTCGTGTACGTGCGCGGACGGGGGATCGTGCTCTCCGAGCCCAGCGTGGTGGCGATCGACTCGCGCAGCGGCGAAGTGCACGCGGTGGGGATCGAGGCGAAGCGCATGCTCGGCCGCACGCCGGGCACGATCCAGGCGATCCGGCCGCTGAAGGACGGCGTGATCGCGGACTTCGACGTGACCGAGCAGATGCTCAGGCACTTCATCCAGAAGGTCCACCAGAACCGTTGGGCCCATCCGCGCGTGGTCGTGTGCGTGCCGTCGGGCGTCACCGGCGTGGAGAAGCGCGCGGTGGAGGAGGCCTGCCTGTCGGCCGGCGCGCGGCAGGCGTACCTGATCGAGGAGCCGATGGCCGCGGCCATCGGCGCCGGGCTGCCCGTCGGCGAGCCCACCGGCAACATGGTGGTGGACATCGGCGGCGGCACGTCCGAGGTGGCGGTCATCAGCCTCGGCGGCATCGTCGTCAGCCAGTCGATCCGGGTCGGCGGCGACGAGCTCGACGACTCGATCATCAACTACGTCAAGAAGGAGTACAAGCTCCTGATCGGCCAGCAGACGGCCGAGGAGGTCAAGCTCGAGATCGGGTCCGCGTACCCGCTCGAGGAGGAGGTGCAGGCCGAGATCCGCGGCCGCGACCTCGTCTCCGGGCTGCCCAAGACCGTCGTGCTCACCTCTGAGGAGGTGCGCGCCGCGCTCGAGGAGCCGCTCGTGCAGATCATCGACTCCATCAAGGAGACGCTGGACCGCACGCCGCCCGAGCTGGCCTCCGACATCATGGACCGCGGCATCATGCTCGCCGGGGGCGGGAGCCTCCTGCAGGGGCTCGACGAGCGCCT
>JAICYC010000061.1 GCA_025934395.1 Solirubrobacteraceae bacterium | reverse complement strand
TATGTCGTATGCACCACAGGTAGTAGGACGTTCGCGGCCGGTGTCAACCCCGGGCGCCCCTACTCGGCGAGTAGCCCGAGCTCGCGCATCGGCGCTCGCAGGCCCGAGACGTCGAGCAGGTGCAGCACGCAGGGATGCGGCGACAGCAGCAGCAGGCCACAGTCGTTGCGTCGGCACACTCTGCGGAGCCGCAGGATCAGCGCCAGCCCGCTGGAGTCCATGAAGCTGAGGTTGCTCATGTCGAGGATCACCTTCGTCGCGTCCGGCGCGAGGCTGCTTACCACCGTGGACAGCGCGGGCGCCGAGGCCATGTCCAACTCCCCGTCCAGCTTCAGGGTCCACCCTGACCCCTCTGCCTCCTGGGTGATGCGGAGCGTCGCGCCGCCGTGCGTGACCGCCGGATGCCCGGGGGCCCGCGTCATCCCAGCAGCGAGAGCAGCGCGCCGGCGAGGATGCCCGACGCGGCGACCGCGCCCGCCATCGCGACGGTGACGCGCGCGGAGAGCGCGCGCATCACGAGCATCATCGAGACCAGGCTGATCGCGGGCAGCGTGATCAGCAGCGCGCCGATCGGCGCCGCACCCACGCCCAGCGCGGAGAGGCCGAGGAGGATCGGGATCTCACCGGTTGTGGGGATCACCACCAGCGTGCCGAGGCCCGCCGCGATCAGCAGCGCCAGCACCTCCGAATGGGACGCCGAGGCTCCCAGCGGGAAGATCCAGCCGCGGAAGAGACCGAGCACGAACACCACCAGCAGGTACTCCGGCAGGAGCGTGGTGCTCAGGCGCAGCAGCGCACCCCCGAACCGCGCGGGGGCGCCGCGCAGCTCGAGGCCCGCCGAGTCCAGGGCGGGCAGCTCCTCCGAGCGCTCTCCCGTGATCCGAGCGACGAGCGCGGTCGCCCCGAACACCAGCAGCGCCCCGACGAGGATCCGGGTGGCGACCCACTGCCACGGGCACACAAGCGCGAGGAACGCGAGCACGACGGGGTTGAGCACCGGGTTGCCCATCCAGTAGGCGAGCACCGTGGAGCGGGGCGCGCCTTCACGGCGCAGGGTGACCGCCACCGGGGCACTGCAGCAGGTGCACATCAGGCAGGGCAGCGACGCGGCGCCGCCGATCGCGGACCGGCGCATCTGCCCGCCGCGCCGCGCGGGCGCGAGCAGCCAGGACCGGGGGACCAGCGCCTGCACGGCGGAGGCGATCACGAGCGCTGCCACCAACGCCATCCAGATCGCAGCGAGATACGCGCGCGTGAAGTGCCATGCGCCCGCGAGCGACGGTGCCGCTCCCGCCTGACCCGCCTTGGCGAGGATGTCCTTGCCCGACCACACGTGCGTGCTGCCCACGTGGGACAGCTTCGCCGCATACGGCGCCCACTTCGCCCACGTCAGAGCGGCGGCGGCGAGGAGGAGGAACGCCGCGACTCCCGCGAGCGCCGGCGCCCGATCACGCCATGAGCGCCCAGTGGGAGCCGCCGGGACTGCGAGCGGGGCGGACGCGTCTGCCACATCCGCCGTCTACCCGACGCGCGGGCGTGAAAACGGCTCTTCGGATGGCGTGAGCGCTCAGCGCTGTGCGAGGCGATACACGGGCCCGTCCAGCGACGCGATGTAGACGTGGCCGGAGGCGTCTTCGCCGAACCCGGAGGTCGCGTTGACGTCCAACCCGGTCGCGTGCAGGTTCGAGGCGCCGCGGCGCGAGAGGGTGACCGCCTCGATCTGCGGCCTGCAGAAGTCGCCGAACAGGTAGCGGCCGTAGAGGCTCGGCAGCGAGCGGTCGCGCACGACGGGCCCGCCGATGATCGCGCAGTAGCCCTCGCTGTGGGGGGCGACGAGCACCGGCGGGATCGCGCCGGGAGCGCGGCCCGGCTTGTAGGGCAGGTTGCCCTCGCGCACGCTCCAGCCGTAGTTCGCCCCCGCCCGGCCCTTCGGCGCGAGATCGATCTCCTCCTGGCGGTCCTGGCCGACGTCGCCGATGACCAGCTCGCCGGTCTTGCGGTCGAACGAGAAGCGCCACGGGTTGCGAAGGCCGTACGCCCAGATCTCGGCGCGCTTGCCGGCCGCCCCGGCGAACGGGTTGCCCGGCGGGATCGTGTAGCCCCCGTTCGCCGACGGGGAGATGCGCAGGATCTTCGCGAGCAGCGTGTTGGTGTTCTGGCCGTTGCGGCTGGGGTCACCCTCGCTGCCGCCGTCGCCGACTCCGACGTACAGGTCCCCGTCGGGGCCGAAGGCGAGCTGGCCGCCGTTGTGGTTGGTGAACGCGTGGTGGTCGATCGTGAGCACCGTCCGCGCGCTCGCCGGATCGGCTACCGCGGGGTTCGACGCGGAGCGCCGGTACTGCGCCACGCGCACGTCGTTGCCCGCGGTCGTGTAGTCGATGTAGAACCGCCCGCTCGTGCGGTAGTCGGGGGCGAACGCGAGGCCGAGCAGGCCCTGCTCCTGGCCACCCGTGTTGACGATCGAGCTGATGTTCAGGAACGGCCGCGGCGCGCGCCGGCCGCCCGCGAGCAGCGCGATCGAGCCGGTGCGCTGCACGACGAACACGCGGCCGGGCTCGCCCGGTGCGCCCGTCACGTACACCGGCTGGTCGAACGTGCCCACCCGCACCAGGTGGACGCGTCCCGCGGATGTCGCATGCGGCGAGCGCGTTGTTGGGCGGGCGGAGGGGCCGGGGTGCGCTGCGGCGCCACCGCTGCCGCACGCTGCCTGCAGAGATGCGAGCGCGACCGCGCAGATCATGGGCACCGAAGCCCTCACCGGCGCGATTTTCGCAGGGCGCCGCCCGCCGCGGAGGCGGTTCGGAGACCGGGCGGCTGATGCGCGGCGCTGTTGACGCGGCGCGGGAACGGTGGAAGACTGCTCGCGGATCCGTCCTTCTCGGGGATGCGAATTTGCGCGCCGGATGGCGAAACGGGGTGGGGCGATGAGACGTATGGGGATCCTGGCGCTGCTGGTAGGCGTGATGCTGGTCTTGGCATGTGCGGGCTCGGCTTCGGCTGCGGCCCCCGAATGGGGCGGTGCGTGAAGTGGCCAAAGGGACCGGCACGTATGCGACGGGGAACTGCACGACGCTGGGCGGTACCGCGTCCTTCGACTGGGTGCCCGGGCCGGGGCCGAATCCGAAATTCACGCTGACGGTGAAAGCCGAAGAAAAACACCCGTACCTCCTCCAAGGCATCAACGGGACCCGCATGGGATGCAACGAAGCCACGGCGACCGGCGAAATCACGGGCCCGCAGACGGTCGGCAACTTCAGCGAATTCACCTGGAACGGTTGTGTGACCGCCGGGGTGGGGTGCGAACACGAACAGATCCACGCCGAAGTCGGCGAAGGTCTCCTCGGTGTCTGGAAAACGGGCGAAACGCCGGTGAAGGACAGGATCGGGATCGAGCTCACGCCCCTGCACATCAAATGCACGTTCACCGGCGGCGCCGTCAAAATGAGCGGCGAAGGCGCGGTCATCGGCCAGGTCTCCGCGCCGGGGGCGATGTCGCTGACCAAGATCCTCACGCTGGCCGGGAAAAAGGTCAAAGGCACATATCACGAACAGGTGCCGAGCAAATTCGTGGGCGAACCCGCAGTGTCGATGGAATGGGGATTCGGTGGGTTCCCCGAACCGCTCGTGATCGTGTGGCGTTCGACGATCGCGTTCGCCGAAAAGATGGAGATCAACCCCGTCGTTTGAGCGACTCCTCTCCGGGGCTCGCCCGCCCGCACCGACACCTGCCCGGGTGGGCCCCGCGCCGGAGTCCGCGGGCGCGCGATCTGAGGGCCCGCAGCGCTTTCGCCCTGAGATGGGCCGAGGATGGCCCACTGGGCTGCCGGTTCGAGCGCCCGGCCATCGCTTGCCGATCGTCTAGATTGTTGCGAGGTCTGATGTCTGCGAAGGGGAGATCGCATTGAGGGCGCCATCGTCGCCGGCCGCTCGCAGCGGCATCGCAGCGCGCGCACGCGTCGCGTGCAGGAGCGCGGCGCCGTGACCGTGCCCAAGGGGGCCGCGGTGCACGACCTCGTGATCGACGTGCGCGCGGAGGACGGCGGGCGCCGCCGCCTGGCGCTCTCCGGAGAGCTCGACCTCGCCTCGGCGAGCGCGCTCGCCGACGCGGTCTCCCAGCTCTGCGCCGACGGTGCGCGCGAGATCGTGCTCGACATCGGCGCGCTCGAGTTCATCGACTCCACCGGCCTGCGGGCGATCCTGAGCAGCAGGGTCGTGTGCGCAGCGAGCAGCTGTGCGCTCATCGTCTCGCCCGAGGCGGACAAGGTGAACCCCCAGGTCCGCCGGCTGCTCCAGGTCACCGGCCTGCTCGAGCGCCTGCCGTTCGCGGACGGCGCGGACGCCCAGCGCCCCGAGTGAGCAGAAGAAGGGGCCCCGCCCACAGCAGGGCCCCTTCACCTGCGTGATGCTCGCGCGAGTGGGGGTTGCTCGGGCGAGCGAGCTGACCCGCCTCTCCCACGGGTCTGAGCGACGTATACCCGCCTGCGGGGCTTCTATTCGCATGGCTGGACGACCGTGCAAGACGTCGTGCTAGAACCCCCGGATGGGGGACGCCGCCGCAGACACGGTTCGCAGCCGCCGAGACGCGGTCGTGCGCGAGCACATGGAGTCGGAGAACGTGCACGACTTCGATACCACGATCGGCACGTTCTCACACCCCCGCTACGAGATCGTTGCCACCGGCGAGGTCTACGACGGCGAGGCGGAGGTGCGCCGCTACTACGAGGAGACGCGCACCGCGTTCCCCGACCAGCGCAACGAGCTCGTGTCGCTGCGCCACGCCGACGACGCGGTGGTGGTGGAGTTCGACCTGCTCGGCACCCACCTCGGCCCGCTGCGGGGCCTGCCGCCGACGGGGCGGGACTTCCGCTGCCGGATGACCGCGTTCTTCGAGTTCGACGGCGATCGGATCGTGTGCGAGCGGGTGTACTTCGACCAGGCCACGCTGCTGCGGCAGCTCGGCCTCGCGCACGACCCCACCTCGATGGCCGGGCGGATCACGATCGCGCTCGGGCACCCCGTGACGATCGCCAAGGCGTTCCTCGGCGACCGGCTGCGCTCGCGGTAGCGGTCTTCGCCTGCGCCGGCCGGGTCTCGCCCGCGCGCCTGCGTGCGGAACCATCGGCGCGTCGTGCGCCGGCGGCGTGCGCTAGCTTCGTGGCCGGCCCGACCCCGAGACGTCACGGAGGTGCCCGATGTTCTCCTGGCTAGCTGCCGCGGTCCTCAGGCGCAACATGGCGCGCCTGAACGCAGGCGATCACCGGCCGCTGCTGCGCCTGTACGCGCGCGACGTGCGCTTCCGCTTCCCCGGGGACAGCACGTGGGCGACGGAGCTGGAGGGTCGTGAGGAGCTCGGGCGCTGGCTGCAGCGCTTCGTCGAGGCGGGTCTCCACATCGAGGCCGATGAGGTCCTCGCGCAGGGCCCACCCTGGAACATGCGCATCTGCGTGCGCGGCGTGGACCACCTCGACACCGAGGACGGCCGCGTCTACGAGAACCGCTACGTGATCTGGGGCCGGATGGCGTGGGGCCTGATGCGCGACTACGAGGTCTACGAGGACACGCAGGCCAGCAAGGCGCTCGACGGCTACCTGCAGCGGCGCGGCGAGGCCGCGGGGACGCCTTCGGGCTAGACGCCCAGCGCGAACACCGGCCAGCGGCCGGGGACGCCCTTGAGCGCGTGCATGCCCTTGTCCTCGAACGTGAACGGGCCGCCCACGACCGTGCCGTAGACGGTGCCGGACGCGTACACCTCGCCCGGTCCCGCGAGGTTCGAGACGCGCGAGGCGATGTGCACGGCCATGCCGCCCACGTCTTCGCCGATCAGCTCGCACTCGCCGGTGTGCATGCCCACGCGCACCTCCACCCCCAGCTCGCGCGCCACGTGGGTGATCGCGAGCGCAGAGCGCAGCGCGAGCGACGGCGGGCCGTCGAACACCGCCAAGAAGCCGTCGCCGACCGTCTTGACCTCCCGGCCGCCGTAGCGCGCGAGCTCGACCCGCACCTGCGCGTCGTGCTGTGCGAGCAGGTCGCGCCAGCGCCCGTCGCCCATCCTCGCCGCGTGGGAGGTCGCGTCGCAGATGTCGGTGAACATGACGGTGAGGAGCTCGCGCGTGGCCTCGCTGCGGTTGCGTCCTCCGGTGAGGAACTCCTCGACCTCCTCCACGAACGCGTCCACGTCGCCCACGAAGGGGAACGAGTCGTGCCCGTCCAGCTCCACATAGCGCGCGCCGGGGACGTGGTCGGCGATGTAGCGCGAGTGGCGCACGTCCCAGGCGACGTCGTGGGCGCGGTGCATCACCAGCGTCGGCACGGAGATGTCCGGGAGCGCGTCGCGCGCGTCGAGCTCGGCGCCTCGCTCGAAGATCATGCGCGCCTCCGCGGGGCTCGCCGCGAAGCGCTGCATCCGCGCGAACCACGCGCCCAGCGCCGGATCGCCGGCCATCGACGGCGCCAGCAGCGTCAGCGCGGGACTGTTCTCCTCGCCCCACGTCGCCACGTTCGCCTCGGTCAGCTGCAGCCGCTCGGCGGGCTTCAGCGCCCAGTGGTAGTCGGGCGCCCACAGCATCCGCACGGCCGTTGCGTACATGATCAGCGCCCCCACCCGCTGCGGGTGCTCCGCTGCGAGCCGCGCTGCAACCGTCCCGCCCTGCGCGTAGGCCAGCAGCGCCGCGCGTTCGCTGCCCGCCGCGTCGAGCACGGCCAGCGCGTCCTTCACCTCCTGCTCGAGCGTCTGGCCGTCGACGATCCGGTCGGAGAGGCCCGTCCCGCGGCGGTCGAACAGGATCAGCCGGCCGAACACCGACAGGCGCTCGAGGAACCTCGCAACCGCCGCGGACTCCCACAGCGCCTCGATCTGCGAGATCCAGCCGGGCAGGAACAGCAGGTCCAGCGGCCCGTCGCCGGTCACGTGGTAGGCGATGCTCACATCGCCGCTGTGCGCGTATCGCGTCGTGGGGGTCATCCGTCGGCCTCGATCAGCGCGCGAAAGGGACGCGCCGGCTCGACGCTCGCGCCGGCTGCGCGTGCGCGGTCGCCGAGGAAGTTGTCCGAGGTGACCACGCGCACCGCTCCCGGCTCGGGGTCCGCCAGCAGCAGCCGCACGATCTCGTCGTCCGCGGAGTCGCGGCCCGCGCGCGGCGCCGCCGCGATCGTGATCACGGTCGAGCGGATCGGCGGCACGGGCGGCTTCTCGAACACCACCGTCACGTCCGCTCCGCTGTCGGCCGCCCACGCCTCGAGCATGCCCACGAGGCTCACCATCGCCCCGTGGCGATCGTGCCACCACGCGTCGGGCCGCGTCCCGATCACGTTCATTCCGTCCACGAGCCAGCGCACGCCACAAGCGTACGAGGCCGGGCAGCTCGTTCGGGTGCCCGCGCCGGGGCTGCGTTCGTGCTGGACTAACACGGTGCGACTCGAGGGCATCCAGACGGGCGACATCGTGGAGGTGGACCGCAACGGCAGGCGCTTCCACGCGCTCGTCACCGGGCAGGCTCCGGGCGGGCTCGCGCTCGCGCCGACCGACCGGCGCGTGAACTACTACAGCTGCCGCAGCCGCGAGGTGGTGGGCCACTGGTCCAAGCGGGGGCGCCCGCGCCAGAGCGGCGCGCCGCTGCGTCCCTCGCCGCGTCAGCTCGAGCTCAAGCTCGACGCCGAGCTCAACGGCGACGCCGAGCTCAGGAGCGCCGACGCCGACGCCGGCGCCGCCGAGGGCTGATCACCCTCGGCTCGCGGAGGCCGCGTCGAGCAGGCGGTCATCGCCCCAGAACAGCTGGTCGGCCACGAGCACCGTGGGCACGCCGATCACCCCGAGCGCGATCGCCTCGTCGGTTGTGGCGCGCAGCGCGTCCTTGACCGACTGCTCCTGCACAGCCGCCTCGATCGCGTCGGGGTCGAGCCCGCTGCGGGTCGCAGCCTCGCGCACCGAGGCGGGATCGGAGAGCACCGCGCCCTCGCGGAACTCGAGGCGCATCGCCTCCAGCGCGAACTCGCGCAGGCGGCCCTGCATGTCGGCGTAGGCCATCGCGCGCGCGATCAGCAGGTCGCTCGTCGGCCATGGGTCGGGCCACTCGATCGTGCCGAGCCCGTGCTCGCGGGCGCGCTGCTCGCATTCGGAGATCCCCTGCTCGCGGTCGTCGGTGAGCCCCCAGCTCGTGCGGCCGGCAGCTTGGAAGACCGCCTGGAGCAGCACGCCGTGCCAGCGCGCGCCGGGCAGCAGCTCGTCGATCCGCTCGGCGGTCATCCACGCGTAGGGCGACTGGGCGCCGATGTAGAAGCGCGGCTGCTCGCGGGTCATCGCGCCACGATTCTGGCGAATCGGCGCTCGGGTCGCGGCGTGAGAAGGAAGGCGCCGGCTCGCCGGGGCAAGCGGTGCGTCCACGCGGAGGCGCCCGCGAGCGCGCCGGAAGATAGGGTCTGCCCGGTGAGCGGCCGCGTGCTCATCCTGTCCTGGGAGTACCCGCCCGTGATCGAGGGTGGTCTGGCCCGCCACGTGCGCAAGCTCGCCGAGGCGCTCGTGCGCCAGGGCGTCACGGTCGACGTGCTCAGCCGCTCGAGCGGACGGATCGCCGGCGGCCGGGCGGCCGCGGAGGAGACCATGGGCGGCGTGCACGTGCACCGCGTGCGCGAGCCGAGCTGGCCGCGCGACCTCGACCGCTTCGTGGAATGGGTCGAGCGGATGAACGACGACATGCTCGCAGCCGCACGGGAGCTCGCGCACGAGCGCACCTACGACCTCGTGCACGGGCACGACTGGCTCGTGGCGAGCGCCGCCGCCGCACTCGCCGACGACCTCGGCGTTCCGTACGTCACCACGATCCACGCCACCGAGCACGGCCGCCACCAGGGCTGGGTCGACAAGCCGCCGCAGTCGCTGATCCACGCGGTGGAGCGCCGGATGGCCCGCCGCGCCGACGCGGTGATCGTGTGCTCGCACTACATGCGCGGCCACGTCGCCGACATCTTCGACATCGACGAGGGCCGCGCGGTGGTGATCCCCAACGGCGTCGACCCGAGCGAACTGCGTCCCAGCGGGGATCTGGAGGCACTGCGCAGCGAGTTCGCCATGCCCGAGGAGCAACTCGTCCTGCTCGTGGGCCGGCTCGTCTACGAGAAGGGCTTCCAGCTCGCCCTCGACGCGCTGCCGGGCGTGATCGAGCGCGTCGGCAAAGTGCGCTTCCTGGTCGCCGGCAGCGGCACCCACGAGGCCGAGCTGAAGGCCCAGGCGAAGCGGCTCGGCCTCTCGGGTGACGGCACGTTCCTCGGCTGGATCGGCGACGACGTGCTGCATTCGCTCTACCGCATCGCGGACCTCTGCGTGGTGCCGTCGATCTACGAGCCGTTCGGTCTGGTCGCGCTCGAGGCGATGGCCTCCGGCTGCCCGTGCATCGTCGCGGACACCGGCGGCCTGCGCGAGGTGGTGCCGGTGGGGGAGCGGGTCGGGTTGCGGTTCAACGGCGGCGACGCCGAGCACCTCGGCGTGATGATCGAACGGCTGCTCGTCGACGAAGCGCTCCGGGACCGGCTCGTGGCGGAGGCCTCCGAGTACGTGCTCCGCTTCGATTGGGATGACATCGCGCAGCGCACGCACGGGATCTACGATGAACTGGCGAGATCCACCGCGAGAGAAGGAGCGGGGAGGGGATGACCAAGCAGCTTGACGGGTTGATGCAGAACGACTTCCAGCTGAGCGTTCACCACATCAGGCGCGCGCTGCGCGCGAACCGTCCCGAAGCGACCGTCGCGACGCTCGTGCAGCCCGACGTCGTCGAGCGGACCACGTTCGCGCAGACCGCAGACCGCGTCGACCGGCTCGCGCGCGTGCTCGGCCGGCTCGGCATCGAGCAGGGCGATCGCGTGGGAACGTTCGCCTGGAACAACCAGCGCCACTTCGAGCTGTACTTCGCGATCCCGTGCGTGGGCGCGGTGCTGCACACGCTCAACATCCGCCTGTTCGAGGAGCAGCTCACCTACATCGTCGGGCACGCCGAGGACAAGGTGATCTTCGTCGACGACTCGCTCGTGCCGGCGCTCGAGAAGCTCGCGCCCTCGCTCGGGACCGTCCGGAACTACGTCGTGATGGGCGACGGCGAGGCGGGTTCGCTGCCGAACGCGCTGCGCTACGAGGAGCTGATGGAGGAAGTCGGCGAGGGCGGCTTCGACTACCCCGAGATCGACGAGCGCCAGGCGGCCGCGCTCTGCTACACGAGCGGGACCACCGGCAATCCCAAGGGAGTGCTCTACTCGCACCGCTCGATCAGCCTGCACTCCACCGCGACGATGTTCCGCGACGGGCTTGGGCTCTCGCGCGGGGACAAGGTGCTCGCCGTGGTGCCCATGTTCCACGCGAACGCCTGGGGGCTCCCGCACGGCGCCGCGCTCGCCGGCGCCGACCTGGTGCTTCCCGACCGGCACCTCGGCGCCGCGCCGCTCGCCGGCCTGATCGGCTCCGAGGGACCCACGCTGATGGGCTGCGTGCCCACGATCTTCTCCGACCTGCTGCGGTTCGCCGACGAGCACCCGAGCGTGGACCTCTCCTCGCTCACCAACGCCACGTGCGGCGGCTCGGCGGTGCCGCGCCAGCTGATGAAGGAGTACGAGGAGCGCCACCGCGTGAACATCTTCCAGGCGTGGGGGATGACCGAGACGAGCCCCGTCGCCACGTTCTGCCGGCCGCTCGAGCGGACCGCGGAGGGGCCGCGCGAGCACGACGACGCCTACTGGGACGAGCGCGCCAAGCAGGGCCGTCCGCTGCCGTGGGTGGAGCTGCGGCTGATCGACGACGACGGGCGCGAGGTGCCATGGGACGGCGAGTCGACCGGCGAGATCCAGGTGCGCGGGCCGTGGATCGCCAAGCGTTACTTCCGCGAAGAGGGGGATACCGAGAAATTCGACGGCGAGTGGCTGCGCACGGGCGACATCGCCGCCGTCGACGAGCATGCGAACGTACAGATCAGCGACCGCGCCAAGGACGTGATCAAGTCCGGGGGCGAGTGGATCTCGTCGGTCGAGCTCGAGAACGAGCTGATGGCGCATCCCGACGTGGTGGAGGCCGCGGTGATCGCCAAGCCCGACGAGCGCTGGGCGGAGCGGCCCCTGTGCTGCGTGGTGCTGCGCGAGTCGTGCGACACGAGCGCCGACGACCTCGTCGAGCATCTGCGCCCCCGCGTGGCCAAGTGGTGGCTGCCCGACGAGTTCGCGTTCGTGGAGGAGATACCCAAGACGAGCGTGGGCAAGTTCGACAAGAAGGTGCTGCGCAGCAGGCTCGCGGAGGGGGCGTTGGAGGGGCGCGTGCTCGTGTCCTGATCGGACATTCCGCGGATTTGTTCGCTCCGTGCGGGTAATGCGACCGAAAGGGGTGATAGACAATGCCCCACAGGGCAGGCGAAGGCCTGACAATGGCTAACCATGACGATTGCTAAACGCAGCTCAGCGCGCGAACACGCGGCGGGAGGGCTCCACGGGGGGTCCAAGCGCCCAAACCCACCAAAATGGAGGTTGGCATGACTCGGACCGATGTCATGGCCTCGAGCAGGCCACTGACGCCACGCAGCGCAGCCGGTGCACGCAGATCCAAGGGCTTGCGGGCGCTGCTCGTGCTGCCGGTGCTGCTGCTCGCGTTCGTGCTTGTGATGCCGGCGGCGGCCGTCGCCGCGGGCGAATCGACCTCCGGCTACAGCACCAAACCGGAAGAACCGAAAACTGGCACCTCGCCCTCCGGCGAAAAAAGCCCTGAAAAAGAAGCAGAACCGAGCAAAGAAACCTCGCCGGCTCCGGCGAAAGGCGAAAAAGCGAGCACGCTTCCGTTCACCGGGTTCGACCTTCGCTGGTCGCTCGTGGTGGGCGTGGTGCTGATGGGCGCCGGCTTCTCGATCGTGATCGTGCAGCGCCGCCAGCACCGTAGCCAGCGCTGAGCCAGCTTCACGCTCCTTGATGCGGTAGACGGCCGCCGGTTCGCCGGCGGCCGTTGTCGCATCCGCATCCGGCCTGCCCGCGTGCCGCGGGGGCGTCCGCGCTCAGGCGACGTCGGCGATCGCGCCCGCGGTCGCGTCGGGCTCGCCGTGGCGCTCGCCGGCCGGCTCCTCGAGGCTGCCCGTCGCCGCGGGGCCCACTGCGAGCTTCGCCAGCAGGTGCTGCAGCGTCTCGAGCTCCGAGGAGCTCAGCGGCGCGAAGATCTGCTTGGCCAGTTCCGCTGCGACCGCGCGTACGCGCGCGAGCGTGTCGGTGCCCTCGGCGGTCAGCACGATCGCGCGCACCCGCCTGTCGTCCCTGCGCGGCTGGCGCTTGACGAGTCCGCGCTGTTCGAGCTCGTCGATCACAGCCACCATCGAGCTGGGATCGATCCCGGTGCGCTCGTGCAGCTGATGCTGGCTGAGCCCGGGCTGCGCTGCCACTATCGTCATCACGCCGAAGTGGCGGGGGTGCAGCCCCTCCGGCTCGAGCGCGCGGTGGAAGCGCCTGCGCGAAGCCTCGCCCAGGCGCGCGAGCAGATAGCCGGGATAGACCCGCAGCTCCTCCGGAATTGGACCGCTCTCCCACATGACAACAATTCTACATCCTACACATCATTTGTGATACAAATAGTCTACCCCGCGAACGACAGGAAGGAACCTCCCCCAAATGGCACCGCTTACGCGCTGGGTTCTCGCGCACAAACGAGCCGTAGTGATCTTCTGGGTGGTGCTCACGCTGGTCGGAGGCGCGTCGGCGGGCTCTGCCACGAAAGCGCTCAAACAGAAGTTCTCGGTGCCGGGCAAGGAAGGATGGGTCACCAACCAGCTCATCGCCAAGCAGTTCCACGGGACCGGTGGCAACACCTCCCCGCTGGTACCCGTTGTGACGCTGCCGGCGGGGAAGACGGTGGACTCGCCGGGCGTCAAGAAGCAGCTGCACGCCGTTGAAGCGCGCCTGCTGAGCACGCTGCCGGGGAGTCGTGTGGCCAGCTACGCCACAACGGCGAACCGGGCGTTCGTGTCACCGGACGGGCGCACCACGTTCCTGATCGCCTACCCGCCGCCCGACAAGAGCCAGCCGTTCGGCGACAACCCCAACGCCGCCAAGAAGGCCACGAAGGCGATCGCGGGCATGCAGGTCGCAGGAGCGCCGGTGCACGTCACCGGCTACGACGCGCTCAACGTCCAGAGCGGCGGCGGAAACGGCCCCGGGGTGGCCGTCGAGGCGCTCCTGGGTGGGGTGGGCGCGCTGCTCGTGCTCGGGTTCGTGTTCGGCTCGTTCCTCGCGCTCGTGCCGATCATGATGGCGATCGCGTCGATCATGACCACGTTCCTGCTCGTGTGGGGGCTCACCACGCTCACCGAAGTCTCACCGATCGTGCAGTTCCTGATCGCGCTGATCGGGCTCGGGGTGTCGATCGACTACGCGCTGCTGGTGGTGGTGCGCTGGCGCGAGGAGCGCGCCCACGGCCTCAGCGGCGAGGAGGCGGTCGTGCGCGCGATGCAGACCGCCGGGCGCGCCGTCGTGTTCAGCGGCACCACCGTCGCGATCGGTCTGCTCGCGCTCGTGGCGCTGCCGCTGCCGTTCCTGCGCTCGGTCGGCTACGGGGGCATGCTGATCCCGCTGATCAGCGTGCTCGTGGCGGTCACGCTGCTGCCCGTGGTGCTCGCCTCGATCGGTCCCAAACTCGACTGGCCGCACGTTCGCGACGACGACCGCGCCAGCGGCTCGTGGACGTCCTGGGCGAACCTCGTCGTGCGCCGCCGCTGGGTGGCGGCGCTCGGTGCCGCGCTCGTGCTCGCCGCGCTCGTGGTCGCCGCGACGGGCCTCCAGCTGGGCCTCTCCGACCTCAACACGATCGCCAAGCAGGGCGACGCCAAGCAGGGCCTGCTCGAGCTGGACCGCTCGGGGATCGGCGGCGGCGCGCTGCTGCCCCACGAGGTGCTCGTCACCGGCGCAGCCTCGCCGCAGGCGGTTGCGACCGCGCTCGCGAAGGTCCCGGGCGTGCACGGGGCGGTCGCGCCCGCGCTCCCCGCCTGGCGGAACGGGGGCGCGGCGGTGGTGAACGCGTTCAGCGTCGCCGACGGCTCCTCCGCGGCGGGGCGCGACACGCTCAAGCGCGTGCGTGCGACCGTCCGCGAGCAGGGTGACGGCGTGCGCCTCGGCGGGCTCGCAGCTCAGAACGAAGACTTCATCAACGCCGTCTACGGGAACTTCCCGCTGATGATCGCCCTGATCGCGTTGGTCACGTTCATCCTGCTCGCACGCGCGTTCCGCTCCCTGCTGCTGCCGCTGAAGGCGGTGATCCTCAACGTCGTGAGCGTCGGCGCCGCATGGGGCGTGCTCGCGCTCGTATGGCAGCACGGCCATGGCTCGAACCTGATCTGGGGCATCACCGCCACGGGCTCGATCACCGCGTGGATCCCGCTGATGGTGTTCGCGTTCCTGTTCGGGCTCTCGATGGACTACGAGGTGTTCATCCTCGCGCGGATGCGCGAGGAGTACGACGCCACCGGGTCCACCGACAGCGCCGTCGTGCGCGGGATCGGGCGAACGGGCCGGCTCGTGACGAGCGCAGCGCTGATCCTGTTCCTCGCGTTCGTCTCGCTCGCCTCGGGGCCGGAGACGGAAGTCAAAGTGATGGCAACCGGGCTCGCTGCGGGGATCCTGCTCGACGCCACCGTGATCCGTGCGCTGCTCGTGCCCGCGGTCGTGTCGCTGTTCGGACGCTGGAACTGGTGGCTGCCGCAGCTGCCCGCCAGGTTGCTGCGCGTCGAGCCGTCGCTGCCGCAACGCGCCGCAGCCGGCGAGAGCGCGGGCTAGGATCGTCCCATGTGCAGAAACATCAGAACGCTCCACAACTTCGAGCCCCCCGCCACGCCGGAGGAGGTCGACGCGGCCGCGCTGCAGTACGTGCGCAAGATCAGCGGCTACACGAAACCCTCACGCGTGAACGAGCAGGCGTTCGAGCGTGCGGTGCAGGCGGTCGCAGCAGCTTCGCGTGAGCTGCTCGACTCCCTCACCACGAGCGCGCCGCCGCGCGACCGGGAGGTCGTCGCTGCGAGGGCTCGGGAGCGCGCCGCGCAACGCTACGCCGCCTGAGGGAGGGATCCCGCCGCTCGCGCGCGCCCACGGGCGGGCCCGCGCGGCCACGCGCAGGCGGTGAAGTTCGCGCGCCGGGCCCCGCGCCCGGCGTGCCGTCGGCGAGCCCCCGCAGGCTCGCCGCACGAATCACGAGCTAGGCCGGAGCCGGCTCAGCCGCACCGGGCGTCTGCGGAGAGCCGCAGAAGGCGCACTTCTTCGCGAGCCTGGGGATCTCGCTCAGGCATTCGGTGCAGGGGCTCGTTTCCGACTCGGGATCGAGCTCGACCTTGCGGCGCGCCATCAGCGCGTTCACCGGCTGAACCACGAAGAAGAAGACCGCCGCTGCGATCGAGACGAACGCGATCAGCTCGTTGATGAAGGCGCCGTAGAAGAACACGCTTTTGTGGATCGTGAAGTGGAGGTTCGAGAAGTCCGGCTTGCCGATGATCGCCGCGATGATCGGCGTGATCAGATCCGCCACGAGCGCTTTGACGACCGCGCCGAACGCAGCGCCGATCACGATGCCCACCGCCAGATCGACCACGTTGCCGCGGAGCAGGAACGTCTTGAAGTCCTTGAGCACAGCGCCTCCTGAGTCGTTGCCCAGCGTGCATTTCGACCCGGCGGGAGCGCTTCCTTCCGTTGCAATCGTCACTTGCTCCCGCGCCGGGGCTTCCTCGCCGTGGCCGGAAAGCGGCAGCGCGGGGCGGTGCTATACCTTCGCCCTCACACCACGAGCGGATGTGGCGGAATTGGTAGACGCGCACGGTTCAGGTCCGTGTCTGGGCAACCAGGTGGAGGTTCGAGTCCTCTCATCCGCATCG
>JAICYC010000083.1 GCA_025934395.1 Solirubrobacteraceae bacterium | reverse complement strand
GATGGCGGGGCTGGCCAACTACTTCCTGCCGCTGATGATCGGCGCGCGCGACATGGCCTACCCGCGCCTGAACGCGCTCTCCTACTGGCTGCTGCTCGCTGGCGGGCTCGTGTTCTACGGGTCGATCTTCTGGAACCCGCCGGAAGCGGGCTGGACGAGCGCGGTGCCGCTCGCGAACTCGTTCTTCTCCCCCAGCGGCGGCCAGGACGCGTGGATCTACCTGGTCCACCTCACCGGCATATCCTCGACCCTCGGCGCGATCAACTTCTACGCCACCGTCGCCAACATGCGCACGCGCGGGATGAGCTGGGGCCGGCTGCCGCTGTTCGTGTGGGCGATCCTCACCTACTCCGTGCTGATCATCTTCGCGATGCCGGTGATCGCCGCCGCGGTGACGATGCTCCTCACCGACCGCCACTTCGGCACGCACTTCTTCGACCCCGCCAACGGCGGCTCGGCGCTGCTGTGGCAGCACCTGTTCTGGTTCTTCGGCCACCCCGAGGTCTACATCATGATCCTGCCGGGGTTCGGGCTCGTGTCCGAGATCCTGCCGGTGTTCGCCCGCAAGCCGATCTTCGGCTACAAGGCGATCGCCGCCTCCACGATCGCGATCGCGTTCCTGGGCTTCCTCACGTGGGCGCACCACATGTTCGCCGCGCCGGTGCCGGAGGCGATCCTGATCTTCGTGATGCTGAGCTCGTTCTTCATCGCCGTCCCCACGGGGGTGAAGATCCTCAACTGGATCGCCACGCTGTGGCGCGGCACCGTCGAATTCAAGACGCCGCTGCTGTTCTGCGCCGGCTTCATCTCGCTGTTCCTGATCGGCGGGATCTCGGGCGTGTTCCTGGCGATCTTCCCCGTCGACTGGCAGCTCAACGAAACCTACTTCGTGGTCGCGCACATCCACTTCGTGCTGATGGGCGGCTCGGTGTTCACGATCTTCGCGGGCATCTACTACTGGTTCCCGAAGATCACCGGGCGGATGCTCAGCGAGACGCTGGGGCGCTGGAGCTTCGGGCTGATGTTCGTGGGGTTCCTCGCCACGTTCCTGATCCAGCACGTGCTCGGCCTCGACGGCATGCCGCGGCGCATCTTCGAGTACGACGACGTCGGCCACCTGGCGCTCTACAACCAGATCTCCACCGTGGGCTCGTTCATCCTCGGGCTGGGCGTGCTCGTGACGATCGTCAACGTGGTGCGGAGCCTGAAGGTGGGCGCGATCGCGGGGCCGGACCCGTGGAAGGCGAACACCCTGGAGTGGTTCACCACCTCTCCCCCGCCCGCCAACAACTTCGACGTCCTGCCACGGGTGCGCTCGGCCGAACCGATGAAGGACATCCGCCGCGAGATCGCGCGGCGCACCGGCGGCGAGCCCGCGGGCTCTGCAACCGTGCCTGCGGGCGCCACCCAGGTGGGCGTGTAGATGAGCACGCCGCGCACCCCCGCAGCCGCGCTCGACGCGTCGCTCGGTGCGCTCGAGGCGAGCCGCACGGTCGCGCTCGTGCGCGACTACGTGGAGCTCACCAAGCCCAAGGTGCAGTCGCTGCTGCTGCTCACCACGATCGCGACGATGTACGTCGCCGGCGACCCCTCCCCCGGCCTGGTGGCGCTCACGTGCCTCGGCGGGTACCTCTCGGCGGGCGGCGCCGGCGCGGTCAACCACTGGTTCGACCGCGACATCGACGTGCAGATGAAGCGCACCGCGAGCCGTCCGATCCCGGCGGGCCGCGTGTCCCCGCGCGCAGCGCTGCTGTTCGGCTGCACGCTCGCCGCGCTCTCGCTGGCGGTCCTCTCGCTCGCGGTCAACCCGCTCGCGGCGGGGCTCTCGTTCACCGGCTTCCTCGGCTACGTGTTCATCTACACCGTCTGGCTGAAGCGCCGCACGCCGCACAACATCGTGATCGGCGGCGCCGCAGGCGCGGTCCCGCCGCTGGTGGGGTGGGCCGCTGTCACCGGGTCGGTGAGCGGGACCGCGGTGATCCTGTTCTTCATCGTGTTCTTCTGGACGCCGCCGCATTTCTGGGCGCTGTCGCTGCTGATGAAGGAGGAGTACGGCCGCGTGGGCGTGCCGATGCTGCCCGTCGTGCGCGGCGAGGCCGAGACGCGCCGTCAGATCCTGCTCTACTCGGTGCTGCTCTACGCGGTCACGCAGCTGCCGTTCTGCGCAGGCGGCTTCGGCGCGATCTACCTCGTCGGCTCGGTGCTGCTCGGCGCGGGCTTCATCGCGGGCGCGATGCGCCTCTACCGGCGCGCCGACCGCTCCTCAGCGCTGCGCCTGTACCTGTTCTCGCTCGCCTACCTCGCACTGCTGTTCTGCACGATGGTCGCCGACGCCCATCTATAAGATCGGGGGCGCAGCCATGATGACCCGCAGACTCGCACGCAAGAACATACGCACGGGGCTGATCGTCACCGCGATCTGCATGTTCATGTTCGGGATCACGTTCGTGGTCGCCGCGGTCTACATCGCGTGAGCCCCCTCGACCCCGACGTCCCGCCCACGGGCGAGGAGATCCACCTCCCCGGGCCCACGATCCTGCCGGTGCTCACCGCGTTCGGGATCACGCTGCTGCTCGTGGGGATCACCACGTTCATCGAGCTCACGGTCGCCGGCGCACTGATCACGCTCTACGCGATCGGCCGCTGGATCCGCGAGACGCGCAGCGAAATCGACGAGCTCCCGCTCGACGATCAGACGGGCAGCTGAGGGCACCGAACCGCCCCCGCAATCTGCCGAGGCGCCTGCGGGCCCTCGGCTGGGCGCTCGCGCTCGCTCCGGGCGTGCTCGTGCCCCTGGGGATCGTGCTGATCCTCGCGGCCGGCTCCACCACGGCGGGCGTCGCGCTGCTCGGCGTGAGCCTGCTGATCGCCGCAACGCCGATCTCGCTCGTTCTTCGTGCGCTCGCGCCTCCCCCAGAGCAGGATCGCGCGCCGGAGCCCGGTGCGCCGGAGCCCGAGCCCCCGCGCGAGGAGTGAGGCGCCTGCCCGCGCGCTCTCGAGGCCATACATCGTGCTACGATGCATCCCGAAACGACCCAGGGAGAACGATGCCGAGACAGCGCGGAGATGTGGGGAGGTGGTCTGACCCGGGCGTGCTCGTGCTCTCGAGCCTCGCGGGCGGCGAGAAGCACGGCTACGCGATCGTGCAGGACGTGCAGAGGATCGCGGGCGTGCACCTCGGCCCGGGCACGCTCTACGGGGCGCTCGCGCGCCTGGAGGAGCAGCGGCTGATCGAGGCGCTGCCGGCGCTCGGACGCCGCCGCCCGTACCGCCTCACCGGGGCGGGCGCGCGCGTGCTCGACGAGCAGCTGCGCACGATCTCCGCGGTGGCGGAGACCGGGCTGAAGCGCCTGCGCGTGCAGGGGGCGAACGCGTGAGCGAGCCGCGTCCGCGGGCGCTCGCACGCGCGCTCCTTGCGATGTACCCCCACGCCTGGCGG
Source organism: Solirubrobacteraceae bacterium (assembly GCA_025934395.1). Taxonomy (GTDB): domain Bacteria; phylum Actinomycetota; class Thermoleophilia; order Solirubrobacterales; family Solirubrobacteraceae; genus Palsa-744. Next base: position 7,113 of record JAICYC010000083.1, on the reverse strand, counting down.
GAGCGCTACGGCGAGGAGATGCTAGCCCTCCTCGCCGACGACCCTCCGGGCGCGCGCGGCCTGGCATCGCTGGGGCGCGGCGCGCTCGCAGCGCACCTGCGCCCCCACGCGGCCCTGCGTGCCGGCGCGCAGGCGCGGATGCGGCTGTCGGTGGGCGCGCTGTTCGCGTGCTGGATCGGCATCTCGCTGGCAGGCGCGACCTTCCAGAAGGTGACCGAGAACATCCCCTTCGACACGCCGTTCGCCGACGCCTCCCAGGGCCACCAGCTGCTGCAGGCGGGGCGGGCGCTGATCCTCGCAGGCGCGCTGCTGGGAGCCGGGGCCGTCGCGGCGGGCGGCCTCCCGTTGCTGTGGCTCGCGGTGCGGCGCGCAATGCAGCCGGGGCAGTGGAGGCTGCGCGCGCTGCTCGCGCTGCCGCCGATGTCGGTCGCAGCCCTTGCAGCGGTCGCCGCGGGCCTGCTCGCGCTCGCGCCGGGCCGCAGCGAAGGCTTCCCCGCTGCGTGGGTGCTGGGCGCATCCCTCCCGTTCGCGCTGGCGAGCGCAGCCTGCGCGCTCACGTGCGCGCTCGTGCCGCGCGCCGTGTTGAGCCGCCTCGATCCGCCCCAGAGGGCACTGCGACGGGCCTCGCTCGCCGGCGTAGCGCTCGCCGCAGCGATGTGCGCGGTCGCAGCGGGGCTCGCCCTGTACCCGCTCGCGCTGTGGCAGCAGGCCCCAGCGCTCTCAGCTCAGGAAACAGGCCCCTTCGGCGCGAGCATCGGAGCAACGCTCGCCGTCAACTGCGCCTGCGCGTTGGCGATCACCGCGCTCGGGCTCGTAGCAGCGGGCCGCGCCGCGCGAGCGGCGCTCGTACGCACTCGCTAGCGCCCGGGGATGCCGCCCTGCGGCACGTCAGGGTCACACGGTCCAGGGGCCCGTGGACCACCCTTCGGGTACAAGCAAGCGGGACAAGGACGCAGGGAGCGCCGCGTGCCGGACCGGGAGACACTCGCTTCGCTCGCATCCCCGAACCGGCCAGCACGCAAGCGACCGAGGACGCCGCCCCGCGCCGGTCCACGGGCTCCTGGAGCGGGCGCGCCTGCTTCCCCGGGCAGGCGCGCCGCTCCGTCATCCTGCCGCCGCGCTCGCGGGCACCGGACAGATCGCTCCGTCCTCGGTCCAGCACCGTACGACGTCGCGTACCGACAGGATGCCGACCGTGTCTCCATGCTCGAGCACGATCAGATGGCGGAAGCCGCCGCGAACCATCGCGGAGGCGGCCTCCTCGAGTGACCAGTCCGGCGCGGCGAACACGACGTCGCGCGTGAGGTGGTTGGCTACGAGCTCGGCGTCGGGGTCCTCGCCCGCGCCGATCGAGCTGAGGACGTCGCGCTCGGTGATGATGCCGGGGCCGTTGCCGTCGGGGTCGATCACCACGGCGGCGCCCACGGCGCGTTGCGACATCAGCCGCGAGACCGCACGCAGCGTGTGACCGGGCCCAACGGTGAGGACCGTCTCGCTCATGCCGTGCCTGACCTGCATCGCCTCGCCTCCACTTTCGCTCGGACGCTCGTCTGGGGGATCTGCGCGTGGGCGTTGCTGTCCGCGGGATCCACGCCGGCGACCGCGCGGACATTTGCAACTATTGCCTCAATCTAGTCCGTATCGATTCGCACGTCAAGGAAGGGCGATCGCGACCGGGCTCGGAGCGGTTGCGGACCGCTGCGCGCTCCCGCCCACGGAGGCATTAGGATCCCGGGTCCCGATGGAGAGGAGCGCAGCAGAGACGCCACCAGCCGCCGCGGGAGGCGGGTCCCGTGGATAGGCGCCGGTCGGCGACGATCGCGCTGATCCTCGGCGCGGTTGCGATCGCGGCGGGCATCGCGATCAGCTACGCGATCCACTGGTTCCCCGCTTCGGCCTCCTCACAGGCGAAGAACACCGATCGCCTCTACCACGTGCTCGTGATCGCGTCGGTGCCGATCTTCGTGCTCGTCACGGGCGTGATCCTCTACTGCATCTGGCAGTTCCGGATGCGGCCGGGCGAAGAGGGCAAGGACGGCCCGCCGATCCACGGCAACACCCGGCTGGAGGTGTTCTGGACGGCGCTGCCCACGGCGCTCCTGCTCGGGCTCGTGGGCTACTCGTTCGTGGTGCTCCACGAAAACGAGAAGAAACCGGCGCGCGAGATACAGGTGGGCGTGACGGCGCAGCAGTTCACGTGGACCTACCAGTACCCCTCGTCGGTGACGGGCGGGGCGCCGCTGAACAGCTATCAGCTGTACGTGCCGCAGGGCGAGTCGGTGGAGTTCAACCTCCGCTCCAAAGACGTGATCCACGCTTTCTGGGTGCCCGCGTTCAGGATCCAGGAGGACGTGGTCCCCGGGATCACGACGCACTGGCGCGCAACGCCGGACCGGATCGGCACCTACCCCGTGGTGTGCAACCTGCTGTGCGGCGTGGGGCACAGCCTGATGCGCTCGGAGGTCCACGTGGTGCCGGAAAGCAAGTTCAAGGAATGGCTCGCGAGCCAGAAGGGCGCCTCGGGAGCTACCGCATCCGCCCCGGGAGCGAGCGGCTAATGTTCGGCCCGATGAGCAGCGGGAGCGAGAGCTGATGGCGGCGCGGATCAGGCAGCCGGGCTTTTACAGGGCGGGCGTGTGGATGGTGGGCGCCGTCGCGTTCTCGTTCTTCCTGACGTGGGTCGTGAGGACCTCCACGGGGCACTCCACGTTCCGCCACTTCATCTCGGGCGACGCGATCCTGACGGTCGCGCTGATCGCGGTGCCGCTGGCGTTCCTGATCGGGATCGGCGGCTTCGACTACTGGTTCTACTGGGCTGCGGGCCGGCCCACGCGCCCGGAGGACCACTCCGGCCACGGGGCGTACACGTGGAAGGACTACTTCCGCATCAACACCGATCACAAGGTGATCGGCATCCAGTACACGGTCAACTCGTTCATCTTCCTGCTGGTCGGTGGCCTGCTCGCGATGCTGATGCGCGCGCAGCTGGCCCAGCCGGGCTCGCACTTCGTCGACGCGAACACGTTCAACGGGCTGTTCTCCGTGCACGCGTCGATCCTGATCTTCCTGTTCATCATCCCCGTGTTCGCGGGCCTCGGGAACTTCGTGATCCCGCTGATGATCGGCGCGCCCGACATGGCGTTCCCGCGCCTGAACGCCCTCTCTTTCTGGCTTCTCCCGGTGGCGGGGCTGATGATGCTCGGCAGCTTCTTCGCGCCGGGCGGGTCGTTCGCGGACGGCTGGACGGCGTATGCGCCGCTGTCCACGAACGCGCCGATCGGGCAGACGTTCTTCTCCGTGGCGGTCCAGTTCGCGGGCGCATCCTCGGTGATGACCGCGCTGAACTTCCTGGTCACGATCATCACGATGCGCGCGCCGGGCATGAGCTTCTTCCGGATGCCGCTGCTCGTGTGGGCGAACTTCGCCACGTCGCTGCTCGTGGTGATCGCCACGCCGTTCATCGCAGCGTCCCAGTTCTTCGTGCTGCTGGACCGCGCGCTGGGCTTCAACTTCTTCAACGCCGGCCACGGCGGCGACGTGCTCATGTACCAGCACGTGTTCTGGTTCTACTCGCACCCGGCCGTCTACATCATGATGCTGCCCGGCTTCGGGATCATCAGCGAAGTGATCGCGGTGAAGGCGCGCAAGCCGATCTTCGGCTACCGCATGATGGCCTTCTCGCTGCTCGCGATCGTGGGGCTCGGCTTCACGGTGTGGGCGCACCACATGTTCACGTCGGGGATGGCCAACTGGATTCGCATCCCGATGGCGATCACCACCTCGATCATCGCGGTGCCCACCGGGATCAAGATCTTCTCGTGGCTCGCGACGCTGTATCGAGGAGTGCTGCACCTCGACACGCCGATGCTGTTCACGCTCGGCTTCCTGACGACGTTCACGCTCGGCGGGATCAGCGGCGTGATGCTGGCGATGATCCCGTTCGACATCCACGTGAGCTCGTCGTACTTCATCGTGGCCCACATCCATTACGTGCTGTTCGGCGGCTCCCTGATGACGATCTTCGCGGGCGTCTACTACTGGTTCCCGAAGATGACCGGGCGCATGTTCGACGAGCGGCTCGGCAAATGGCACTTCTGGACCACGTTCGTGTTCCTGAACCTCACGTTCGGCCCGATGCACATCCTCGGGCTGCAGGGGATGCCGCGTCGCGTCTCGACGTACGCGTCGCAGTTCGCCGACATGAACCTGTTCATCTCGATCGCGAGCTTCGGCCTCGGCCTGAGCGTGCTGATCTTCCTCTACAACATCGTCACGAGCTGGCGCGGCGGGCCGCGCGCGACCGCCAACCCCTACCGGGCGATGACGCTCGAGTGGCACGTCTCCTCGCCGCCGCCCGTCTTCAACTTCGATCGCGTGCCGACGGTGGTGGGCGGTCCGTACGAGTACGGGGTCCCGGGCGCGCAGCACGGGATCTTCACCCCCACCCCGACGCCGATGGGCGCCAGCGCCGGCGTCCACGCGACGTCCGGCGAGACCTAGGAAGGCGGCCCTCGCATGCGTGAGATCCTCGTGGTTGCGAACCGCACCCTGGGCGGTGCGAAGCTGCTCGACCTGGTGCGCGCCAGAGCAGCTGAGGGTGACGCGCGCTTCCGTCTCGTGGTGCCCCAGAGCAAGCCGTCCGCCGGCCTGGTGATCTACGACGAGGCCGTGCGCGAATCGGCGCAGGTACGCGTCGACCTCGCGCTCTCGAGCGTCGCCTCGGAGGGGATCGAGGCGACCGGCGAAGTGGGCGACGCGGACCCGTTCTCGGCGACGATGGACGCCGTCGCCGAACGCCGGCCGTCCGAGATCATCCTCTCGACGCATCCCGCCACGCACTCGGGCTGGCTGCGTCGCGACCTGGTGGAGCGGATCGAGAACGCCACGGGGCTCCCCGTGGAGCACGTGGAAGTGGACCTCGACCAGGAGGGCCTGCCGTTCGGCGTGACGCTCGTGGTCGCGAACAAGACGTCCTCTGGCGAGGAGCTGCTCGAGCACCTGCGCGAGATCGCCGCGGGCGACGGCGGACACGTGTTCATCGCGGTGGTGCCGCAGGTGGACGGGACGGGCACCTCCCCGCGGGAGGCGCGGGAGCGCCTGGCAACGATGCTCGACCGCCTGCACACCGCGGGGATGCTCAGCTCGGGCATGATCGGCGACCCCGACCCCTACACGGCGATCATGAACGCGCTGGAGCTGTTCCGGGTCGACCGGATCGTGATCTCCACGCTTCCGAACGAGCGCTCGGGCTGGCTGCGCTCGAACCTGATCGAGCGCGTTCGCAGCGCGACGCCGTGTCCGGTGGATCACGTGATCGTGGGAACCCCGACCCCCGCCCCGGCGGCCTAGGCGAACGATGGAGGCAGCCAGCATCGCCCACGCGCACGGGCACGAGGAGCACCACGGGCCCCCGCCTGCGCACAAAAGCTCCCGCGTCGAGCCCCAGCTCCTGGGGATGCTCCTTTTCATCATCTCCGAGGTGATGATCTTCGGAGCGTTCTTCACCGCGTACTTCTTCATCCGCGTCGCCCAGGGCGACCCGTGGCCCGCCACGGGCACCAAACTCCCGGTGGACGTCGCGGGAGTCAACACCGCGATCCTCGTCTCCTCCTCCTTCACGATCCACTGGGCGCAGACGTCGATCAAAAACGGCAACCGCTTCGGGCTGAAGGCGGGGATGCTCACCACCTTCCTGCTCGGCGCCACGTTCCTGTTCGTGCAGATCAACGAGTACGCCAACATCGGCTTCGCACCCCAGGACGGCGCCCAGGAGACGATCTTCTACTCGCTCACCGGCCTCCACGGCGCGCACGTCTTCATCGGGCTGTGCCTGCTGCTGTTCGTCACGGTGAGGGCCTTCCGGGGCCACTACAGCCCCGAGGAACATCGCGGCGTCGAGGTGCCCGGCATCTACTGGCACTTCGTCGACGTGATGTGGCTGGTCGTCTACAGCACCGTCTACATCCTCTAGCGCGCCGCGCCGCTCCGCTCGCGTGCTGAACCCCCTGCGCTCAGAGCAAGAGGCGTTCCGCTTCCTCCTCTACGCGATGGCGGTGATCGTCGTGGTGATCGGCCTCGTCGTGATCATCCGCGCGATCGTCTAGCTTGGCATGCCGCCCGCGGCGTAGCTGAGGCGCGCCCAGGGAGATCCGACCGCTGCGCGCCGGCGAAGGGCCCGGCACAGGCCGGATCCGCCACCGACGCCACAGCGACCGGGCCGACGGAAGCCGCGACTCGCGGCCGGACCCCAGCCGGCAGGTGGACAGCCCAAGGCTCCCAGCCCGGTCCGTGCGCGGCGATCCAGTTCTGGACGCGCACGGCGCCGGCCCCGGGGGATTCCACGGTCAGCGAGCCGTGGACCACCCTGCGGGTACAGGCAAGCGGCACAAGGTCCCCAGGAGCGTGGCGTGCCGGACCGGGACACTCCTTTCGCTCGCACACCCACCGTCCAGCACACGAACGAGCGAGGACGCCGCCCCGCGCCGCGTCCACGGCCCGCTGACTACTTCACGGTGAGGGTGCCGTACATACCTGCGGGTCGGTGCCCCGGCGCCTCGCAGAAGAACGTGTACGTGCCGGGTTTGAGCGTGACCTTGACGCTCGCGGTGCCCTTGGTGGTGAACTGGCTGGCGCCGATCTTGGTGCCCTTCGCGCTCGCGCCGCCTTCGCCCGTTTCGATGGCGATGTTGTGCGAGACACCGGAGGTGTTGGGCATTTCGATCGTCACCGCGCCGGCGGTGGCGCTGGCCTTGTTGCTCACGTAGGCGAGCTGGCCGCTGGGGCTGGCGGGGATCGAGAGCTTGCCGCCCTTCTCGACGGCGGGCTTCCCGGATCCGGGCGCTTCGACCGCGCTGGCGAGCAGGCCGGTGTCCTTCCCGGGCCGCGCTGCCGCCTGCGAGACGTAGGCGGCGACGTCGCGGGCGGTGGCGCCCTTGACGAGGTCTTTCGGCATCGCGCCTTCGGGGTTGGGGATCTTGATCTGCTCTTCGACCACGCCGCGCACGGTGCTCCGCTGCAGCCCTTCGTCGATCGCGGAGCGGACCGCCTCGTCGAGGTCCGGGCCGACGACGCCTTTGGTTCCGGCGCGAGCGAGCGTGTGGCAGGAGCCGCACT
>JAICYC010000098.1 GCA_025934395.1 Solirubrobacteraceae bacterium | reverse complement strand
TCAGCGTGGCGCCGTCGGGCGCTGCGCAGGTGAACGGCGTGTCCCGCTGCACGAGCTCGAGCTCCACCTGCCTGAAGGTGAAGCGGAGGTTCGTGTTGGGGAGCAGCGCGCCGGGCAGGAGCTGCGCCTCGCACAGCACCTGGAACCCGTTGCAGATCCCCAGCACCAGGCCGCCTTCGGCGGCGAAGTCGATCACCGACTCCATCGCGGGGGAGAAGCGGGCGATCGCGCCCGCGCGCAGGTAGTCGCCGAACGAGAACCCGCCCGGCACGACCACCGCGTCGACCCCGCGCAGGTCGCGGTCGCGGTGCCAGATCAGCTCGGCGTCGCCCACGCGGGCGGCGGCCTGCAGCGCGTCGACCTCGTCGCAGGAGCCGGGGAAGCGCAGCACGCCGAACCTCATCGCTGCGCGCTCCTCACTCGAGGACGATCTCGTAGTCCTCTACGAGCGGGTTGGCGAGCAGCTTCTCGCACATCGGCTGCAGCTGCGCGGCGTCCTCGACGTCGAGCTCCACCAGCCGGCCGATGCGCACGTTCTCGACGCCGTCGAAGCCGAGCGCCGGGAGCGCGCGCTCCACCGCAACGCCCTGCGGATCGAGGATGCCGGCCTTCGGCCGGATCAGGACCCGCGCCCTCACGCGGCATCTCGCGGCGCTGCGCATCGCGCGCGACCCCTCACGGGGCGTCCCGCGGCGCGGTGCGCTCCAGCCACGCGGAGAACGGCTCACCCGTGATCCGCTCGTAGGCCTCCACGTAGCGCTCGCGCGTGCCGGCGACCACGTCGTCGGGGATCGCGGGTGCGGGCGGCAGGCGGTCCCAGCCGCTCGCGGTCGCCCAGTCCCGCACGTACTGCTTGTCGAAGCTCGGCTGGCCCCGGCCGGGCTCGTATCCGTCGGCGGGCCAGTACCGGGAGGAGTCGGGGGTGAGCACCTCGTCGCCCACCACCAGCTCGCCGCCGCGGCTCGGGTCCAGGCCGAACTCGAACTTCGTGTCGGCGAGGATCACGCCGTTCTCGCGGGCGTGCTCGGCGGCGAACGAGTACAGCTCGACGGCGATGTCGGCCACGCGTCGCATCAGCTCCGGGTCGCCCACGAGCTCCGCGGCGCGCTCGAAGTCGATCGCCTCGTCGTGCCCGACGTCGGCCTTGGTGCTGGGCGTGAAGATCGGCTCGGGCAGCCGGTCTGACTCGCGCAGCCCCGCGGGCAGCTCGATGCCCGACACGCTGCCGGTCGCCTGGTAGTCCTTCCACCCCGAGCCGGTGATGTAGCCGCGCACGACGCACTCCACCGGGAGCATTTCCAGCTTGCGCACCGCCAGGGCGCGCCCCAGCTCGGACTCGGGGACCCCGTCGTCGATCGAGATGAGGTGGTTGGCGACGATGTGCCCGGTCCGCTGGAACCAGAACGTGGACAGGCCGGTGAGCACCTTGCCCTTGTCGGGGATCGGTGTGGGGTGCACCGCGTCGTAGGTGGAGATGCGGTCGCTGGCCACCATCAGCAGCCGATCGCTGCCGTCCCCGGCGGCGGGGAGCGCGTACATCTCGCGTACCTTCCCGCTGGCGAGGAGGGGCAGGTCGGCGAGAGCGCTCACTTCAGGCGATGCTACCAGCGCGTCCGGAGCGCGTTCACCCGATCTCGGCGAGGCGCGCGAGGATCTCGGGCTCGTAGCGGGTGTAGTGCGAGTAGTCGAAGATCGAGTCGAGGTCGAGGCCGCCCGCGCGCTCGTCGCCGGCGAGCAGATCACGCAGGGGAACCCCGTCGTCCCACGCCCGCTGGGCGAGCTCCTGGACGATCCGGTAGGCGGTGTCGCGCGTCGAGCCGGCCTCCACGAGCGCGAGCAGCACCCGCTGGGAGAACAGCGCGCCGTGCGTCAGCTCGAGGTTCGCGCGCATCCGCTCGGGGTCGACCGTCATGCCCTCCACGAGCGCGATCGCGCGGTGCTGGAGGTAGTCGAGCAGGATCGTGGAGTCGGGCAGGATCACGCGCTCCACCGAGGAGTGGGAGATGTCGCGCTCGTGCCAGAGCGCCACGTTCTCGAGTCCCGCCTGGGCGTTGCCGCGCAGCACGCGGGCGAGCCCGGTCAGCTGCTCGGACTTGATCGGGTTGCGCTTGTGCGGCATCGCGGATGACCCCTTCTGCCCGGCGCGGAACGGCTCCTGGACCTCGCGCACCTCTGTGCGCTGCAGGTGGCGCACCTCGGTGGCGAGCCGCTCGAGCCCCGCGCCGGCGAGCGCGATCGCCGACAGCAGCTCGGCGTGGCGGTCGCGGGGCACGACCTGGGTGGAGACCGGCTCGCCCCGCACGCCGAGCCGCGCGAGCACGCGCTGCTCGTAGTCGGGGCTCGTGGCTGCGTACGTGCCGACCGCTCCCGACAGCGCCCCCACCGCCGCCTGGGCGAACGCGCGGTGCAGCCGCTCGGCGTTGCGATGCGCCTCCAGCGCATGGCCCGCGAGCTTGATCGCGAACGTGGTGGGCTCGGCGTGGACGCCGTGCGTGCGGCCCACGCACAGCACCCCCGCGTTCTCACGGGCGCGGGCGGCGAGCGCGCGCGCGAGCTCCCGCGCGCCTGCCACGATCGGCTCGCCCGCAGCGCGCAGCTGCAGCGCGAGCGCGGTGTCGAGCACGTCCGAGGAGGTCAGGCCGAAGTGGATCCAGCGGCCCGCCTCGCCTGCGGACGCCGAGAGCACGTCCACGAACGCGGCCACGTCGTGCTCGGTGACGCGCTCGCGCTCCTGCACCGCCCCGACGGTGAACGAGGCGCCCGCGATCGCCTCCAGCTCGCCCGCCGTGGGCCCGGCCTCGCCGAGCAGGCCCGGAAGCTCCATCGCGGCTGCGATCTCGACCTCGCGCCAGGTGTCCATGCGCGCCTCGTCCGTCCAGAGGGAGCCGAGCTCGGGGCGGGTGTAGCGGTCGATCACGTGGGCTGATTATCGACGATCGCCAGCGGGGCGCGCACGCCCGCCGGCGCGGCCCTCAGCAGGCGAGGATCTGCGCGGCGAGGACCGCTGCATTGCGCGCGTTGTCGAGCCCCACGCACCCCACCGGGACCCCGGGCGGCATCTGCACGATCGAGAGGATCGCGTCGAGCCCGCCCGCGGCGGTGAGACGCCCGGAGAGCGGCACGCCGATCACCGGCAGGTCGGTGTGGGCGGCGACGGCGCCGGGGAGCGCCGCGGAGATGCCCGCGCCGGCGATGATCACGCGCAGCCCGCGCATGCGCGCGTTCTTGGCGTATTCGGCGACCACGTCGGGTTCGCGGTGCGCGGACATCACGCGCATCTCGTGCAGGATCCCGCGCTCCTTGAGCTCGCTGCCGGCCTTCTCCATTGCCTCCATGTCGCTCTTGGAGCCCATCACGATCCCCACGCGCGGGGCGTCCACGTCGAGCCCCTCGAGCTCGGAGCTCACGTCGGCCTCCTCGACCGGCTCGGGCACGAGCGAGATGCCGGACGTGCCGGACGGGCGCCCCTCGCTCCCCGCGGGCTCATCGCCCCCGCGCGCGCCCGCGCCGCGCTCGGGCTCTGCGCCTCCCTGTTTCTCACCGGCTGCCACGGCGCGCCAGCTTACGCCTCATGCCTGCCGGACCGCTCAGAGAGAGGAGATGAAGTCGTCGATCGGGATCGCCGCGAGCGTCTCGTAGCGGCCCGTGCCGCGGGAGCCGAGCTCGAGCGACACGCGCGCCATCGTGCCCTCGTCGGGCGCCTCGATCACCGAGATGAAGTCGACGTGCCCGAGCGTCGCCCACTGCGCCTTGACCGTCGCGCCGAGCTGCTGGACCTCGTTGTTGACCTCGCGGATGCGCTCCGGGTTGTTCTTCACCGTCTGCACGCCCTCCGGGGTGAGCGTCGAGAGCATGATGTAGGTGGGCATTGGTCTCCTCCGTCGGTTTGCGATCGGGCGGCGCGATCGTAGGCGAAGCTCGCGCTGCTGTCGTTCTACCCGATCGCCGCGGCCCCTAGCCGGGGAGCTGCACCGCCGAGCCGCGCACCTTGCAGCCGCTCGGCGTGACGTCGATCCACATGTGCAGCCACGTGACCGCGTCGGACTGTTCGACCGTGGCTGTCCACACCGCGATGTCCTCGTGGCCGTGCTGGCGATCTTCGGGCAGCGTGCCATCGCTCGCGATCGCCTCTTCTTCGCCCGCGAGCGCGGTCACGTCGGCGGCGGCGACCGGGTCGCCGCGCAGCCCGTCCTCGCCGGCAGGCCGCGTGAACGCCCCCTGGCTGAACGCCTCGCCCGCGGGGGCGTCGGCGAGCACCACGCCCAGCACGCCTCCCATGATCCGTTCGCAGTTGGCGCTGTAGGTGACGCTCCCGATCGAGATCAGCGGCTGCGAGCCGCCGAGCGCGACGGGGCCGCCGAACGTCTGGCCCACGTGCGCCTGGGCGACCCCCGCTTCCACGCCCGGGCCGGCTTCGCCGTGGCTCGGCGTGGTGCCGCCGGTCCCCGGGGCGGCGACGGTCGCATCGAGCGCTTCGCGGGGAGTCCACGACGTGCGCCGCTCGCCGCTGTGGCACCTCGCGGTCCGCGCCACCAGCCGCACGGCGCCGGCGCTCCTGATCCCGCACGCGTAGAGGGTGGCGGCGTTGGCCGGTGCGAGCGCGCAGAGCGCGCCGAGCGCCGAGCCCGCGGCGAGCGCGCCGGCGAGCAGGCGTGGGCGGAGACGCCTTGCGAGCACGGTGCTGCATTCGCGCTCGGCCGCCGGGCGCCTGCTCGCGCGAGCGGCGTTGCAGGCCCCGCCCGGGCCCCGCGGATGCGTCCAACCCCCCACATTCCGCCGAGGAGATCGCCTAGCATGGCGCGCGTGAGCGGTCGTCTCGCGTCGCGCCCGGGGAGGGCGCCCGCCCTCCTCGCACTGATGGCAGCCGTCGCGGTGCTGCTTCCCGCGGCGCTGGCGGGGGCGCTCGTCCAGCAGGGCACGGCGTTGACGGCCACGGGCGAGTCCGGCGCGGGCAATCTCGGCACCAGCCTGGCCGTGTCGGCCGACGGCAGCACCGCGGCGGTGGGCGCCCGCCGCGACAACGGCAAAGCGGGTGCCGTCTTCATCTTCACGCGGTCCGGCGGCGTGTGGTCGCAGCAGGGTGAAAAGCTCGTGCCCGCCAAAGGCCAAGAGACCGGCGAAGGGGAATTCGGATGGAGCGTGGCCCTCTCGGCCGACGGCGACACGCTCCTGGTCGGCGCGCCGCGTGACAACGCCAAGACGGGCGGTGCGTGGGTGTTCACGCGCAGCGGATCCACGTGGTCCCAGCAGGGCAAAGAGCTCACGGGCGCCCCCGAACAGAAAGGCACCGCGGAGTTCGGACTGAGCGTGGCGCTGTCCGGCGACGGCAACACGGCGCTGGTGGGCGGTCCCGAAGACAACGCCTTCATCGGCGCGGCGTGGGCGTTCACGCGCGCGAGCGGCTCGTGGGCGCAGCTCGGCACGAAGCTGCTCGGGGGCGCCGAAGAGACGGGCGCGGGCGAATTCGGCGAGAGCGTGGCCGTATCGAGCGATGCCACCACAGCCCTCGTCGGCGCATCCGGAGACGGCTCGAGCGCGGGCGCGGGATGGGCGTTTGCGCGCGGCGCGGGCGGCTTCGCGCAGCAGGGCGGCAAGCTGACGGGCGAAGGAGTGAGCGGTAACGCCGAGGTGGGCGAATCCGCGGCGCTGTCGGCCAACGGCAACGTGGCGCTGCTGGGCGGCCCGCACGACAACGGTCAGAGAGGCGCGGTCTGGGCTTACGCCCGCACGGGGTCGACGTGGACCGAGGGCGGCCCGAAGCTCGTGCCGAGCGATGAATCGGGAGCGAGCCGCTTCGGCCTCTCGGTGGCGCTGTCGGCGAGCGGCGACAAGGCCTTGATCGGCGCGCCGCAGGACAGCAGCGCGGCGGGCGCCGTGTGGGTGTTCGCGCCGTTCGGCAGCGGCTGGAGCCAGCTCGGGCTGAAGACGACCCTCGCCGAAGCGAGCGCCGCGCACGTCGGCGAAGCGGTCACGCTCTCGGCCGACGGCGACACCGCGCTGGTCGGCGCACCGGAACAGAACGCGGGCAACGGCGCGGCCTGGCCCCTCGTCGACCCACCCCCCACCCCGGTCACCGGAACGGCCATCGGTATCGCGACCACCCTGGCAACCCTCAACGGCTCCCTCCCCCCAGGCCCGTCCGCGAACGCGTACTTCCAGTGGGGCACCACGGCCGCCTACGGCAACGTCACGGCGATCCAGCCGCAGGGGCTGCGCACGGGCCCGGCCGCCAGTGCGCTGAGCGGGCCGCTGGGGCGGCTGACGCCGGGCACCACCTACCACTTCCGTCTCGTGGCGGAGAACTCGGGCGGCACGAGCGTGGGCGCCGACCAGACGTTCACGACGCTGGCGGTGGCGCCGGTGTGCCGTGCGTCGTGCTGCGGGGCCGCGAAGTGCCCGGTCAAATGCGTGCCGAGCAAGACGGTCAGGTGCCCGCGCGCCTTGCTCCAGATCACCAACGCCACCCAATCCCACAAGCGCTGGCGCCGCGGCCGGCGCGCGGCGTCGATCGCGCGGCGCGCGCCGGTGGGCACGACCTTCCGATTCGTGCTCAGCAAGAAGGCCCGCGTGCGCGGGGTGTTCTCGCAGGCGGCGCGCGGGCGGCGCGTGCACGGACGCTGCGTGGCGCCCAACCACGCCAACCGCCGTCACCGCTCATGCCGCCGCTCGCTGGTGCGCGGCTCGGTGGCGTTCAAGGCCCACGCGGGGGTCGACCGGATCGCCTTCCAGGGCATCCTGGCGGGCGGAGCGAGGCTCGCCCCGGGCAACTACGTGGCGACGATCTCCGCCGCTGCGGGCCGCGAGACCTCCAACGCGGTCCGCCTGCGCTTCACGATCGTGCGCTGAGCGGACGCGGGTCGCGCAGAGCGGCCCCGCGCTGAGCGGGCGCGCGCGGCTCAGCGGCGCGCGGGGACCTTCCCCGCGCCGTCCGCCTCGACACCCTCGCCGTCGGCATCGGCGTCGGCGCCGCTGGTGTCGGGGTCCGCATCGCGGGGCCCCGAGCGGCCGCGCCCGGCGGTGAGGAGCTCCAGCTCGCCCTCGCGGGCGTGCACCTCGACGCTGTCCCCGCTGCGGATCGTGCCGTCGAGCAGCGCGAGCGCGAGGCGGTCGGTGAGCTGCTTCTGGATCACCCGGCGCAGCGGGCGCGCTCCGTAGGCGGGGTCGTAGCCGAGGTTGCCGAGCAGCGTGAGCGCGTCGTCGCTGAGTGTGACGGTCACGCCGCGCTCGGCGACGCGCTCGATCACGCGCGCGACCTGCAGCTGGACGATCTCCGAGATCTGCTCACGCGAGAGCGAGTCGAAGCGGACGATGTCGTCGAGCCGGTTGATGAACTCGGGCTTGAAGTGCTCGAGCAGGGCGCTGCGGACCTCGCTGTCACCTCCGCCGGCGGGCACGGGCAGGTTGGAGGTCATGATCAGCACGGTGTTCTTGAAGTCCACGGTGCGGCCCTGGCCGTCGGTGAGGCGGCCGTCGTCCATGACCTGCAGGAGCGTGTTGAACACGTCGGGATGCGCCTTCTCGATCTCGTCGAGCAGCACCACCGAGTAGGGCCGGCGGCGCACCGCCTCGGTGAGCTGGCCGCCCTCTTCGTAGCCGACGTAGCCGGGCGGCGCGCCGACGAGCCGCGAGACGGAGTGCTTCTCCATCTACTCGGACATGTCGATCCGCACCATCGCGTCCTGGGAGTCGAACATGAACTCGGCGAGCGCCCGCGCGAGCTCGGTCTTGCCC
>JAICYC010000138.1 GCA_025934395.1 Solirubrobacteraceae bacterium | reverse complement strand
GGCGAGCCTGCGCGCGATCCGGAAGGGCGAGGTGAGGTTGACCGCGAGCATGCGATCCCACGCCTCGTCGGTGATACCCGTGACTCCGGTGGGGTCCGACACGATGCCGGCGTTCGCGACGAGGATCGAGATCGGCCCGAGCTCCCCTTCGGCGCGATCGATCAGCGCGTCGGTGTTGGCGGGGTCTGAGAGGTCCGCCCCGATCGCAACCGCGCGCGGGCCTTGCGCGCGCACGAGCTCCGCCACCTCCTCCGCTGCCCGCTGGTGCGAGCTGTAGTGGACCGCGATGTCGTGGCCTTCGGCGGCGAGCTGCAGCGCGATCGCCCGCCCGATGCCGCGGCTCGCGCCGGTTACGAGGGCGGTGGGCACGCGGTCCAGCCTACGCGCTCGGCTTCGCCCCGCGGGGCGCGCCTCCCGGGGCGCGCACCGCTCAGCGGCCGTACCCGCCGCCCGTGGCGCCACCGGAGGAGGTGCCACTCGACCGGCTGGCGCTGCTCGATCGTGCGGGCGCAGCCACGACCGTCCAGGTGCCCACGTCCCTGACGCCCTGGCCCTTGGTCTCACCTGCGTGCTGGTCCTGCACGAACGTGTAGAGGGGCGTGCCTGCGTAGGTCACCTGTGTGGTCCCGTCGGGCCGTTTGACCGTCCCGAGGGAGCCCACTTCGCCGCTCGGGGTGGAGCCCGCGGCGACCGTGAGCGGATGCCATACGCCCACGCACGCGCTGTTGGTGCAGATGAACCTGCCGTCCTTCTCGCTGCTGAGGTGATAGAGGGTCATTCCCCTCGAGTCCACGAGGACCTTGCCGAGCGAGCTCGAGCCGGTCTTCACGACCGCCGAGGAGGACGCGGAGCCGGAGGAGCTGCTGCCGCACGCTGCGATGAGCAGCGACGCGGCGAGCGCGGGGATGGCGAGCCTGAGCGTGCCGGGCACGATTTCACTTCCGATCTGTGCTGCTGTGCGGGGAGAGGTGCTGCTGTCTATGAAGACCCCGGCGGGTCTGCTTCCTTCCGCCGGGGCCGCGCATCGAGCTCGGCCACGAGCGCGGAGTGGTCGGAGAGACCCTCGGTGCGCCAGGCGTGCTCGTAGCGGCACTCCCGCACATCGACCTCGCTGAGGATCAGGTGGTCGAGGCGGTATCCGCCCGCCCAGCGGCGCCATCCCCAGCTGATCTCCTTCTCCTCATAACCATGCAGCTCGCGAAACGCGTCCACGAACCCGAACTCGGTGAGACCGAGCAGGAGCGCGCGTTCGGCGCGGTCCCACTCCTCTCCGCGATCGGGGCGCAGGCGCCCGTACCGGTCGCGCGCGAACGTCCAGATGGTCCCGTCCCGATGCTCGCGCCTGGGCGTGTTGAGGTCTCCGCACAGGATGCGCGGGTGCGTGGCCTGCACGGCGAGGTGCCGGTGGACCGCGAGGTGGGTGCGGACCTTGGCAAGCTCCGGCTTGGGGCTCGTGGGAGAGTGCACGTTCACGAGCGTGAATCCGTTCTCGTGGGTGGTGGAGAGGACCCGCTCGGGCCACGGCGCGCCGGCCACGGGGACCACACGCCCGGCCACCCGGCTCGCGGTGAGAACGACCAGCGGACGGGCGCGTGCGGACCCCTGCGTGTTGGCGTGCTCCACGTGGTAGCCCGCCTCTCGCAGCCGCTCGCTCCAGAGCGGCAACGTGGTGGGCGTCGTCTCCTGCAGGCACACGAAGTCGGCGCCGAGCGCGAGGACGTTGGCGGCCTGCTCGTCCAGGGCCCTCACGCGCCCCGCCACGTTCCAGCTCAGCAGAAGCAATGCTGCGGGCGCTCTCCCACGCCGTGGACCGGCGTCAGACGTTGACCTCGAAGCCGAGGTCCACGTCGGCGGCGGCCTGACCGCCGCGGATTCCCCAGTTCTCCTGCGGCGCCTCGCGCACGAGGATCGACACGTGGTCGCGCGGGATCCCGAGCCGCTCGAGGCTGTCCACGATCTCGCGGTAGAGCGCTCGCTTCGCCTCGAGCGAGCGGCCGCCGAAGGCGTCGATGCTGATCTGCGTGAAGCGCTGGGGTTCGCGCAGGCCCGGCGGAACCGCGAATCGGTGTGGCTCGTGGGCGAGCAGCCGCACGTGCCGGTCGCTCGGCGGGATCCGGAAGGCACGCTGCAGCGCGTCGTGGACGGCATCCATCAGCGCCACCTCTTCCTCTCGCGCGGCCGTTCGGCGCGTCTCGATGAGGACGTGGGGCATTCGGCGACTGTAGCCGTTGGGGGCGGGGCCGAGGGCTGGGCCTCAGCT
>JAICYC010000097.1 GCA_025934395.1 Solirubrobacteraceae bacterium | reverse complement strand
GCGCACCCGGATCCGCTCGGGGGCGACCCCCGCGTACTTCATGCGCGTTGCCAGATCGCTCGCGCGCGTGCCCGCGCACGTGACGCTCGCCACGCGACCCGCGAGCAGCTCGAAGTCCGCATCCCAGATCCAGGACACGTCGCGGCCGTCGGCGATGTTGTCGTTGAGCACGCCCAGCAGGTGGTGCTCGCCCGGCTCCAGCGCGAGCGTGCGCAGGATCTCGTTCGCCCCCGCGGGGTTCTTGACGAGCAGGATCCGCAGCTCGCGGCCCGGACCCGCGCCCTCGCCCTCGCCGCGCAGCGTGACCGTCTCGGCGCGGCCGAACGCAGCGCGCGTGTCCTGGAGCCCCGCCGCGATCGTCGCCAGCGGCACGCCGAGCGCGGTCGCCAGCGCGGCCGCGGCGAGCGCGTTGTAGACGTTGTAGAGGCCGGGTAGCGCAAGCTCGACCCGGGTCTCGCCTGCGGGGGTGCACAGCGTGAACCGCGCCGAGCGCACGCCCGCGAGCGTGACCTCACGCGCGCTCACGGCCGGGTCTGGGCGACGCTGGCCGCAGCTCACGCAGTGGTAGTGGCCCAGGTGTCCCAGCAGCACCGCGTCGAAGACGTACGGAGCGCCGCAGCGCCGGCAGTGCTTCGCGTCGGTGGCGTGGGCAAGGCCCTCCAGCGCGAGCGAGCTGTCCTGGACGCCGAAGTACAGGGTGCCCTCGCGCGCGTGGCCACCCTCGTCGCGGCCGAGGTCGGCCACGAGCGGGTCGTCGGCGTTCAGCACGAGCGCTGCGTCGCTGCGGGCGAGCGCAGCCTGCCAGCTGTCGGCGATCGCCTCCAGCTCGCCGTAGCGGTCGAGCTGGTCGCGGAACAGGTTGCCGAGGAGGATCGCGCGGGGGTGAAGCTGCGCGGCCACGCGCGCGAGCCACAGCTCGTCGACCTCGAACAGGCCGAGCGCATCGGTGGCGCGCTGCGCACGCAGGAGCGCTGTGGCGACCCCGCCCGCCATGTTCGCCCCGGCGGCGTTGTGCACGAGCGCCACCCCGGCGCGGCGCATGATCGCGGCGAGCATCGCGGCGGTGGTGGTCTTGCCGTTGGTCGCCGACACCAGGGCGCTGCCGCGCTCGAGGCGCGCGCCGAGCACTCCGATCGCGTCCGGCGCGAGCCGCAGCAGGAGCTTGCCGGGCGCGCTCGTGCCGCCACCGCCGCGCTTGCGCGAGACCGTGCCGACCGAGCGCGCCAGGGCGACCTTGGCACCGAGCGCGCGCGCCATCAGGCCCCGCCGGCCACCGCGGCGCCGGGTGCGAACGCGGAGTCCGGCGGCGGCGTGCGCGGCGTGAGCACCGTGATCGCCGCTCGTGCCGCGCTCACGCGCAGCGGCAGGTCGCCTATCGGGTCTCCGTCCGCGTACATCGAGAACGGGCGGTCCGAGGAGAGCGAGATCTCGCGGGCGCGGAACACCTTCACCGCGGGCTCCTCGACGTGCGTGCCCTTGAACACGCGCGGCAGGATCCGCGTGAGGAAGACGCGCTTGCTCACCGCGCCCAGCACCATCACGTCGAGCAGGCCGTCGTCGAGCATCGCGCCGGGCGCGGCCCGCATCCCGCCGCCGTATGCCTTCGAGTTGGCGGCGCCGACCGAGTAGCCCACGATCGTGTGCCGTTCCCCCGGCGGGTCGAGCTCGATCTCGAAGCTCGCCGGCCGCCACGCTGCGAGCGCCCGCAGCGCGCCGTAGGCGTACACGAGCGCGCCCAGCCACGGCGGCGCCTCGTTGGCGATGCCGTTCGCGTCGCTGTCGAAGCCCGCCGAGGCGATGCCCACGAACGCGCGCGCCTCGGCGTCGCGCGCGTGGACGATGCCGAGGTCGACGCTCTGGAGGTTCCCGTCGGCGATGATCGCCGCGGCAGCATGGGCGTCGTTGGGGATGCCCAGCACGCGCGCGAAGTCGTTCCCGCGCCCGCCGGGCACGATCCCGAGCACCGAGCCCGGGTGCGCGCGCAGCTCGTCCGCGAGCGCCCCCAGCAGGCCGTCTCCGCTCACGCCCACGACCGTCTCTCCGGCGCGCGCCGCCTCCCGCGCGAGCTCGCGTGCGTGCTCGAGGCTGCGCGTGTCGCTGCGCTCCACGGTGAGGCCGAGCGCGCGCAGGGCCTCCACGGCGACCGGCGCAACGCGCGCGGCCCGCCCGCCGCCCGCGGCGGGGTTCACGAGCAGTCGGACCGGGGCGGCCACCGCCGGGGCGGGGTCAGCCCGGTGACGCCTGGGCGCGGCGGCGCCTGCGCCGCCCGACAGCCGCCATCACGCCGAGGGCCGCGAGCACGACGAACAGACCGAGGAGCACCGCGGGAGCCGTCCCGATCCCGCCGAACGGCAGCGACACCAGCTCGACGAGGCCGAAGCCGATGGCCAGCAGCACCGCGATCAGGAGGATTATCAGCACGATCCCGCGCACGCGCGCGATGATCCCCGCGCTCCCCGGCGGGACGAGCAGCCCCATCGCCTGGAGCGCGAAGAGCTGGCGGCCGCTCGGAGGGGCCTGGCCGAGGCGCTCGACCGCGTCCTTGAGATCGCCCGCGCGGCGTTCGGCGAGCGCGAGCGAGGCGTCGGCCATGCGGCGCATCTGCATCCGCTCCTGCGGTCGCGCCGCGGCGATCGCACGCTGGAAGTAGCCCCGCGCGGCATCGGCGTCGAAGCGCTCGGATGCGCGCGCGCCGAGGATCGCCAGGGCGGCGGACTTGTACTTGGTCTCCGCCTGCAGCTCCTCGTCGGAACGCTGCTCGAGCGCTTCGATCGCCTGCTGCATGCCACGCTGCTCGATCCGGACCTGTCGCTGTTTGGGGGCCACGAGCGGGCATTCTAGGCGTTGCGGGGGCGCCACCTCCGCCGTGCGAGCACCCGCTCACGGCGCGCCGGGCAGGCGGTATCCTCGCGCTATGTCGCGCACGCGCACGCCGCACGCGCGCAGGCTCGCGTCCCTGGTGGCAGCCTGCGCGTGCATCTCGCTCTCGATCGCCGCGATGCCGGCCGTGAGCGTCGGCGCGGAAGGGCTCGGGAACTCGTTCAGCGAACTCACCTCGAAAGCCGCCGAATCGGAAACGCAGACCACCACGACGCGCACCAACACGAGCGGCACCTCGGAATCGAACACGAACACCTCGAGCACGCTGATCCTCGTCGCGCTCGGCGCCGCCGTGCTGCTGCTCGGCGCGATCGGCTTCGTGATCGTCCGCGACGCCCGGCGCGTGGCCCCCGCCGGTGACACGGACCTGATCGACTCGCGCGCCGCGCGCGACGCCTCGGTGCAGATGCGCAAGCGGCGCGCCAGGGCGAAGGCCGCGCGCCAGCAGCGCAAGCGCAATCGCTGAGCAGCGCGGCGGCCGGGGCCGGCGCGCGCTCCGGAGGCGCTAGCGGACGACCACGCGCCGGCCCGCGAGCGCGGCGGTGCGCACGCGCGGGGGCGAGGGGGGAGAGGGGCTGCCGTGGGGACCGCGCCGCGGTCGGCGGGGCCGCGGCGTGCGGGGGTGGGGGTCGCGCGGGCCGGCCGGCAGCGCCTTGGACCCGCCGTCCTCATCGGAGGAGTCCGGCGCTTCGCGGGACTGCATCGCCTCGTCGTTGCGGAACGGGATCCACAGCATCAGGCCGGCGATCGGGATCTTCACCAGCGCGGCCAACATGAGCACCCAAACCCAGAGCGGCATCTGAGATCGATGGTACTACTGCGCCATGGCCGGAGATCCGAGTGCTGCGCTGGCCGCTCTGGAGCGGGAAGTGACCTCCTGCCGGCGGTGCCCGCGGCTGGTGCGCTGGCGCGAGGAGGTCGCCCGTGAGAAGCGCGCAGCGTTCGCGCACGAGACCTACTGGGGCAGGCCCGTGCCGGGGTTCGGCGACCCTCGCGCGCGGGTGCTGCTGCTCGGGCTCGCGCCCGCCGCGCACGGCGCCAACCGCACCGGACGGATCTTCACCGGCGACCGCTCCGGGGACTTCCTGTTCGCCGCGCTCCACCGCGCGGGCTTCGCCAACCAGCCGCGGTCCCGCGACGCCGGCGACGGGCTGCGCCTGCGCGACGCCTGGATCAGCGCGGCGGTGCGCTGCGCCCCGCCAGCGAACAGGCCCACGCCGCAGGAGCGCGACGCGTGCCTGCCCTGGACGCGCAGCGAGCTCGCGCTGCTCGGCCGCGTGCGCGCCGTCGTGTGCCTGGGCGCGTTCGCGTGGGCGGCAGCGCTTCGGCTGGTCCATCCCGACACGCCGCCGCGTCCGCTCCCGCGCTTCGGCCACGGCGTGGAGTGGCCCGCGCCGGGCGTCACGCTCGTGGGCTGCTTTCACCCGAGCCAGCAGAACACGTTCACCGGCAAGCTCACCGAGCCGATGATCGACGCGGTGCTCGTACGTGCGCGCGATCTGGCTCGCGCACGGGCGCCGACGCGCTAGCCTCCCGCTGTGGGCATCGAGAGCAGGCTCCGACGATGAGGATCGCCCTCGCGGGCATCCTCGGTGCCCTCGCCGCGCTCGTCGCGGCGAGCATGATCGGCGTCGCATCCGCGGAAGCGCCCACGACGACGCCCACGCGCACCGTGGCGGTGCAGGGAGTCGCAACGATGCCGCTCGCACAGGGGTCCAGCGCCTCGGCGGCAACGGCGGTGTACCGCCAGGCGATGGCCGCAGCGGTCACCGACGGGCAGTCCAAGGCGGAATTCCTCACCGCACGCACGGGCGCTGCGCTCGGAGCGGTGCAGTC
The DNA here is from genome assembly GCA_025934395.1 of Solirubrobacteraceae bacterium. GTDB lineage: Bacteria > Actinomycetota > Thermoleophilia > Solirubrobacterales > Solirubrobacteraceae > Palsa-744. The sequence goes on along the minus strand of JAICYC010000097.1, from coordinate 3,116 downwards.
GATCCTCGAGGACGGTGGGTCGATCGAATGCTCGGGCGTGAACAGCGACGAATACGCCGAATACACCGGCGAACAGCCGGACTTCGGCCACGCCACCGGCGCGGTGGCCGGCCGCGTGCTCGCAGGAGCGGCGGCACCTCAGACGAGCCTTGCCCGGCCGAAGCCCGCGATCCGCAAGAAGAAGCACCGCAGGAGCCGGAAGGGCAGAGCGGCGACGGTGGGCGGTTGCAAGCTGAGCGCCGAAGTGTCGCTCGCCTACGCGATCGGCTGAGGCCCGCGGCGTGGCCTACACGACCGCAGAGGGCCGCGCGCGGCTCCTGGGCGACACCGCAGAGGCAGTCGAGCAGCTCTCGTGCGCGCTCGCGGAGCTGAGCGAGGCGTTCGAGCAGCTCGACGACCGCAGCGCCGAGCAGCTGGAGGAGCTGCTGTTCAGGCCGATCCAGCATGCCTACGGGCGCGCGCTGCGGGGTCGCGCGCAGTTCGCCGCAAGACACGAGCTCGAGGTGACTGCCCCGGAGGTCGCGCCCGCCCCGGCGCCGGCGAGCGGCGCGCATCTGCTGATCGAGCGCGCGATCGGCCACGTCCAGCTCGCCGACACCGCGCTCGCCGAGCTCCAGGACTCGCTGCTGCCGATCGAGGTCGGCGACGAGCAGCTGCGCGCCGACCTGACCGCGGTGCGGGCGGGCATCGACCACGCGCCCGCGCGCGCACGCGAGCTGCTGCGGACGCTCGGCCGCTAGGGCGGGCCGGGGCTAGTCGACCGCCGCGCCGTTGGCGGTGAGCGCCACGTCGATGTTGCCGCGCGTGGCGTTGGAGTAGGGGCACACCTTGTGCGCAGCGCGCACGAGGTCGATCGCCTCGCTCTCGCCCTCGATCCCCGGAAGCGTCACGTTCAGGCCCACGCTCAGGTCGAAGCCGCCCTCGCTGTTGGGTGACAGCGACACCTCCGAGTCGATCGCCACCTCGCCCGGCTCCACCTTCGCGCGCCGCGCCGCCACGGCGAGCGCGCCCTCGAAGCACGCCGCGTAGCCCACCGCGAACAGCTCCTCCGGGTTGGTGCCGCCCCCGGGGCCGCCCATCTCCTCGGGGATCCGCAGGTCCACCTCCAGCTGGCCGTCGCCGGTGCGCCCGTGGCCTTCCACGCGGCCGCCCGTGACGTGCGCCGTCGCTGTGTAGAGCGTCTTCGCCATCGCCTGCATCTCCTCCGATCGGGGTCGCGCAGATCCTAGTGAGCCGCCGCGGGCGCCCCCGTCGCGCACACCGCCGCCCACCTGCCCGGCGCGCCGCCCTAGACTGGCAGCGCAGCGGCGACCCGCTCACGGATCCCTGACCCCGGAGGGTGTATGAAAGCGATCGTGGTACGTCAGACAGGCGGCCCGGAGGTGTTGAGGCTCGAGGACGCCCCCGACCCCGAGCCCGGCGAGGGCCAGGTGCTCGTGCGCGTCGAGGTCGCCGCGATCAACCCGATCGAGTACAAGCAGCGCAACGGGATCGTCCCCAAGGAGCTGCCCGCGATCCTCGGCTCGGACTTCTCCGGCGTGGTCGAGCGCTCGCTCGCCACCGAGCTGCAGGAGGGCGCCGAGGTGTTCGGGTTCGCCGGGAGCGGCGCCTACGCGGAGCTCGCGGTCACGCCCGTGTCGATGGTCGCAGAGAAGCCCGAGGGCGTCTCGCACGAGGCAGCCGCAGCGCTGCCCGTGGCCGCGATGACCGCCTATCAGGCCCTGTTCGACCGCGGGCGCCTCGAAGGGGGGCAACGTGTGCTGATCGCCGGTGCGGCGGGCGGCGTGGGCGGTTTCGCGGTGCAGCTCGCCAGCCGCGCCGGCGCGCATGTGATCGGGGTCGGGTCCGCGCGCAACCGCGACTACGTGATGTCGCTGGGTGCGACGGGTTATGTCGACTACACGACCGAAGACGTCACGCAGGCGATCGACGACGTCGACCTCGCGTTCGACGCCGTGGGAGGGGCCACCACGCAGGCGCTCCTCGCCACGGTGCGCGAGGGCGGCACGCTCGTGGGCATCGCCGGCGCGATGCCGGAGACCGATCCGAGCTCCGGGATCCGCGCGGAGCTGCTGATCATGAGCCCCAGCCGGGAGCAACTGGTGATGCTCGCCGACCTCGTCGCCCGGGACGAACTCAAAGTCGAGATCGCCGAGCGCTTCCCGCTCGCCGATGCCGCCAAGGCGCACGAGATGAGCGAAAGCGGCCGCACGCGCGGCAAGATCCTGCTCGACGTCGCCGGCTAGCGCACGGCCCCCGGCGCGCACCGTCTCGACACGGCGGGGGACCTGCGCAGGCCGTGCGAGCGCCTCCCGCGGAAACCTTCTTCTTTACATAACATGCATTATCAGGCGTGGAACGACGAGGAGGCGGCGTGGACATAGGATTCCTCTCGACCGTGGCGGTGATCGCTCCCGATCCGCCCGCGAGTCGCAAGCTGTACGTCGACGTGCTCGGCCTACCGCTCGAGGGCCACGACGGGTATCACCACAGCGAGCACATCGCGGGCTGCAAGTCGTTCGGGATCTGGCCCCTGTCCCAGGCCGCGGAGGCGTGTTTCGGAACGCCGCAGTGGCCGGCGGAGCTGCCGGTGCCACAGGTGAGCATCGAGTTCGACGTCGCAGACGCCGCCGCCGTGGGGCCGGCGGCGCGCGAGCTCGAGCAGGCCGGCTACGAGCTGCTGCACCCGCCGCGCGAGGAGCCCTGGGGCCAGACCGTGGCCAGGCTGCAGTCGCCCGAGGGCGCGATCATCGGGATCTCGTACATCCCGCTGCTCCACGAACGCGACTGACCTCGGGAGAGGGGCAGGGCTACCCCTCCCCCTTCCACCCGAGCGCTGCGCGCCGAGCGGCGGGCAGCTTGCTGACGACGAGGTCGTAGGAGTCCTCGACCATGTCGCGGACGAGCTTCACGGGAAGCGAGCCGTCGAGCACGACCGTGTTCCAGTGGCGCTTGTTGAGGTGGTAGCCCGGCAGCACGGCCGCATAGGTCTCCCGGAGGTGCTCCGCGAGCAGCGGATCGCACTTCACGCTGACCCGCAGCGACTCCTCGCCCAACCGCGAGAGCGCGAACATCTTGCCGGCGACCTTGAACACGGAGGTCTCGGGCCCGAACGG